>JANOFE010000024.1:0-42673 GCA_031413495.1 Pseudorhodobacter sp. | reverse complement strand
GTCACCTTCGCCAAACGCCGCAATGTCGCGATCATTCTGGTCGGCCACGTCACCAAAGACGGCCAAATCGCGGGCCCCCGCGTGGTGGAACACATGGTCGATACCGTGCTGTATTTTGAAGGCGAACGCGGCCACCAATTCCGCATTCTGCGCGCCGTCAAAAACCGCTTCGGCCCGGCAGATGAAATTGGCGTGTTCGAGATGACCGGCGACGGGCTGCAACAGGTCAGCAACCCGTCGGCGCTGTTCCTGTCAGATCGCGGCACCGCTACCCCCGGCTCCGCCGTTTTTGCAGGCATCGAAGGCACAAGACCTGTTCTCACGGAAATCCAAGCCCTCGTAACACCGTCCTCGCTCGGCACCCCGCGCCGCACGGTGGTCGGCCTCGACTCTGGCCGCCTATCGACAATTCTGGCAGTCCTAGAGGCGCGCTGCGGTATCCCCTTTACCGGGCTTGACGTCTTCCTGAACGTCGCCGGTGGCATGCGCGTGTCGGAACCCGCCGCTGATCTTGCGGTTGCGGCAGCGCTGCTTTCGGCGCGTGAAGATGTGGCAATTCCGCCAGAGATGGTGCTTTTTGGCGAGATTAGCCTGTCCGGTGCGCTGCGCCCCGTGACACAGACCGAAAACAGGTTGAAAGAGGCGTCAAAGCTTGGTTTTACCCAAGCCGTCGCCCCCGCCCGGTCTAAACTGGGCAGCAGTGACGATATGAAGGTCCGCCTGATGCCTGATCTGACAGCATTTGTCGGCGAAATTTTCGGGGCCGGTTGACCCCAACAAGAGGTGCGTGATGGAAGGTTTTACCCTGATTGATGCGGTCGCCGCTGGCGTGATCGTGCTGTCCGCGATCCTCGCCTACTCGCGCGGCTTCGTGCGCGAAGCGATGGCCATTGCGGGCTGGGTCGGTGCTGCAATCCTCGCGTTCATTTTTGCACCGCAAGCGCAACCTTTGGTCAAGGAACTGCCATGGATTGGCGAAAAATTCTTGTCCGACAGCTGCGAGTTGTCGATCATCGCAGCCTTCGCTGGCGTCTTCGCCGTGGGCCTGATCCTTGCCGCCCTGTTCACGCCGCTGTTCTCTTCCGTCGTGCAACGCTCCGCCCTTGGCGGCATTGATCAGGGCCTTGGCTTCCTCTTCGGCGTCCTGCGCGGCATCGTCCTCGTCGTCGTTGCTTTCATCGTCTACGACCGCGCCGTCGGCCCCGCCTCGATGCCCATGGTCGACGAGTCCCGCACCGCCAAGGTCATCGCGTCCTTCCAGGCCAATATCGACGAAAACATCCCCACCGATGCGCCGGGCTGGATTGTGGCCCGCTACGAACAACTGGTCAGTGTCTGTGGCACACCTGATGCGCCCGTATCGGCCGAACCGGCTCCTGCCGCCGACGCAGCCGCCCCGGCAACTCCCGCCCCCAGCAACTGATACGTCCCCAATCGGGGCGTGACAGTGCCGCATCAAAGGCCTATCTGATCCTCATGCAAAACACTGGATTCGGAGCCCCGCATATGCGCCCCTTCCTCAGCCACCCTTTTGACGACGACAAGTTGAAAGAGGAATGCGGGATTTTTGGCGTCATCGGCGTGAAAGATGCCTCAAATTTCGTGGCGCTTGGCCTGCACGCCCTGCAACACCGGGGGCAAGAGGCGGGCGGCATCGTCTCCCATGATCCCGACACCGGCTTCAACTCCGCCCGGCGTTTCGGCTATGTGCGCGATAATTTCACGAAAGCCGACGTGATGGATACCCTGCCCGGCCCGCTTGCCATCGGCCATGTCCGCTATTCCACCGCCGGATCAAAAGGTGCCACCGCCATCCGCGATGTGCAGCCGTTCTTTGGCGAATTTTCCATGGGCGGTGCCGCCATCGCCCACAACGGCAACCTCACCAACGCAAGCGCCCTGCGCCGCGAGTTGATTGAGCGCGGATCGATCTTCCAATCCTCGTCCGATTCTGAATGCATCATCCACCTGATGGCGCGGTCGATCCAGAAAACCATCGCCGAGCGCATCAAAGACGCCCTGCGTCGCGTTGAAGGTGCGTTTTCCATCGTCGCCATGACCCGCACCAAACTGATCGGCGTCCGCGACGCCTTGGGCGTGCGCCCCCTCGTGCTTGGTCGCCTCGCAGACGACGCATGGGTGCTGTCATCAGAAACCTGCGCGCTCGACATCATCGGTGCCGAGTTTATCCGCGAAATCGCCCCCGGCGAAATGGTGGTGATTGAAAACGGCCGCATTGACTCGTCCTACCCGTTCGAACGCAAAGCCCCCCGCTTTTGCCTGTTCGAACACGTCTATTTCAGCCGCCCCGATTCCATCCTCGGCGGCCGCTCCGTCTATGAAACCCGCGCCGCCATCGGTCGCGAACTGGCGATTGAGGCTCCTGTCGACGCCGATCTGGTCTGCCCCGTCCCCGACTCTGGCACCCCCGCCGCCATCGGATTTTCCCAACAATCCGGCATCCCCTACGCGATGGGCATCATCCGCAACCAATACATGGGCCGCACCTTTATTGAACCGACCGAGCATATCCGCAACATGGGCGTGCGCCTGAAGCTGAACGTCAACCGCGCGCTGGTCAAAGGCAAGCGGGTGATTTTGGTCGACGATTCAGTGGTTCGTGGCACCACCAGCCGCAAGATCAAAGACATGATCCTTGAGGCGGGCGCGGCCGAGGTTCACTTTCGCATCGCCTCCCCCCCCACCGCATGGCCCTGCTTTTACGGCGTCGATACGCCAGAGCGGTCCAAACTACTGGCAGCCTCGATGAATGAAGAAGAAATGCGCCAATGGATCGGTGTCGACAGCCTCAAATTCATCTCGCTAGATGGCCTTTACCGCGCCGCAGGCGAGGCCAAGGGCCGCAACAACGACCAGCCCCAATACTGCGACGCGTGCTTTTCCGGCGAATACCCGGTGATCCCCGCCGACAAAATCGAAGAAGGCTTCCAGATGAAAGCGGCGGAATAACCACCCGCCGCTTTTTCTGTTTGAAAATATCCCCGCCGGAGGCCCGACGCCCACCCCCGGAACAGCCCTGCAACATTAAGCCCCGTTGAGTTTGCCACAAATGGCCGCACCGGATGCGAGCGCCAAAGCCCCCCCTTGCCCTTTCATCTGTTCCTAAATATCCCCGCCGGAGGCATCCGCCCTTTCCACCCACGCCACCGCGACAGGACCATCCAATGACCCCACGCATAGCCCTCGTCACAGGTGCCTCCCGCGGCCTAGGCGCGGCCATTGCCGAACAGCTCGCCATTCGCGGCTGGCATGTGGTTGCCGTCGCCCGCACCATAGGCGGGTTAGAAGACCTGGACGACCGCGTAAAATCCTTGAAACTTCCCGGCGCTGGTCAACTGACCCTCGCCCCGATGGATGTCACCAACGACGATGCCATGCGCCATCTGTGCCTCAACATTCACACCCGCTGGGGCGGCCTAAGCCTCTGGGCGCATACCGCCATCCACGCGGCCCCACTTGCCCCCGCAAGCGCGCTCGATGCCAAAGATTGGGACAAATCCATCGCCACCAACGCTCGCGCCACTGGGTCACTGATCCCAATGATCGAACCGCTGCTCCGCGCCCACAAAGGCTCCGCCCTGTTCCTTGATGATCCCCGCGCCGGTCAAAAATTCTTCGGCGCTTATGGTGCCAGCAAAGCCGCCCAAATCGCGCTTGCCAAAAGCTGGCAGTCAGAAACCGCCAAAATCGGCCCCCGTATCCTGATCGAAACCCCTGCACCCATGCCCACCGCCACCCGCGCGCGCTTCTTCCCCGGCGAAGACCGCAGCCCGCTCACCAGTACCGCAGACGAGGCTACCCGCTTGATCAGCCTGATCTGACAAACCGCGCACCGCGCGTAACCCGCGCCCTCCCTCCCCCCTCGGTGGGGGAGGGTCGGGGTGGGGGGGCTACGCCGAACTCGGCAAAGCCGCGTCAATCGCCGCCCAAAGCGGTCCCAAAGGCTCACACCCCACCGACAACCGGATCAACCCTTCAGGCACCGCATCCCCCCAGCGCGCGCGCCGCTCACCTGATGTGTGGGTTGATCCAAAACTGGTCGCCTGCGCGATAAACGGACAATCAGCCAGAAACTTTTCCGCCACCACACCGTCCGCCAGCGTGAAAGATATCAAAAACCCAAACCCCGACATCTGCCGCGCGGCCACGGCATAGGACGGATCACCCACCAACCCCGGATACCGCACCGCCAACACGCTAGGATGCGCCAACAACCGTTCCGCAATCACCCCAGCCGACGCACACATGCGGCTCAACCGCACTTCCAGCGTCTCGATCCCCCGGTGCACCAGCCACGCTTCAAAAGACCCCGGCACCGCGCCAGACAACCTCCGCCAGTCGCGCACCCGCGCCATCAGGTCCGCTTCGCGCCCGGCGACATGGCCAAACAGCACATCAGAATGCCCGGCAGGTGCCTTGGTATCGGCCGCCACCACCAGATCAGCCCCCAAATCCAACGGCCGCTGCAACAGCGGCGTCATGGTGGTGTTGTCGGCAATCACCAAGGCCCCGGCAGCATGGGCGCGCTGTGCCACAACGGCTATATCACAGACATCCAATCCGGGGTTCGACGGCGTCTCAAGGTAAACAACGCCTGCCCCGGTAAAATCAGCGGAATCAAAGGCTGTGGTTGGGATCATCTCCACCTCCACACCAAACGGCTTCAGGAACTGTTCTGAAAACACCCGCGTGACGTAATAGCCATCCGATGGCAGCACAATCCGCTTGCCTGTCGAAAGCGTCGCCATCAAAGCCGCCGAAATCGCCGCCATTCCCGATGGAAACGCCACCACAGGGGCCTCCTCTAGCAGACCAAGTTGCGCTTCGACTTCATCCCAAGTCGGGCTGGCCGCACGGGAATAACTATAGCCGCCCTTGGTATGATCCGGCACATGAAACGTTGTCGCCGTGATAATCGGCAAAGCGATGGGTGCGCCTTGCGTCAGCCCCGCTGCCCGGTGATGTTGCAGCCGCGCTGCAAGCACCTTATCCTCGTCCCGCATCATTCTAACCGCGCCGGAAACCCGTCCGCCCGCAAATCCGTACCCAGCAAATCCTCCAGAAGTTTCGCTATCATCGGTGATTGAGCCTCGCCGCCATAGGCCGCCTTTGCCGCAACATAGGTCTGGTTCGTGGCGCTCGCCAAATCCAGCGGCACCCCAAATTCTTTTCCAAATCCCAAAGCAAAGCCCAGATCTTTCAATGCCAAATCAATATTGAACGCAATGTCATACGACCCGTTCAAAATCAGCGCGCCTTCGGTTTCATGCACGAAAGAATTGCCCGAAGACGCCGCAATCGCATGCCACGCCTGCCCCAGATCAAGCCCGCCACGTTTCGCCAGCATCAATGCCTCGCCGCAGGCTTTCAGATGAATGAACGCCAGCATGTTGGTGATGACCTTGATGATTGAAGATGATCCAAGCGGCCCCATGTGAAAGATTTTATCCCCCATCGCGGCCATCGCCCCGTGATGCAGATCGAACAGGTCGCGGTCGCCCCCCGCCAGCATGGTAATCTTGCCTTGATAGGCCAGATGCACGCCGCCAGTGACAGGCAGTTCCATCATCCGCACGCCCGCCGCATCAGCAACTGCCGCAAGCGCCAACACTTCGTCGCGCCCCAGTGTTGACATCTCTACCCACGACGCACCCGCCTTCATATGCGGCAAAATATTGCGCAGCACGCGTTCCGATATCGCAGGCGATGGCAGGCAGGTTATCACATGATCCACCGACGCCGCCAGTTCCTCGGCACTGCGGGCCAAGGTCGCCCCCTTTGCCAGCAAAGGTTCCGAAAGCGCCGAATTAAGGTCATATACCGTCACCGCAAAGCCGTCTTGCAGCAAACAGCCCGCGCAAGCGGCCCCCAGATTGCCAAGGCCGATATATCCGTAATGCATGGGATCCTCGTTGATTGTGGGGCGGCTGTCTGCCGCCCCTGAATTGATCAGTCGCCGTAGCCGACGATACCCTTGACCTCGCAGAAGTCATGGATGCCCCAATCCGCATATTCGCGCCCGTTGCCGGACTGTTTATAGCCGCCAAACGGAGCCGACGTATCCCAATCAGGATAATTCAGGTTCACCGTCCCCGCCCGCAGCCGCCGTGCAACAGGCCGCGCATCTTCCACCGGACCCGCGATATAGGCGGCAAGGCCATAAACGGAATCATTGGCCATCCGCACCGCATCATCCACCGTGTCGTAGGGCAGGATCGCCAGCACCGGGCCAAAGATTTCTTCCTTGGAAATCGTCATTTCGTTTTCCACATCGGCAAAAATCGTGGGCTTGCAGAACCAGCCCCGATTCAGCCCTGCCGGGCGGCCAATACCGCCTGTAACCAGCGTGGCCCCTTCATCAATACCCACTTGGATCAAACGCTGAACCTTGTCAAACTGCACTTTCGATATCAGCGGCCCCATCGTCACGCCGTCCGCCAATGGATCGCCGGGCACAATCGCCTCTGCCGTGGCCTTCGCCACAACCAGCGCCTCGGCCTGCTGACTGTGGTGCACGAACATCCGAGTCGGAGCATCACAGGATTGGCCTGTGTTCGACATGATCGCATTCACACCTGCCTCAACAGCCGCCGCAAGATCGGCATTCGGCAGAATGATATTTGCCGATTTACCGCCCATTTCCTGCGCCACGCGTTTCACCGTCGGCGCCGCCGCCGCCGCAATCAGGGTGCCCGCACGGGTTGACCCGGTAAACGAAACCATATCCACCTCAGGGTGCGAGGTGATACGCGTGCCCACACCGGGACCGTCGCCGTTCACCAGATTGAACACGCCCGGCGGAACCCCCGCCGCATGGCAAACCTCGGCAAACAACACACCCGACAAAGGCGCAATTTCCGATGGCTTCAACACCATCGTGCAGCCCGCCACCAACGCGGGGGCCACCTTGCAGGCAATCTGATTCATCGGCCAGTTCCAAGGCGTGATCAACGCGCAAACGCCAATGCCCTCGTACACAATCCGCGTTGTGCCGCGCGAATATTCCCAAGCCAGTTCTTCGGCGGCTTTGATCGTCGCCTCTATATGCACCTGCCCTGCCCAGAATTGGACATCACGCGCCCAAGCCTTAGGCGCGCCCATTTCAGTAGTCATTGCGGCTGCAAAATCATCAGCGCGACTGTTGTAAACCTCAAGTATCCGCTTCAATAGCGCAATCCGGTCCTTTATCGGCACGATTGTCCAGCCATCAAAAGCCGCCCGCGCCGCCATAATAGCACGGTCGGCATCGGCATCATTGCCCATGGCCATTTGGCAAACGATTTCTTCGGTCGCCGGGTTTTCCACCCCAATCCGCACCGCTGAAATCGGCTCTACCCAAGCCCCGTTGATGTAGAACTTCGTCATATTGGCAGAGATCATGGCAGCCTCACTTAAAATGAATGTTGTATTTCGCCCGGATCATAGCATCAATTTCTGGGTCGATGCGACTGCCCGCGCTGGCAAGGATACTATTCTTCCGCGCAATCGCCGCGTCAAGCAGCAGCGGCTTTCCCGCCTCGTTCCATTCCTTGGGCGACATGCGGTTGCCGACCTTTGGATAGGTATATTCGGTCTGCATCAGGCGCAGCGTCTGGTCCGACCCAAGATAATGCCCCGGCCCGCCAAGACAGACCTCCTTCATCGCGTCAAGAGAGGTGCTGTCTGGCGTCACATCAATACCGCGCACAAGGCGCATCGCCTGACCCAACAAATCATCGCCCAGCACCAGACTTTCCAGACAGAACCCCAGCAAGCTGGCATGCATGCCCACGGCTTCATAGCACATGTTCAATCCGGCAAGACCCGCCAGAGAGTTTGTGATCCCCTGTTCCCAACCCGCCTGCATATCCGGCAATTTGCTGTCAGAAATGCCAGACGCAGCGCCACCCGGCAGATCGTAAAACCGGTGCATCTGCGCGCAACCCGCCGTCAACAGCGCCTGTTCGGCAGACCCGCCCGACATTGCCCCAGTGCGCAAGTCGCTGACAAACGGCCACGTTCCAAAAATGCACGGCGCACCTTTTTTGATGGCATTGGCATAAACCACGCCCGACAAACATTCTGCCATCGCCTGCACAATGGTCAGCGCAATAGGTGCGGGCGCAGTCGCCCCCGCCTGCCCAGCCGATAGCAGCAGCATCGGCATGCCGCGCCGGATGCAGTCTTCCATCGTGATGCAGGATTCCTCGGCAAACTTCATCGGTGGCACAACAAAGCAGTTGGAGTTTGAAACAAACGGCCGCTCCAGCCATTTTTCCTCGCCACCCGCCACGGTATAAAGCATATCAAAGCACGCCTCGACATGGGAAGGGTCCGAAAACGACGTGCCCACATGCTTGGTGGTGCCAGAAAGGCAACCATACAGCGTGTTCAGATCCATATCCTGATTGTCTACTACATCACGGCAGACCATCGTGCGCTGATAAAAGTGAATGTTATCAAGATTATCAACCAACCGCGCCGCATCATACAAATCCTGCGCCGTGCTTTCGCGGTAATCAAGGCTGATCGGGTCCACGATATGCACCGCCGCCCCCGCCGTGCCAAAATGCACGCGGGATCCACTTAGGTGCAGATCATGCTTTTCCTCGCGGGCATGCAACGTGATGTTTCGTGCAGCCACCGCTAGCATATCCTCGACCAATGCGCGCGGAAACCGGATGCGCCCATCGTCGCCCTGTATGGCACCTGCGCCCGTCAGCAACTCTACCCCCGATGGTGGCGCTTGGCTCAGCCCGATTTGCTCCAAAGCATCCAATGCCGCGCCGTGAATCTGCGCAATCCCCGCCTCGGTCAGCGGTTTATACTGCCCACCCGACATGCCCGCGCGAATGGGCCGCAGATGCTCGGCCAAGGGTGCCGCCCGTTCGGCCACCCGGTTCGCCCGGCCGCCGCCACCCGCACGCCGTGCTCGTGTTGGGGCGCAGTCCTCGCCAAGATCAGTCATCGCTAAACCCTTTCATCTGTTCGAAAATATCCCAAAGGGGTTGCCGGTTGTTCGCCATTGGTTCAAGAACCAACCGGCGACGGGGTGTGAAACCCCCGGCGCGCATCACGCGCGCACCCGTTCGGATTTCGGATCATACATTGCCACCAGCGATGCGGTGGCCTCATGCCGCCGCCCCGCTATTTCGATCTCATAGGTTGATGCCAGCACATCGGCCTCACTTTCGCCCCGGCAAGGCACATAGCCCATCCCGATGGACACGCCGAGGAAGTGGCCATAGTTACCACTGGTGACTGGCCCTACGATCTTGCCATCCCGCACAATGGCCTCGTTGTGATACATCATCGGCTGCGGGTCCTTTAGCGCGAATTGCAGCATCCGGCGTTCCAACCCTGCCTCAACTTTCCGCAAAACCGCATCCCGCCCGATGAAATCCGGTTTTTTCATGCGCACCGCAAACCCAAGTCCTGCTTCCAGAACGTGATCTTCATCCGTGATATCATGGCCAAAGTGGCGATAGGCCTTCTCGATCCGGCAACTGTCCAGAGTGTGCAACCCGCAAAGCTTTAGCCCCATATCAGCGGCCTCAAGTGCCTCAAACACATGCGCCGTCTGGTCTGCGGACACATACAACTCCCATCCCAATTCGCCCACATAGGTCACCCGGTGCGCCCGCGCTACACCCATACCAATCTCAATTTCCCGCATGGTGCCAAAGGGATGCGCTTCATTGCTAAAGTCATTGGGTGATACCGCAGCCAACAAATCCCGCGATTTTGGCCCCATCACGCACAGCACCGATTCCGCCGCCGTCATATCGGTGATCACCACAAACGCATCGCCCAAGTGCTTGCGCATCCAAGCCAAATCGCGCTGCAAAGTAGCCCCCGGCACCACGGCAAGATAAGCAGTCTCGCTAAGCCGAGTTACCGTAAGATCGCACTCAATCCCGCCGTTTTTGTTCAACATTTGGGTGTAAACAACACGGCCTACCGCCACATCCATCTGGTTGCCGCAAACCCTGTTCAGAAACGCACAGGCGTCGCGCCCTTCTACCCGAATCTTGCCAAACGACGTCATATCAAACAGACCAACACCGGTCCGCACCGCCATGTGTTCGGCGCGTTGGTTTTCAAACCAGTTCTGCCGCCCCCAGCTATACTGATACTCGCGCGTCTGCCCCGGCTTTGCGAACCAATTCGCCCGCTCCCACCCGGCTGCTTCGCCAAACACAGCCCCCCGCGCCTCCAGATGTGCATGAAGCGGACTACGGCGCACCCCGCGAGAGGTGGCAAACTGGCGATATGGAAAATGGTCAGCGTATAGCAGGCCCAGCGTTTCGCTAACCCGTTCCTTCAAATACGAGCGATTTTTTTGGAACGGCTGCGCCCGCCTGATATCCACTTCCCACAGATCAAACGGTGCCTCGCCTTCGGTAATCCAATGCGCCAGCGCCATGCCAGCCCCGCCAGACCCGGCAATGCCGACCGAATTATACCCCGCCGCCACCCAATAGCCGCCGAGTTCCGGTGCTTCGCCCAGATAATAGCGATCGTCAGGGGTAAAACTCTCCGGCCCGTTGAAAAACGTATGTATCCCCGCCGTCTGAAACAGCGGCAAACGGTTCATCGCATGTTCCAAAATCGGCTGAAAATGATCCCAATCTTCGGGCAGCGTGTCGAAACAAAAATCCTCGCGGATGCCGTTCATCCCCCAAGGTTTGGCTTTCGGCTCGAACGCGCCAATCATCATCTTGCCCGCGTCCGATTTGTAATAGGCGCATTCATCGGGCACCCGTAGCACCGGCAAATGGCCAAGTCCCGCAATCGGTTCGGTGATCAGATAGAAATGCTCGCAGGCATGCAGCGGCAGCGTCACGCCGGACGCTTCCGCCAAATCCCGCCCCCACATGCCGCCGCAGTTGATCACCACATCAGCGGCAATATGCCCCGGCTCGCCGCCCACCTCATAATCCACGCCCGTCACGCGGCCATTCGCTTGGCTGACGCCCGTCACCTTGGTATGCTCAAATATCTGCGCGCCCCGCATCCGCGCGCCCTTGGCCAGCGCCATGGCAATATTGGCCGGGTCGCACTGCCCGTCCAGCGGCAAATGCACGGCCCCCACCACATCGCCAATTTCCAGATGCGGATACATCGCCTTGGCTTCCAACGGCGAGATTTCCTGCACATCGACATCGAATATCCGCGCCACCGTGGCTTGGCGCAGCAATTCCTCATGCCGTGCTGCCGTAAGCGCAACCGAGATGGAGCCGACCTGCCGCATCCCCGTCTCGATGCCCGTCTCCGCCGCCAGCTTTACATATAAATCGGCGGAATACTTGGCCAGCCGAGTCATATTGGCCGACCCGCGCAATTGCCCGATCAGCCCTGCCGCATGCCATGTGGTGCCACTGGTTAGCTGCTTACGTTCCAGCAAAACCACATCCGTCCAGCCAGCCTTTGCCAGATGATAGGCAACTGAGCAGCCAGACACCCCGCCACCAATAACAACAGCGCGGGCTTTTGCAGGGACAGTCATAAAGCGCTCTCCGACGGAATAAGAACCAGTTTGCCCGGATATGTGCCGGCTGCCAAATCGGCCTGCGCGCGGGCAATGTCGCGCAAGGGATAGATATTGGATACGACGGGGCGCACCTTTGCGGCATTGATGATCGTGACCAGCCCGGCAAAAACCTCGCGCGGTTGGTTGGTGCAGCCGTAAAGGGTCAGATCATTCAGATAAACCGTGCGCAGATCGCCCGTCACCATCGGCCCCGCCACAGCCCCGCTGGTGGCATAGCGCCCACCGGGGCGCAGCGCCTCCAGCCGGGTTTGCCAGCCGGGGCCGCCGACAACATCAATCACCACATCAAAACTGCGCGGGCCGGGTGCTGTTTCGCGGTCAAGCACCGCAGCACCCGCCGTCCGCACCACTTGTGATTTGCCAAGACTGCACTGCCCGGTCACATCGGCCCCTTGCAGCAGCGCCAGTTGCACCGCAGCCAACCCGACACCGCCAGACGCACCCGTCACCAGAACCCGTTCCCCCACCGCCACCCTTGCGCGCGATATCAGATTGAACGCAGTGCCATAGGCGCAGGGCATCGCGCCAATTTCGATGTCCGACAGGGGCGATGCGGACACATCATGCAAATACCGCGCCGGTACCACGCAATACTGCGCGAATGCCCCGTCATATTCTGATCCGATCACAGAAATCGCCAGTGCATTGCCGGGTTCCGGTTCCGGCTGGCAGGTTGAACATGTCACCCTTGCGCCAACTACGGTTTCAACCACGCCCGCACCCAAAGCCACCACGCGGCCACACAAATCACCACCTTGTATGCGCGGGAATGACACGGCGCCCGCATAGCCCGCAGCCCGGCCTTCGCCACCATTTGTGCCAGTGCCGTACCATCCGACACGAGTGTTGATATCGGTCATATTGACGCCCGCCGCCAGCACCCGCACCAAAACCTCACCCGCACCGGGACGCGGCACGGGGATATCATTGCGCCAAATCAACGACTCTGGCCCGCCATGGGCCACCAGCTGCACGCCTTCCATAGTTTGCGGAATCGTCATGGCCAAATCCTCATGCCCAAATCTTCATGCGCGTATCCGCTCATTTTTGGCATCCCACAGCGGCGCATCGGCCTGCACTTCGGCACGGCATTGTTGGCCAAAAATCTCGACGCTCAAAACCGTACCCGGCACGCAAAGATCGGCTCGCAACATGCCCAGCGCTATGCATTTGCCCACCCGGTGGCCAAAATAACCGCTCGTGGTTTCCCCCACGATCACGCCATCCTGCCAGATCGTCGACATATAGGGCGGATCGAAAGTTGGGCTATCAACGATCAAAGTCGCAAACTGCTTTTTCACCCCGGCCTGCTTTTCCGCCGCCAGCGCCGCCTTGCCCCGGAAATCTGGCTTGGCCCAATCCACAAACCGCTCCAGCCCGCCTTGCAGAACCGTGTAATCGGTCGAAAGATCGCCTTTCCACGCGCGGTAACCCTTTTCAACCCGCAGGCTGTTCAAGGCAAACATCCCAAACGGGCGTAGCCCCAGCGGTTTGCCCGCCGCCATCACCGCCTCATAAACCACCGCAGTATCGGCGACACGGGAATGAATTTCCCAGCCAAGTTCGCCCGCGAACGACACCCGCATCAGGAACACTTCGGCACCGCCAACATGGGCAGTCTGGAACGTAAGCCATCCCTTGGCGAGGTCAGCATCGGAAACAGCCGCCAGAATCTCACGGCTTTTTGGCCCTGTCAAAATCTGCGTTGACCACTCCGCTGTATGCTCCGACAGGCTAAGGCCAGCCTCCAGATGCCGCTGAAGCCATTCGCGGTCATGCCCCTGCGCCGTCGCAGCGGTGATCAACAGAATTTCATCCTCTGCCAGCCGTGCTACCGACATTTCGGTCACGATCCGGCCCTTGTCGTCGGCAAAATACGCCAGGCCGAGCCGCCCGACATTTGGGACTTTGC
The DNA here is from genome assembly GCA_031413495.1 of Pseudorhodobacter sp. Classification (GTDB taxonomy): domain Bacteria; phylum Pseudomonadota; class Alphaproteobacteria; order Rhodobacterales; family Rhodobacteraceae; genus JACMNW01. Next base: position 29,207 of record JANOFE010000024.1, on the reverse strand, counting down.
CGGTGATCTGCCGCGCCAGCCAATCCGCAACACCCGCGCCCTTGATCACAAAGCGCGAGAATCCCGGCAGATCAAGAATACCCGCCGCATCCCGCACCGCTTCGCATTCTGCTTTTACGGCGTCATACCAAGGGCCACGGCGGTTCCACGTCTGGCTGCCCACCTCGGATGTGTCATCCCCCGCCCGCGCATACCAAAGCGCGCGCTCCCAGCCGTTATACGCGCCAAACTGTGCGCCAAGTGCCGATGTGCGCGCATGGACCGCAGACAGCTTTTTGCCCCGCCCCGCAGGCCAGGCATGATGCGGAAAATGCATGGCGTATTCGTGGCCGTACACCTCCATGCCCTTTTCAACACAGTAATCTGCGTCCTCAAACCCGGTAAAGCGGCGCGGATCGCACGACCACATATCCCATTCGGTCGCCCCTTCAGTGATCCATTCCGCCAGCACCTTGCCGGCCCCCCCGGCCTGACAAATGCCGAAGGTGAACACACACGCCTCAAACGCATTCGGCACACCCGGCATCGGCCCGATCAGGGGGTTGCCATCGGGGGTATAGGGGATGGGGCCATTGATCACCTTGGTCAGCGGCGCGCGCTCCAGCAGCGGCACCCGCGCCATCGCGTCGGTGATGTACCATTCCAAACGCTCCAGATCGTCGGGGAACAACTGAAACGAAAAATCCTCGGGAAACGGATCATCCTTCGTTACCCAATGCGCCTTGCAATTGCGCTCATACGGGCCAAGGTTGAAGCCGTTCTTTTCCTGCCGCAGGTAATAGCTGCTGTCCACATCGCGCAAAAGCGGCAATTTGTGGCCTACTTCTTTGGTCCGCGCCTCCACCTCTGGCACGGTGTCAAACAACAAATACTGATGGCTCATCACCATCATCGGCACGTCGCGGCCAAACCATTTGCCGACTTCGCGGGCATAGTAACCGGCCGCGTTCACCACAAACTCACAGCGAATATCGCCCTTGTGGGTTTGCACCACCCATTCGTCACCCTCGCGCCGCACGCCCGTGGCCGGGCAAAACCGCTCAATCCTTGCGCCAAGCTGCCGCGCACCTTTGGCCAGCGCCTGCGTCAACTGTGCTGGATCAATATCGCCATCATTGGGGTCATACAAAGCACCGGTCAGATCATGGGTTTCCAGAAACGGGTAATAGTCCTTGATCTGGTCCGGCGTCAGGATCTTAAGATCCATCCCTTGATATCGCCCCATCCCCACGACCCGTTCAAATTCCTGCAAGCGTTCCGCCGAATGCGCCAAGCGGATAGACCCGGTGACATTGTAATTCATCGGGTAATCCACCGCGTCGCCCAAGGTGCGGTACAATTCCGCCGAATAGCGCTGCATGTTCATGATTGACCAGCTGGAACTGAACGTCGGCACATTGCCCGCCGCATGCCAGGTTGACCCGGCGGTCAGCTCGTTCTTTTCCAGCAGCAGGCAATCGGTCCACCCAGCCCGCGCCAGATGGTACAGTGACGATACGCCAACCACACCGCCCCCAATGATCACGACGCGCGCCCGTTCAGGAAAATCCGACATGCCACCTCCCACAAATTGCGCGAAGTATCCGCTGATGCGACCAGCCTTTCAATTCGCCATATGCCCAGCTATTGATCGGATAATCCGATTAGAGGGCATCATGCAGATCGAATTAATCGAAACCTTTCTTGACCTGATTGAAACCCGCAGTTTCAACCGCACCGGCGACCGGCTTGGCATCACCCAATCCACGGTGTCGGGCCGGGTTGCAGCGCTTGAAGCAGCCCTTGACGTGCGCCTGTTCAACCGGTCGCGCGCAGGCACCGACCTTACAACCGAAGGCCTGCGGTTTGAACCGCATGCCCGCACCCTGCGCCATGAATGGCACGAGGCACGCCGGCGCGTAGCCCCGCAAGGCGACGCTGCCATTACCCTGCGTCTTGGTATCCAAAATGATCTGGCTGCCGGGATGATCGGCGATTGGATGGTCGAATTCCGCGCCCGCCTGCCCGACTGCGCCTTTTACATCGAGCCTGATTATTCCAACCAGATGTGCCTTGATCTGCTGACAGGTGCCTTGGATTTCGCTGTCCTGTTCACCCCAAAGGCACAGCCTGATCTGCATTTTACCACGCTTGGCGATATGGCCTACCGCCTGATCAGTTCCGACACGGATCAATCCACAGCATTAACCCCAGCACGCCATATTGCGCCGCATTTCTCGCCTGCGTTTGAACGCGAACACCGCATGTTGCTGCCAAACCTCGCGATAACCGCGATTTCGGTTGGCCAAAGCCAGACCGTGACTGCTTTGCTAACCACCATGGGCGGGTCCGGTTTTGTCATGGAACCCACGGCGCGTGATATGGTGGCCACAGGCGGCTTTCATCTGGTCAAGGATGTGCCCGCCATGCATCAGCCGGTCTTTGCCGCCACCCATATCCGCAACCGCACCTCACGCCTGCACCGCGAATTGCTGCGGATCGTCCAAAAGCATTTCACCAAACGCTGACCGGCTTTTTCTTCGCGCAAATATTCATCTTTCCAGCGGCAGAACCTAAACTGCCGTATGCAGCCTATACCCCGGCGCATAGGCAAGCCGTACCCAAGTGATCGGTGCCGCCTCGCCCCAGGTGCTGCGCTCAATAATAAACAGAGCGGCTCCGATTGGTACATCCAACATCTCAGCCTCGCCCTGCGTCGCACTGGCTGCCGAAAACGCAATATCGCCGCGCGCGTAACTGACATGGCTGACCAACCATTCATTGGCGCTGATGATCGCAAAATCTGGGCTGGGGTCCAGCAACACTGACGGGTTCAACCAACGATCCTCGGCAAGATATGGCACGCCATCAGCCAAATGCAAACACCGCAGATGCAGCCATTCCGACCCTAGCGACAGCCCCAGTTTTGAGATCACCGCCACTGGTGCCACTGCCAAAACAGCCTCAATCAGATGATAGCCATAGGCTTGGCCCCGACCTTCCACCTCTAACCGTGTCACAGCGATAGCCAGCGTTGCCTTGCGCACCGGATGCAGTGCCACCCGCGTACCCGACTTACGCCGTCGCTCTACCACGCCCGCCCCGGCCAATTCCCGCAACGCACGGCTGACCGTGGCCCGCGCGCAACCAAATTCGTGGGCCAGCGCCTCTTCAGTTGGGATCACCGCACCGGGCAGCCAAAACCGCGTTCGGATACGGCGCAGCACCTCGGCCCGAATATCTTCCCAATTGGTAATCATCACGCCTTTGCCCTCAGGCCCGCCATCACCCGCCTGTAGCTCGCTTCAATCGCGCCCCGTGCCACATGCCGCCCGTCCGTCACCACATGCCGCCCTGCAGACCAGACATCGCGCACCATCCGGTCATCGCCCGCAAAAATCAGCGCATCCAGAATGTCATCACCCTGCCGACCTTCCAGATCGACTACCGTCATATCCAACGCCAGCATATCGGCCCAATCGCCCACCCGAATGCCGCCAGATTGCCGCCCCGCCGCCTGCGCGCCGCCTTGAACAGCGCCTTCAAACAACACCCGCCCGGTAGACCGATCCGGCGTAGCAAACATCGCGCGCCCCTTGCCCGCCAGTCTTTGCGAATACTCCAACAGGCGTAACTCCTCAGTCAAACTGATCCGCACATTGCTGTCAGACCCCACGCCATACGCACCCCCCGCGCCCAGCCAGCGTTGGCCGTCAAATATCCCATCGCCCAAATTCGCCTCGGTAATCGGGCACAGCCCCGCCACTGCCCCGGTCGCCGCCAAACCGACAGTTTCCGCCGGTTCCATCTGCGTGGCGTGGATCAAACACCACCGCGCATCGACGTCCGCATTCGCCAACAGCCATTCCACAGGCCGCGCCCCGCGATGCGCCAGCACTTCCGCCACCTCGGCCACCTGTTCCGCAATATGCAAATGAACCGGCGCATCGGGTGCCAGCCCAGCAATATCCCGCAACCCCGCTTCACTTACCGCGCGAAGCGAATGCGGCGCTACCCCCACCACCATATCCGCACCCGTCGCGTGGCCCAATGCCCCCTGCCACAGCCGCGAAAACCGCGCCATATCATTGCCAAACCGCGACTGGCCCGATGTCAGCGGCCGCCCGTCACAGCCACCCTGTTCATAGAGCACCGGCAGCAGCGTAAGCCCAATGCCGCTGTCACCCGCCGCCGCACAAATCCGCCCGGACATCTCGGCCAGATCGGCATAGGGCGCGCCGCCGGGGCGATGGTGCAGATAGTGAAACTCCGCCACCCCGGCATACCCCGCCTCCAGCATTTCCATCTGCTGAAACGCCGCAATCGCTTGCACATCATCGGGCGTCAGATGATCCAGAAACCGGTACATCAGCGTGCGCCAAGTCCAGAAACTGTCTGGCGTCGGCCCGCGCCGTTCCGTCATCCCCGCCATAGCGCGCTGAAACGCATGGCTGTGCAGGTTCACGGGTGCAGGCAGCAAACAGCCCAGCCCTTTCCCCAACGGCGCTGCGTTCGATGTCATCGACACAATCCGGCCATCGGTCACTTCGACCCGTACATCACGCGCCCAACCGCCGGGTAGCAAAGCCGTCTCGGCGAACAAAACAGTCATCATGACCTCGCTTGACAAATGATATTATGTGCAGACATAATAATATAAAGCGCAGTCATAAGGCAAGCGTCATGATTCTTCTCACCAACGCCACTTTGGCCACAATGGCCAACACCTCTGGGATCGGCGGTTACGGCCTGATCACAGGCGGCGCAGTGGTGATCGACAGCCCCAAAATCGCTTGGGTTGGCCCGCAATCTACACTTCCCACGCAATACGCCGCCCTGCCTGCCCATGATTGCAAGGGCCGGTTGATTACCCCCGGCCTGATCGACTGTCACACCCACATCGTCTTTGCCGGCGACCGCGCGGCAGAATTTGAGGCACGGCTGAACGGTGCCAGCTACGAAGACATCGCCCGCGCTGGTGGCGGAATTCTGTCAACCGTCACCGCCACCCGTGCCGCGTCTGCGGATGATCTGCTCGCCGCCGCGCTGCCCCGCGTTGACGCCATGATCGCCACAGGCACCACCACGATCGAGGTGAAATCCGGCTACGGCCTGACCATCGAAGACGAGCTGAAAATGCTCCGCACGGCCCGCCGTATCGCCGCCCTGCGCCCGGTTACCATCACCACAACCCACCTTGCCGCCCATGCGATTCCACCAGAATTCAAGGGCCGCGCCGATGCGTATATCGACGAAATTGCAATTCCATCCCTGCATGCCGCAATCGCCGAGGGGCTGGTTGATGCCGTTGACGCCTTTTGCGAAGGCATCGCCTTTTCGCCCGCCCAAGTGGACCGCCTGTTCAATGTCGCCCACAGCCTTGGCCTGCCCGTGAAACTGCACGCCGAACAATTGTCAGATCTGAAAGGCGCTGTTCTTGCTGCAAAATACAACGCCCTGTCGGCCGATCACCTCGAATTTCTTGGCGCCGACGGCATCGCCGCAATGGCCAGCGCGGGCACCGTGGCCACCCTCCTGCCCGGCGCGTTTTACACCCTGCGCGAAACCCAAATGCCGCCTGTCGCAGCCCTGCGTGTCGCCGGCATTCAACTTGTGGTTGCAACCGATTGCAACCCCGGATCATCCCCTATGACCTCCCTGCCGCTGGCAATGAACATGGCCTGCACCCTGTTCCGCATGACCCCGCTTGAGGCTTTGCAAGGCACCACCACAACCGCCGCCCGCGCACTTGGGCTACCAGATCGCGGCACCATCGCCGCAGGCCAGCGCGCCGATCTGTGCCTCTGGGATGCCACGCACCCGGCCGAACTGTCCTACCGCATCGGGGCCACCCCGCTGATTTCCCGCATTTTCGGAGGCCGCCCTGATGGCAATATCTACACCTGAAATTCTGACACCCGGCCAAACCACACTTGCACAACTTGAACGCCTGTTCCGCGCCGAAGCTGCGGCCGAACTGCACCCCTCTGCCCGCAAAGGCGTCGACGCCGCCGCTGCCCAAATCGCCGCCGCCGCTGCTGGCGATGTGGCCGTGTACGGCGTGAACACCGGCTTTGGCAAACTTGCCAGCTTGAAGATCGCACGCGAAGATACTGCAACGCTTCAGAAAAACCTGATCCTGTCACATTGCTGCGGTGTCGGCGATCCCATGCCCCGCACTGTCACCCGCCTGATGATGGCGCTGAAACTGCTGTCGCTGGGGCGCGGCGCGTCCGGCGTGCGTTGGGACATCATCGCCCTTTTGCAAGATATGCTGGCACAGGGTGTGACGCCTGTGATCCCGGCCCAGGGGTCAGTCGGTGCCTCGGGCGATCTGGCCCCTCTTGCCCATATGGCCGCCGCGATGATCGGGCATGGTGAGGCGGAATTTGGCGGCAAAATCCTGCCCGGCGCGCAGGCACTGGCAAAAGCGGGCCTGACGCCCGTGATCCTTGGCCCGAAAGAAGGGCTCGCCCTGATCAACGGCACCCAGTTTTCGACCGCCTACGCGCTTGCGGGCCTGTGGGGTGGCTGGAATGCGGCCCAAAACGCGCTGGTCACATCTGCCCTGTCGACCGACGCCATCATGGGGTCCACAGCCCCGCTGCACCCCGAAATCCACGGCCTTCGCGGCCATGCAGGCCAGATCGAGGCGGCAGCAACCCTGCGTAGCCTGCTTGCGGGGTCCGTGATCCGCGAGTCGCACCGCGCGGGTGATACCCGCGTGCAAGATCCCTATTGCATCCGTTGCCAACCTCAGGTGACCGGTGCCGCGATGGACGTTCTGCGCATGGCAGCAAAGACCCTTGAAATTGAGGCTAACGCCGCCACCGACAACCCGCTTGTGCTGTCTGACGGCATCATATCTGGTGGAAACTTTCACGCCGAACCTGTTGGTTTTGCTGCAGATATGATCGCACTTGCCCTGTCAGAAATCGGGGCCATCGCACAGCGGCGCGTGGCTTTGATGGTGGACCCGACGCTCAGTTTTGATCTGCCGCCGTTCCTCACCCCCAATCCCGGCCTGAATTCTGGCCTGATGATCGCCGAGGTGACCACCGCCGCCTTGATGTCGGAAAACAAACACCTTGCCCACCCCACCGTGACCGACAGCACGCCCACATCGGCCAATCAGGAAGACCATGTTTCCATGGCCGCCCACGGCGCGCGCCGGCTTGCCCAAATGGTGGCAAACCTGAACGTGATCCTGGGCGTCGAGGCAATGTGCGCCGCCCAGGGCGTGGAATTCCGCGCCCCCTTGGTCACCTCAAAACCGCTGCAATCCGTCCTCGTCCGCCTGCGCCAAGACGTGGCCACCATGGGCGATGATCGCTACCTCGCCCCTGATCTTGCCGCCGCCGCCGCCCTTATCGCGGGCGGCGCATTGACAGCGGCCACTGGTCTCGTTTTGCCCAAGCTTCTGCATTAGCGCTTTTTCTGTTCACAAATATCCCACGGGGGTCTGGGGGTGTGAAACCCCCAGCCTGCCCAACCCAGCCTGCCCAACCAGACCGGAGCATATCATGACCCGCCACAACACCCGCGACATCTACCCAGCCACTGGCACCGAAATCACCGCGAAAAGCTGGCTGACAGAGGCCCCAATGCGCATGTTGATGAACAACTTGCACCCGAATGTGGCTGAAAACCCTCATGAATTGGTGGTTTATGGGGGCATCGGCCGCGCCGCCCGCACCTGGGAGGATTTTGATAAAATCGTAGCCACCCTGAAGACGCTGAACGATGATGAAACCCTGTTGGTGCAATCGGGCAAGCCCGTTGGCGTGTTTCGCACCCACAAAGACGCCCCCCGCGTATTGATCGCCAATTCCAATCTGGTGCCGCACTGGGCAACCTGGGATCATTTCAACGAGTTGGATAAAAAAGGTCTGGCAATGTACGGCCAGATGACCGCCGGATCGTGGATTTACATCGGAACTCAGGGCATTGTGCAGGGAACCTATGAAACTTTTGCCGAGGCTGGCCGCCAACATTACGGCGGTGATCTGACAGGCAAATGGATACTCACAGGCGGTCTTGGCGGCATGGGCGGCGCACAACCCTTGGCCGCCGTCATGGCCGGGGCCTGCTGTCTGGCAGTAGAATGTGATGAAACGCGGATAGATTTTCGCATTAGAACCAGATATGTAGACGCTAAAGCTAAGTCTTTAGATGAAGCACTGGCGCTGATCGCCGATTGGACAGCAAAGGGCGAGGCGAAATCTGTCGGCCTGCTTGGCAATGCCGCCGACATCTTCCCAGAGATTTACACCCGCATGACCAACGGTGGCATGCGTCCTGATATGGTCACCGACCAAACTTCGGCCCACGATCCGTTCAATGGCTACTTGCCGCAGGGCTGGACCGTTGAACAAGCCAAAGCGCTGCGTGAAACCGACCCAAAATCCGTTGAACGTGCTGCCCGCGCCGCTATGAAAATCCATGTCTCCGCTATGGTTGATTTCTGGAATGCCGGGGTGCCAACATTGGATTACGGCAACAACATTCGCCAGGTGGCGTTGGAGGAAGGGCTGGAAAACGCCTTCGCCTTTCCCGGCTTTGTGCCCGCCTATATCCGCCCGCTGTTCTGCCGCGGCATCGGCCCGTTCCGCTGGGTAGCGCTATCCGGCGACCCAGAGGATATCCACAAAACCGACGCTGCCATGAAGAACCTGTTCCCCGACAATGCGCATCTGCACCGCTGGCTGGATATGGCACAGGATCGCATCGCGTTCCAAGGTTTGCCAGCCCGCATCGCGTGGATCGGCCTTGGTGACCGTCACAAGGCGGGGTTGATGTTCAATGACATGGTGGCATCAGGTGCCCTGAAAGCCCCCATCGTGATAGGGCGTGACCACCTTGATTCGGGGTCCGTCGCCAGCCCCAACCGCGAAACGGAAAGCATGAAAGACGGCTCCGATGCCGTTTCAGACTGGCCCCTTCTCAATGCCCTGCTGAACACGGCATCGGGGGCCACCTGGGTGTCCCTGCACCACGGCGGCGGCGTCGGCATGGGGTTCAGCCAACATTCCGGCATGGTCATCGTGGCAGACGGCACGGCTGATGCGGCCCGTCGTCTGAACAATGTGCTGTGGAATGATCCGGCGACAGGCGTCATGCGGCACGCCGATGCGGGTTATGATATTGCGTTAGACTGCGCCCGCGCTCAGGGGCTTCGCCTGCCGGGAATTCTGGGCAACTGACCGGGCGGTGTGCGTGACATCACGCATGCTACCGCCAAATCGGGTTTGACCATGCCCGTTTGCCCGCCGCATCAATCACCGCCACCCGCAGCCAAGGGGAGGTGCCCAAGCGGTCCAGCGACACTTCGGTGCGGGTCATGGATTGGCCATGCACCCCTTTGGCCCCGGTGCGGGCACCAATCGCGATCACGGACGTAACGGCAGAGCTTTCGACAACAACACGCCCGCCCTCAATGCGCACATCGCGCAATTCTGGCCCCTGGCTGGAATAAAAATCCCCGGCCCTCAGGGCGGTCAGCAGCGCATCAGGCGTGTTTTGGGCGGCCTTCACCATCACCCAGCCACCAAAATGATCAGGCTCATAGAAATGTGCGTCATCGGTGGCAATCATAGTCAGATGCCGGCCCTCGGTCAGCAACAAATCGGCAATGCTAAAGCCATCAGGCCGATCACACCCTGCGGCACAGCCATGGTTGTAAATCTCTACCGCGTGGGCCGCAGTGATCGACCGTGCATCCGCCAATGTCATGCCAGACCATTGCGGATGCGCAATCGCCACAAACGCCCCGGCCGCCACGGCACGGGCGGCAAGCGACGGACCGGTTTCCTGACCGGATATAGCCTCAAAATGCGGGGCATCGGGTGGCGTAAAATCTGGGGGTAACCCGACCGCCAGAATATGCCACAAATCGCCGTTCGCCATGGCCCCGGAATGCAGTTCCGCCCCCAGAATGGTGGTAAAGCCCGCATCCCGAAACGGTACGGTATCGACAATCGGATAGCCATAGTGCCCGATGAAATGGTCGGTCAGCGCCAGAAAGTCATACCCTTCGGCCTTGTACCGGCGGCAAACCTCAGCCGGGTCCAACACGCCGTCAGACCGGGTTGAATGGGTATGCAGATTACCGCGCCAAAAACGGCCGGGGGCGGTGAAAGCAGACAGGGTTTGCGCCATGATGATCCTCGGTTTGGGTTTGGGCACCGTATCTTGATTTGCGCAACAGGCAAATGACTGTCCGCAAGTGATTGATCTGCAGGCGCGCGCGCCTATCTGCGTGACAAGCAGGCTTTGACTTGCGGCAGGCTCCGGTCCTGCTAGAACGCAGCCATGGGTGACAGTTTGAACGATCAAAATCTTCGTCCCGGTCCAGATACGCTGCGTGCGTTGCGGGATGCGTTGGGTCGCTTTGCCACCGGTGTGACGGTGATCACCACGAAAACCGACCAGGGGCCTGCCGGTTTTACCGCAAACAGCTTTGCCTCTGTCTCATTGGACCCGGCCTTGGTGCTGTGGTCTGCGGCAAAATCATCAGCAAGGTTTCCGATCTTTTCGGCAGCAAAATTCTATAGCATCCATATCCTTGCCGAAGACCAAGCGCCGCTTGCAGCCCGATTTTCACGCGGTGGGGCGGGGTTCGACGGACTTGCTGTTGTGCAATCGGCTGACGGCAACCCGGTGATTCCGACTGCGCTTGCCCGTTTTGATTGCCATCAGCATAACCTGCATGACGGCGGTGATCATCTGATCATTGTTGGTCGCGTGGTCCAGTTTACCCTGCGCAATGCACAGCCATTGCTGTTCAACCAAGGCAGCTTTGGCCGTTTCAAACCAGACCCGGCGGCCTAGCCACGCCCGATAAACGGCATCGAATTGGCCATCAGCGTGATGAACGGTATGTTCACATCCAAAGGCAAACCCGCCATATGCAAAACAGCATCGGCGACGTGGGTTGCATCCATGACAGCCTCGATGCGGGTTGAGCCATCCGCCTGCGGCACTCCTTGGGTGAAGGCCTGCGCCATGGATGTCAGCGCATTGCCAATATCTATCTGTCCCGCCGCAATGTTGAAGGCCCGCCCGTCCAGCGACAATGTGCGCGTCAAGCCGGTCACGGCGTGCTTTGACATGGTGTAGGGCACAGATCCCGGACGTGGTACATGGGCGGAAATAGACCCATTGTTGATGATACGCCCGCCCTGCGGGTCTTGCCTGCGCATCATCCCAAATGCGGCGCGGGCGCACAAAAACATGCCGGTGATGTTGACAGATGACAGTGCCAACCAATCTTCCACCGCAATCTCATCAATCGGGGCCGCTTTCAGCGATTGTCCGGCGTTGTTAAACAGCACATCCAGCCGACCCCAGTCTGCACGCAACGTGCCAAACGCCGCATCCACAGATGCGGGATTGGTCACATCGCAGGGCAAGACCAATGCCGCCGCAGCCCCGTCTGCCGTTTCTGCCAACGCATCCGCCCTGCGCCCCACCAAAGCCACTTGCCACCCCGCCGCCAGAAACCTCCGTGCCGTAACCCGCCCGATGCCAGACCCAGCGCCGGTAATCATGATCTTGCCTGCCTTAGTCATTTGGCGTCGCTCCGCGCTATGGTTGATCTGTTCACACAGTATTGCAGTTTTCTATAGCAAGGGGAACGGGCAATTGTTATCGTTAACATGGGCGCAAGCCGAAAGAACCACGCACCGTTTTTGCTAATAACCGCAATACCCATGGCATCCGGCGCATTGGGTCGAACGCCAAAATGCGCCGCTAAACACGCAACACCTGAACCCCCAAAGCGACTGAAAGAATGGTGCCCCCACCAGGACTCGAACCCGGGACCCCCTGATTACAAATCAGGTGCTCTACCAACTGAGCTATAAGGGCACGCAGCGTTCAAATAACGCCTGTCCGGCCATCAGGCAAGCCCCTCATTCGTTGTTTTTGGGGCTGTGGGTTGCCCGCGCCAACAATCCAACCGCTGCCAATCCCACCGCCATCACCAACAGCGCCGCCGGGGCAGCTTCGCCCAATTTCTCCAGACTGGCCAGTTCAAAGACGCGGGTGGACAGGGTGTTGAAATTGAAAGGTCGCAGCAGCAGTGTGGCCGGCAGTTCCTTGACACAGTCAACGAACACCACCAGCAGCGCTGTCGTGACCGACCCTTTCATCAAAGGCAGATACACGCCGCGCAAGGCCCCCCCGGCCGACCGCCCCAAGGATCGTGCGGCCATCGGCAGGCTGGGGGAAACCCGGCCAAAGGCCGCGTCCAGTGCCCCTTGCGCAATGCCAAAAAACCTCACGAAATAGGCCAGTACAATTGCCGCCGACGTGCCCGTCATGATCAGACCGGGGTCATACCCCGTCATCCACAGCAGGCCATCCGCAACCCAATGATCCAGCACCGCCAGCGGCACAAGCAGCCCCAACGCCAAAACCGCCCCCGGTGCCGCATATCCAAGCAGGGTCGCTGGCAACACCATGCGTGCCAAATCCCGGCCGATCATCCGGGTGCCATAGACCAAAAACAGGGCCGCCAGCACCGTCAGCGCGGCCGCGATGCCCCCCACCAGAACCGTGTTGCCCAACGCCGGCAACAGCCCCGGTGCCACCCAGACATCGGGCCGCTTCAGGGCATGGCCCATCATCACCAAAACCGGCAAAACAAAACCCATCGCAAAGGGAAGCGCACAAAACCCGGTGGCTGCCCAACCCCAAAGACCGCTCAAAGGCTGTGGCGCAATCGGCCGGGTGGATTTGCTCAGTCGGTAAAAGCGCGCATTGCGACGGCTGATCCGTTCCAAAGCCAGCAAAAGTAAGATCAGCATCAAGATCACACCCGCAATCTGCGCCGCCCCCCCGGCATTGTTGCCCGTCAGCCAGGTTGAAAACACGCCCGTTGTCAGAGTTTGCACCCCGAAATGCTGGACAGTGCCGTAATCCGCCACCGTCTCCATCAGGGCCAGCGCCACGCCAGTTGCAATGGCGGGGCGCGCAAGCGGCAGGCCCACACGCCAAAACAACGCCCATGGCCCGGCACCCAATGCGCGTGCCACCTCGTAAGAACAGCCCGATTGTTCCCGAAACGCCGCCCGCGCCAAAAGATAGACATAGGGGTATAGCGCAGAACCCAGCACCACGATCGCAGGCCCATGCGCACGCACCTGCGGAAACCAGTAATCACGTGCATCGCGCCATCCAAAGGCGGCACGCATCGCCGTTTGCAAGGGGCCTGCATAATCCAGAAAATCAACCAGCGCGTAGGCACCGATATAGGCCGGGATCGCCAATGGAAACAGCAAGGCATAGTCCAGCCATCGCTGCCCCGGAAAGCGGTACATCGCCACAAGCCATGCCGCCGCCGCACCAAAAAACGCGGTAAATACAGCCACACCAACCATCAGGATCAAAGTGTTGGCAAAGTACCGCGGCAAGACAGAGCCTATCAGATGCGGCCAAATGTTTTCGCTTGGGTGAAACGCAATCCACAGCACCGACAAAATCGGAGCCAGCACCACCGCTGCGATTACCACGGCCCCAAAAGACCAAAGATCAAGGCGCAGGCCAGGCCAAACGCGTCGCGGAGCATGAACTTGACTGTTTTGCTTGGTCATCTTCTGTTGGCGGATATAGGAAAGCAGTTTAACTGTCCAGAAAAGCCCGTATACTCAACTCAAAACAGACCTCAAGGCCGGGCAGATCATCCCCTATGCGCATCGTCTACCACCTCGGCGCCCATTGCACCGACGAAGAACGTCTCGTGCGATGCCTGCTGAAAAACCGCGCCGTGCTGGCAACTGAGGGTATTCATGTGCCCGGTCCGATGCGTTATCGCAATTTGCTGCGCGATACTGCGGTGGCGCTAAAAGGCAAGGCTGCCAATGTCGACACGCAGGCGATGGTTCTGGAACAGATCATGGAACAGGATCAGGCCGACCGTCTGATCTTGTCATGGGACAATTTTCTAAGTTACCCACAATGGGCATTGCGCGGCGCGCTTTATCCAAATGCTGCCGAACGCATCCGTGCCTTCGCGCAGATTTTCCCCGACATAGAGGCAGAGTTTCACCTGTCAATCCGCAACCCTGCAACATTCCTGCCAGAGCTGTTTCACCGACAAGAAACCAAATCTATTGGTGAATTCATGGACGGCGTCGATCCTTTGCGCCTGCGATGGTCGACCATGATTGCGCAGGTGCGCGCCCTCAACCCGGATGTTCCGTTGACAGTCTGGTGTGACGAAGACACCCCGTTGATCTGGCCCGACGTTTTGCAAGCCGTCTCGGGGCATAGCCAGGGCATCACTCTGGACGATACCGATGCCCTGTTGACCACCATAATGGCACCAGACGGCATGGTGCAGCTTAACAGCTATCTTGCCGAAAACCCGCCCACATCGGCCAACCTGCGCAAGCAGATCGTCGCGGCATTTCTGGATAAATTCGCTGATCCCACCAAGATCGACATCGACTTGGACATGCCCGGCTGGACCGACGATCTGGTCAGCGAAATGACCGAAACTTATGAGGCCGACGTGGCCAAACTGGGTGAGATTGCCGGCCTGACGTTTCTTGCGCCCTGATACGCCCAACCACCGGGCCTATTGCATGCCAAGGGCGGTTTTGTACATCTCAAGGATCGCTTCTTCTTCGGCAATATCGTCTGGCTTGCGTTTGCGCAGTGCTATCACCTTGCGCAGAATGCCGGTGTCATAACCGCGTCCCTTTGCCTCGGCCATCAGCTCTTTTTGCTGCTCGGCAAGGTCTTTTTTCTCGGCGTCCAACTGCTCAAATCGCTCAATGAACTGGCGCAGCTCGTCTGCGGTTACCGAATAGGTGTCGATCTGGTCGCTCATCGTGCTGCCCCTTGGGATGTTTGCGCCTTCCCTACCCTGCCTGCGGGTCTGGGTTCAAGCGGCCAATTGGCTCTGTTGCCCTTGTCAGCGCGGCCCTGCTCGGCTAGTGCCAAAGGACAGGTGCCAAATGACATATAAACGGGGACATCCGACATGGCAGTTCTGATCTGGATTGGCGCAATTTTGTCGCTGTGTGGGGTTGGGGGACTGATTTGGTGCATCATCCTTGCCCTCAGGGCCCGGCGCGCTGGCCTTGGCGAAGATGCGATGCGCGCGCGCCTGCAGCATATCGTCACTTTGAACATGATTGCCCTTGGCGTCTCGGCACTTGGCCTAATGCTGGTCGTGGCGGGAATTTTGTTAAGTTAGCAATAGTCCAGCGATCAAATCAGCACTCCGCCAAACCAGCGGGGGCTGGCGTCACACCGTGTTCATCGTATCGAAATTTCGGCCCTCACCAATCAGGGTGTCAAACAACGGGTCGGGCGTCCAGACCGCATCTTCTGCGGCCCAGATGCGCAGATTTCGGCGCAAAACCATCAAACCGCGGCTGTCAGCCTGATGCATGGGCCCGCCCAGCGTGCGGGCAAAGCCGTAACCACCCACCATAATCGTATCCACATCGGATGGGCGCACGGCCAGGTTTTCCGACAAAATTCGCGCCCCTTCATTGGCCATAGCGGCCAAAACCCGGTCACCAATCGCACTGTCCTGGATCGCCATCAATGCGCCTTGGCCTTCGGACAGGCTACCCGGCAGCCGCAAGAACGGGGCGGTTGCACGCGCCACTTGCGCGATTGGCACACCAGCCTGGACCAAAACCTGCGCCGCCATGCGCCCGGCAAGCGTCACCCGCGCGCCAATGCCCGCGCCGCGCCCGGTTTGCCCGGTCATCACCGGGCGCAAGCCTATCTTGCGCAGCAGACCAATCCCGGTCGCCCGTACTGCGGGTGAAACTTCGGCGGATATCGCAACTTCAACAATCGCCTGCGGCGCAAAAACCACCCCCAGCACATCGCGCCCCGCGCCATCCGGCACTCCGCCCGCCACCAGAACAGCAATCTTCGCGGCCAAGCCCCGTGCAAAATCCACAATCAGCGGCTTTTCGGCATCGGTCAGAATAATCGCCCCGGCCCCGGCAAACGCCATCGGGTCAACAGCGGGAAACAGGCGCGCCCAATCCTCATCGCGTTTAGCAATCGTGATCCGGCCTGCCGAGACTGCCGTTTCCTGTGCCAGACCCACCGCCTCCAGTACCGAAACCAATGCCTCCCGGCTTGGATCACAAAGGGTTACCTTCAGCCCGGATTGAAGCGCTGCCCCAACCAGCCCAACAGCCGACGCCCCGGCACCCCAGACCCCCAAATGCGTCACTGGCACAGCTGCAGCCGGGTCGTAACCGGCAGCCGGATGATCCGCCCGTCGTTCGGCCAGAAATATATGCCGCAACGCCGCCGCGATCGGCGAGGCCCGCAATTCATCAAAGGCGGCGCGCTCAAACGTCAGCCCCTGATCCAATGGCAATAACAGTGCCGCCTCGACACAATCAACAATCCGTATCTTGGCAGGCAATCCAGATTTTTCCACCGCGCGGCGCGCCGCAAATACAGCCGCCTCAAAGCCAACCGGATCGCGCAATCCATCCTGCCGGGCTGCAACCCCGCCTTGCGCCAACGCCATCGCCGCAGAAATCAAGTCGGTCCCATCGGGCACCACCACATCAAGAAGGCCAATTGCAAGGGCCCGGTCCGCCGTGATCGGCTGGCCGCCCAGCATCATCTGCAACGCAGGCTCCGCGCCGATCATTCTTGGCAATCTCTGTGTGCCGCCGGCACCGGGCAACAGTCCCAAATTCACCTCTGGCAGGCCAAGGGACATGCCTGTCACACCAACCCGGTGTCGCGCGGCAAGCCCAAGTTCCAATCCGCCGCCCAATGCGACCCCGTGCATTGCAGCAACCACCGGTTTACCAAAACTTTCAATCAGGCGGCACAATTCTGGCAACAGCGGGGCCCGCGCGGGCGCCCCAAATTCGCGTATATCGGCACCTGCCGAAAAACATCGCCCGTCGCCCCGCAGGATCACACCGATAATATTTTGATCAAGCGCCGCTCGGTTCAGCCCTGCCGCAATGCCCGCGCGCACCGCAAACCCAAGCGCGTTGACCGGTGGATTTCGCAGCGTCAAAATCAAATAGCCGTTCTGCAGGTCCTGGCGCACCGGTCCCAGATCTGGCTCAGCGGTCCTGCTTTGATCTGCTGCGTTCATTCCAATGTCTCCCTTGCGGATACCATAGCAGAAAGTGCCGGGACATTGGCAACCATTGGGGGCGGCACCGGGTCACAATTGCTTCTGCAAATCACACCGGATAAGGTAAAACAACAATCCATCGTCAGGATCAAACCGTCATGAAACCCGACGTCACCGCCTTTTTTGATGAGGCGACAAATACCGTCACCTATGTTCTGCGCGATCCGCAGGGCCATGCCTGCGCGGTGATCGATTCGGTGCTTGATTTTGACTATCCGTCAGGCCGCACGGATACCCGGTCTGCCGATGCCGTCATCGCTTTCATCCAGACAGCAGGACTAAATCTGCAATGGATCCTTGAAACCCATGTCCATGCCGATCATCTGTCGGCCGCTCCCTATATTCAGCAGCGGCTGGGCGGTAAGATCGGCATCGGAGCGCTGATTACAGATGTGCAGACGACCTTTGGCAAAGTGTTTAACGAAGGCACCGAATTTCAACGCGACGGGTCACAATTTGACCAGTTGTTTGCCGACGGTGACCATTTCGCAATTGGCCAGATGCGCGGTGACGTCTTGCATACCCCCGGCCATACGCCCGCGTGCCTGACCTATGTGATCGGCGACGCGGCCTTTGTGGGCGACACCCTTTTCATGCCGGATTTCGGCACGGCGCGCTGTGATTTTCCAGGCGGTTCGGCGGCAGTTATGTATGCATCCGTCCAGCGCATTCTGGCGCTGCCCGACGATACACGCGTTTTCGTCTGTCATGATTACAAAGCCCCCGGTCGCGAAACCTTTGCGTGGGAAAGCACGGTGGGTGATCAAAAACGCCGCAATGTGCATATCGGCGAGGGCCATAGTCTGGATGAATTTGTCGCAATCAGGCAGGCCCGCGATGCCAGTTTGCCGATGCCACGCCTGATCATCCCGTCCCTGCAGATCAATATGCGTGCAGGCCATATGCCGGACGCCGACACCAATGGGGCAACCTATCTAAAAGTGCCGATCAACAGGTTATAAGGCGTTATGACAACTTCACTTTCTATACATAATCGAACATTTTTGATGGTGATTACATGATAATGTCAGTAATCATTGCACTAAAGGAACAATACTGATGATTGAACCAGATTGGCTCTGGGGCCTTGCAGGTGGGCTTATGATCGGCTCTGCAGCAGCCCTCTATTTGTTGGTAAACGGTCGCATCATGGGGGCGTCCGGTATCCTTGGCGGGCTGGTCGATGGGTCCGGGCACAACACCTCGGCGGAACGACTGGCCTTTCTTGCAGGCTGCATGATTGTGCCTGCGCTGATCGCCTGGTCCGTTGGCGGTGCGCAGACGCATCTGACCGAAGATATCGCAGTCGTCATTGTGGCTGGGCTTCTGGTTGGTATCGGCACCCGCCTTGCCAACGGCTGCACATCGGGACATGGCGTTTGCGGTATCTCGCGGCTGTCATCACGCAGCATTATTGCAACCTTGATTTATCTGCTGGCGGGTGGCCTGACGATGGCAATCGCGCGTCATCTGTGGGGTATCATCTGATGCGGGGGTTGTTTGCGGCACTTGCGGGTGGCATTTTTGGGGCCGGGCTTTTGCTGTCGGGCATGACCGACACCACCAAGGTGCGCGGGTGGCTTGATGTTTTTGGCGCTTGGGATCCGACCCTTGCGTTCGTTCTTGGCGGGGCGATTTTGCCGATGGCCGTCGCTTGGCGCATTGCCGCGCGCCAAAAAGTTGCCGCTCTCGGCACGCCGATGCCCGCCCAGCCCAAGCAAAACCTTGACCGCGAGCTGATCTTTGGATCGGTTCTGTTCGGGGCTGGCTGGGCGCTGGCGGGCCTTTGCCCCGGACCTGCAATCGCCTCGTTTAGCTTTGGGGGCTGGGGCGGGGTGGTCTTTCTATCTGCGATGTTGGCGGGTATGCTTGCCACTCCGGCGCTACGCCGCACCCTTGATCAGACGTCCCGCGCAGGAGCAGCCATGGATATTCGTGCCATCACCCCCACCTATGCCGTCTCGCCCCAGATCGCACTTGAAGATCTGGCCGCCATCAAGGCCGCCGGTTATACCACCATCATCAATAACCGGCCTGACGGTGAACTCCCCCCCCACCTGCACCATGCGCAGATGCAGGCGGCAGCGACGGCGCTTGGCCTGACATATGTGCAAAACACTGTGATTGGCGGTGCGATGACCCCGGCAAACGTTGTGGCGCAAGGGGCTGCCATCGCGGCGGCCAACGGCCCGGTGTTTGCCTATTGCGCGTCGGGGAACCGATCATCGGTTGTCTGGGCTTTGGCAAACGCCGGTAAACTGCCAACCGATGATCTGATCGGCCTGCCCGCAAAGTTTGGCTATCAACTTGAAGGTCTGCGCGACCAGATAAATGCCCTAGCCGACCAGGCCTAACGTCACTTTAGACCGCGATGCTTTCATGATAATACTCACCCCGCGCGGCCGTCGCGCTGGTCGTGCGACCAATCGGGCGGTTGGTATCTGTGCGGTCTTGTTGCGCTGGCGCTAACCCGCTGCAGTCACTTTTTGCAGATCAATAATGTCGTCGCTGGCCTGCGCCTGCGCTTGCGTTTGCTTTGCCGACTGGGGATGCTGAACCTGCGGTGCCAGCCGGATCGCGCGCATACCGCGGTTCTGGCCCAGACGCCCCTCTGCGATGCGCCCGCCCCCCAACCCTTCAAGGCCGATCCTGTCAATTGATGCCAACGATAGTGGCAAAATAGCGCCCGGCTGCAGACCCATCACGTCTGACAGGGGGCAAAACATCCGGTGAACCACGGCTTGCAACACGCAGGTGGCACCGTCCACTTGCCCGGCAAGATGGGCGGCAAACATCTGGCGGGACGTCACTTCCGGCAGGGCATGTGACGCAGACCGCGGCCGCTTTCCACGCCCCTCGGCTGGCAGCGCCATCACGATCTGGCCCAGCCGCGCCCCGCCCTCAATGGATACCTCGGCTATCATAACCCGGTAGGCAATATCTTCCAGCAACAGGCCAAGCGGGCGCGGATCATCAAGAAACGACGCATATTGAAAGCCGCCTGCCCAAATCAGATCGGCCTCTTCGGCCAGTGCGGCGTCCAGCCCGGTCAGCGCCATATCAACAAAGCCTGACACCATGGCCGCGTCCGTCCGGGTGGGTTTGCGCGGCACAGGAACAACAGTGGATACCCGACCGATTGTTTGCATTTCTGTCATCGCCGCTAGCAAAGGTGCGGAAATAGCCAACAGCCCGATCCCCTCAGCTGGCCCATGAAGAACGGCGATCAAACTATGAGCCGTCGGCAAATCCAAAACCTCGCTCAGCGAAGCGCGAGATCCGTAGGCGCGCGTCACGTCAAGCCCAACTGTCATCGCATCGCGCGCGGCCCGTGCCAGAACGACGCGCCATGCACGTTCCGCCCCGGAACCGCCCGGCACAACACCTGTCCCGCTCTGGGCCAGTTTTTTGCGCAAAACGCGCGGATCATCTCTTTCGGCCACACCTGGTATCCTTACCGCACACCTGCCGCACAGCTTTGCCGCAAAGCCCTTGCCAAAGCGTTAACCCCGCCGCGTCATCGCTCCAACTGCAGCGGTAATGTTACGCGAAACGCCGCACCACCCTGCCCCGGCAGATAGCCGATACTGCCGCCCAGATTTGTCATCACCTCGCGGCAGATCGCCAACCCAAGCCCCGCCCCCCCCGCACGGGTGGGATCGGTCAACCGGGTGAATTTCTCAAAGATCAACACCTGACTTGCCTTTGGAATTGCCGTCCCATTGTCGATGAAATCCACCGTCACACGCCCCCCCTTATGCCGCACCGCAATGCGCAATCGGGGGGTGGCGGCGTCACAGTATTTGCGCGCGTTGGAAATCAGATTGATGAACACCTGCACCAGACGGTCGGCATCGGTCCGCAAAAACACATCTTCCGCCAAAGCCGTGCGAACCACTGTAAAAGCACGCTCTGGCCGGGTATTTCCCGCAGCAACCAGCGCGCGGTCGATCATCTGGCCCAGATTGGCAAGGCCAAGGGTCAACTGCACTGACCCGTTTTCCAGCACGCTCAGATCCAGCAAATCATCCAACAACCGTGTCAGCCGGATTGCCTCTGTATTGATGATCCCGGCCTGCGCCGTCACCGCTGCAGGCGGCGCATCGCCCTCCATCAACAGCTCTGAGAACGCCCTGATAGACGTCATCGGCGTGCGCAGCTCATGGCTGATCTGGCTTAGAAACGCGTCTTTTTGCGTCGACACCTGCGTCAGTTTTTCATTGGCCTCGCGCAGCGCGCCCGCGGTGCGTGACAGTTCCTCTTGCTGCGCCTCAAGCTTGCCGGAATATTCCATAATTTGCGCCGCCTCGTTGGCCACCGCCATCAGGTCTTCCACCGATACCCGGTCACGCCCCACCAGTTCGCTGATCATGGCATGCGCTGTCGCTGCCCCGACAGACCCCGCCAATCGCCGTTCCAGCCGTTCGACAAATTCGGGGTTGGCATCGGGCAGATAGCCTTCTTTGCCCTGCGCTTTCGCCTCGTCCGCAAACAAACCCAGTGCGGCATCCCCCAAAATGCGCTGCGTCATCACCAGCAATGCCTCGGGTTCCGCCCGCCCCCGCGTCCAGGGGCGCGGCCCGGCATCGCCATCGTCAAACACATTGACAAACGCCGCCCCCTGCAGCCGTTCCACCGGTCCCGGAAAGGTCAGCAACGACGCTGCAATGAAAGCTGCCGTATTCAGCACCATCGACCAAAACACCGCGTGCAGCAAAGGGTCCATCCCCTCGATGCCGAATAACGCCTGCGGACGCAACCAGCCAATCCCAAATGCCCCCTCCGAAAACACCTGCGCCGAAATGGCTCCGTCCGGCCCGAAAGATGGCAAAAACATCGTATAGGCCCAGGTCACAAAGCCAATGCTCAACCCCGCCGCCGCACCCACCCGGGTAGCCCCGCGCCAGAAAATACCGCCCAACATTGCAGGCAAAACCTGCGCCACCCCGGCGAAGGATATCAACCCAATCGCGGCCAGCGCCGCCGATCCGCCCGACAGGCGGTAATAGCCATAGCCCAACGCCAACACCCCGGCGATGGACAACCGCCGCGCCAGTAGAACGATCCGCCGCAAATCCCCCGATACCGCCGCTTGCGGGCGAAAGCGCAGCCACAGGGGCATGACGATATGGTTTGACACCATGGTGGACAGCGCAATCGCCTCGATGATGACCATAGAGGTGGCACTGGAAAACCCACCAAGAAACGCCAGCATCGCAAGCCCGCCCTGCCCTTCGGACAAGGGCAAGGTCAGCACAAACATATCGGGGTTAGATCCCACTGGCAGCCGTTCCAGCCCCATCACCGCAATCGGCACGATGAACAGGCTCATCAAAAACAGATATAGCGGAAACGCCCAGCTGGCCCGCGCCAGATGCAGCTCATCGCCGTCTTCCACCACCAGCACCTGAAACATCCGTGGCAAGCAGATCACTGCAGCACCCGCCAGAAAAATCAGCCCAAACCAGCGCCCCGGCTGCAACTGCCAATCTGCGATGCTCGATGCATCAATGCGCCGCGCCATATCGGCGGGGCCATCCGCCAGCCCCCAGACCACGAAAATCCCCACCGCAAGCAGCGCCACCAACTTGACCACCGCCTCCACCGCAATCGCCGTGACAACACCGTGGTGCTGCTCCTTCGCATCCAGATTGCGGGTGCCGAACAGCACGGTGAACAGCGCCAGCCCCACCGCCACCCAGATTGCCGTGGCATCACGGTCCGGCAGCGCCCACCCCTCTGGCGTGCCCGACGCGAACACCGCAAAAGACAGCGTCACCGATTGCAACTGAAGCGCGATATACGGCGTCGCCGCGACCACCGCCATCACAGTAACAATCACCCCCAGCAGGTTCGACTTGCCATAGCGGGATGAGATCAGATCGCCGATCGACGTCACCCGATGCTGCCGCCCGATCCGCACCAGTTTGCGCAACACCCACCACCAGCCGATGAACACCAGCGTCGGCCCCAGATAGATAGTCAGAAACTCCAACCCCGACCGGGCCGCATAACCAACCGCCCCATAAAACGTCCAGGCCGTGCAATAGATCGACAAAGACAGCGTGTAGACCAAAGGCGAGCGTAACCATGCAACCTGCCCCCGCGCGGCGCGGCGTTCCACCAGATAGGCCACAGAGAACAGGAAAATTACATAGACAACGCAGCTCAGGACCAGAACATTAAACGGCATCTCAGGCGTCGTCCTGCGTGCTGTCTGCGCCGGTCTCATCGGCTAAGGGTTTTGCGCCATCATCTGCAGCATTGGCCAACCCGGGGGCAAGCAGTGCTGCGACAGCAATCAACATGGCCCAGATTACGAACAGATAAATCCCGTCCGGCGCAGTATCGCGCGCCGCCGTTTCGCCCGGACCCCACAGAATTGGCAGCAGCCACAAAAACCCGCCGAACAACGGCAAAAGCCGCGCCGCATCCACCAGCCGCCGCAGCCGGTAATCAGGGCGCGGCAAAAACAGCGGTACCGGCGCGCGCTTTACACTCCGCCTCATAGCCCCACCAACGCACGCGCTTGTGCCACGACGTCTGCGTTCGCAAACGGTTTGGTCATAAACAACGTCACCCCGGCCCGCGCCGCCGCCTCACGGTCACGCCCCAATCCTTTGGCGGTCAGCATCATCACAGGTAAATTTTGCGTCAAAGGGTCCGCCCGCAGCAAAGCTACAATCTCCAGCCCGCTCATCCCCGGCAACATCAAATCAAGGATCACCAGATCAGGGCGCAGACGTGCCACCGCGGCCACAGCCCCTGCACCATCGGCTTGCACCGACACGTTCCAGCCATCCCGCGCCAGCACAAAGCGGATCGCCTCGGCGATATTGGGCTCATCTTCAATCAACAAGACATGCTGCCCCATCGCTCCCCCCGATTACCTCAAACTATCAAGCCAAATCGCGCCCCTGTCAAAAGGCCATTCGGACAGACATCTATCCCGCATCGGACAGAATGGATGGCTCACGCCGGGCCGCACACTGCGCCCTCGGGCAAATACGGCAGGTCGACCCGATCTCCACCACGGGTCCCGCGCTCCCTGCGTCCGGCCAGATCAACATCGCCGCTTCGCGCAACTCGATGCCGCCAAATCCGGTTGGCTGCGTGATCTGGCAATACGCCCGTGCAGCAAATCGCTGCGCGGGCCGTCCGGGGGCTTCCACCACCGAGGCCACCGCCGACATCGGTCGCGACAGCGCCGTGTAAATTGGCCACAGCGGACAGGCCGCCCCAAAGCGCGGCAGCGCAAACCCGTCGATGGCCTTGCGAAAGGTCATGGTGCCCGATCCATCGCAAATCACCAACCCGAACCGCGATCCCGGCAGTGTCGCCAGCCGCCGAAACACCGGCAACATTCCAACCCCAAACCGTTGTGCAAGCAAAGCCGGGTCCGGCCCTAGGTCCGCCATTGCCGCCAGAAACGCAGACAGCGGTAAAACCGCCGCGTCCGCCGCCGCCTGCGCCACCCAAGCCCGCGCCAAAACCCGCGCGGCGGCCGATGGCAATCCCAATATCCCGCCCTCAAGGGCCGCCGCATCGCCGGCCCCGATCTCGCCCAAATGCCAGCCCCAAACGGCCAGCCAAGCCTCCAACTCCTCCTGCGGGGCGGCGATGCCGTCTTGCGGCTGATCCGATCCGTCAAGATAGGCCACCAGCGTCTCCGCCCCGACCGCAAGGCGCTCTGCGTCCTTGTGCAGGTTCGCGTGAAACCGCTGCCGCCAATCGGGATCAATATCCTCGGTTTCGGCCAAAATTCCCGCTGTTGCCCGCACCGCGCTCAAGGCAGACAGCAAATCATGCAGTGTGGCCGACAGATGCGGATCATGCGTCATGCGGTCATTCAGCGCCTCGACGCTGCGCTCTAGCTGCGCGCCCCGCCTGTGCTGCGCTGCAAGCAGTCCCGCCCACCCTGGAAAGCGCCCGGCAAATTCCTCAACCCGGTCAATTTCTGCGGCCCCGCCATCGCTGCCACTGGCAACCGCTGATCGCAAATCGTCGATCAAACCATCATCCGCGCTGCCTGCCAGAACCTGTACGTCAAGCCCCAGCGCCTGCGCCAAACGCACCAGCACCTCGCCACCAACCCGCCGCCGATTGTGCTCGATCAGGTTCAGATAAGACGCCGACACTCCGGCACGGATGGCAAGATCGGCCTGCCGCACACCCTGCGCCAAACGCTGTTCGCGTATCCGACTGCCCGTCAAAACAGTTCCCGGCATCATTTCTCCCTCTGTGAAGAAATTGACAGAAACCCGGCCAATTCACAAACCCGGAAAATTAGCTTCCTTTTCGCAAAAATACTCATTTGCCGTGCCAAATCCGCAAGCCCAACTTTGCACGGCGCGCACCCAAAAATTTTCCTTAAAATTTTTCCAACGCCAGGCATGCAAAAAGCGCGCCAGTTGCCCGGCGCGCTTCCTTTTTCTTAAAGCAAAAGCTTACTGCAGCGCTTTGTCGGTGATTACCGATGTCCAAGCCCCAACAGGTGCTGCCGTTATGACCGGATCAGACCCGCCTGCCATCAGCGTGGCTACCGTCTTTTCCGCCGCCGCCACATCCAGCGCGCCGTTCGACCCCGCTGTCAGTTTGGCCACTTCGCCCATCATCCGCTTTTGATGCGCTTCGGTTTGTGCGCCGGTTTCATCGTTTTCCAGCACGATCATCGCCGCTTCATCGGAATTGGCTTCCGCGTATTTCCAGCCCTTCATGGATGCGCGCACAAAGCGCACCATCTTGTCTTCAAACGCCGGGTCGGCCAGTTTTTCTTCCAGCACATAAAGCCCGTCTTCCAGCGTCGCCACACCCATATCCTGATACTTGAAGGTCACCAGATCTTCGGGCGTCAGGCCTGCGTCAATCACCTGCCAATATTCGTTGTAGGTCATTGTCGAAATGCACGCTGCCTGCTTTTGCAACAACGGATCAACGTTAAAGCCCTGCTTCAACACCGTCACACCACCCGCAGATCCATCGGTTGCTAGGCCAAGCTGCGACATCCAGCTGAGGAACGGATATTCATTGCCAAAGAACCAGACACCCAGCGTCTTGTCGGCAAAATCCGCCGGTGCCGCAATGCCGGTTTCCTTCAGGCACGTCAGCATCATGCCCGATGACGCAAACGGCTGCGCGATATTCACCAGCGCCAGACCCTTCTCGCGCGCCGCCAGCGCCGACGGCATCCAGTCGATCACCACATCCGCGCCACCGCCTGCAATAACTTGGCTTGGTGCAATATCCGGGCCACCCGGCTTGATGGTGACATTCAGGCCTTCTTCTTCATAAAAGCCCTTGGCCTGCGCCACATAATAGCCCGCAAACTGCGCCTGCGTGACCCATTTCAATTGCAGCGTCACGTCATCCGCTGCCTGTGCGCCGCCAGCTAACATGCTCGCCAGAACTGCACCCGTCAGTAGCTTTTTCATCATTAAGTCTCCCGTGTTGCAGGGCCCCTAGCGGGCCCTTTTGTTAAGTCCGCAGAATCTTTATCGTTGTGACGGATGCCAAAATGTCACCCGCCGTTCTATCAACGTGACCAACCCATAAAAGGCCGATCCCGCCAAAGCCGCAACCGCAATCTCGGCCCAAACCATATCAAGGCCAAGACGGCCCACCTCGGTCGAGATGCGAAATCCCATGCCCCGCGTCGGACTGCCGAAAAATTCAGCAACAATTGCCCCGATCAGGGCCAGCGTGGACGCAATCTTCAGCCCGTTAAACACAAACGGCATCGACGCGGGCAGCCGCAGCTTGAACAAGGTCTGCCAATAAGATCCACCCCATGTTGCCATCAGATCGCGCTGCATCCGGTCGGATGCGGAAAGTCCCGCCACCGTATTCACCAGCACCGGAAAGAACACCATCACCACCACAACCGCTGCCTTTGAATGCCAGTCAAACCCGAACCACATCACCAGAATCGGGGCGATCCCGACAATCGGCAACGCCGCCACAAAATTCCCCACCGGCAACAATCCCCGCGTCAGAAACGGCGACCGATCAATCAGCACCGCCACCACCACCGCTGCCGCAGCCCCCAAGATAAACCCGGTCAGCGCGCCTTTCAGCACCGTCTGCACCGCATCTTCCCACAGGATCGGCAGGCTGCCCATGATCTTCACCCCAATCATCGACGGCGGCGGCAGAATAACCGGCGATACGTTCAGCCCGCGCACCATAAATTCCCAAACCACCAGCACCGTCACCCCGAACAGCGCAGGCACCGCCATCCGCCCCGCGCGGCCACGGACCAACCCTGCCAGCCGCACATTCACCGCCCAAGCCACCCCCCAGACCACAACTGCGCCAATGACCCAGATCATTCCCGCACCCCCATCCGCCGATCCGCCAGCCTTTGCACAAACCCCACGATCAAAATCAACGCCCCCGCCAACACCGCCGACGCGATCAGCGCCGACCACATGATCATCGGTTCGCCAAACTGGCTTCCGATCAGCATCCGCGCGCCCAAGCCTTCAATCGCGCCCGTCGGCAGTTCCCCCACAATCGCGCCCACCAGAGCCGCCGCAATCGCCACCTTCAGGCTTGCAAAGAAATACGGCATCGACGCAGGCAACCGCAGCTTCCAAAACGCTTGCCCCCCGCTTGCCCCATACGTCTGCAATAAATCCAACTGCGCTGTCTCCGGGCTGCGCAAACCTTTCACCATGCCCACCAACACCGGAAAGAAACTGAGGTAAGCCGAAATCACCCCCTTCGGGATAATCCGCGCCTCAATTCCCGCTGCATTCGACAGCACCACAATCATGGGCGCTAGCGCCACAATCGGCACCGCTTGGCTGATGATCGCCCAAGGCATCACCGACATATCCATCGCCCGCGACTGCACAATCGCCACCGCCAACCCCACGCCCAGCGCAATGCCAAGCGCAAAGCCCAGCAACGTCGCCTGCAGGGTCACAAAGCCATGATACACCAAGCTCCGCTTCGACGTTACCGCCTGCCCCGCCACACCCTTCCACACCTCCGCCGCCACCTGATGCGGGGCGGGCAACACAGGCCGATCCTGCATCATGGTCTTCGGCACAATCTCCGCAAAGCTGATCGTGGTTCCCGCCCGCTCCGCCTGATCCCGCTCCCACTGCGCGTTCATCAGAACCGACCCCGCATACCAAAGGCACAGGATAAGGCCGATCACGGTGAGGATGGGAAGAGTGCGGTTCATCACAATCGCTTCCAGACGTTGAGCATCCGGTCCTGATGCTTCCAGACCCAATGACGATCCCACCAAGCAATCACGACCGCGTAGACCGGCCAGACGTATAGGCCTAGGAGTATAAATTGCGCCAAGCGGATGTAACTGTATTGCCTCGCTAGGAAAAGAAGGGCCAATAACGCGACAAGCAAAACTGCACTTACCAACTGTCGCAGCAGCCAGATTTTCCTGAGCAGTTTTTCCCTCTCTTCCGAAGTTCGTGTGTCTGGCTCGTTCATCCCCGCCCCCCCTGCGGCCAGGCGATCATCGCCACCGCCACACAGCCCAGCGCCATGCCCGCCAATTGCAACCCTGTTGGCCGCTCGCCAAACACAAAGATCGCCATCACCGTAATCGCCACCAGTTGGAATATCGCCGACAGCGCAATTGCCAG
Source organism: Pseudorhodobacter sp. (assembly GCA_031413495.1). GTDB lineage: Bacteria > Pseudomonadota > Alphaproteobacteria > Rhodobacterales > Rhodobacteraceae > JACMNW01. The sequence continues at coordinate 467 of JANOFE010000024.1, read as the reverse complement.
CCCCAACCCGTTCAGCCGCATCACCTGCACCATCAGCCAGTTGCCCAGACAAAACAACGCCAGCGCGCCCACCAGAACCGGCACGCCGCCCTTAACCGCATAGGTCTTCAAAACCGCATTCGCCGCCACAAATACCGCCGTCGCAGCCCCCAGCCACAGAAAGGAAAGCCCGCTCATGTCTGCGCCTCTGCCGGGGGGCGGTGAGCGTTTGTATAGCCCCCCACCCCAACCCTCCCCCACTGCGGGGGGAGAGAGCCGCCCCGGCCCCATGCACCGACCTTGGTGGAAAGGCACTTCCCTCCCCCCGCGTGGGGGAGGGTCAGGGTGGGGGGGCAAGTTTGCAAAGGTGGAATGCTCCAGAAATGCTGCTGATCACGGCTTCCCGAACGGCCACGCCCGTATGCACGCAAAAAGCACGGGGTAAGCACGCCTATCACACAGCCCCTATTCATCCGAATGCCCCGCCC
>JANOFE010000023.1:0-5922 GCA_031413495.1 Pseudorhodobacter sp. | reverse complement strand
GTTCGAAGAAAGTATGAGCAAGCACCGCACTGTATCCTGGTTCAAGGAAGTGGCCCCCGACGCCACCTATGCCGCGCGCAATACAAGTGTGCTCGGCCTGATCTATGCCGCCAAGGCGGGCGTCGGCGTCGCACCCCTGCCCATGTCTCTGGGCGACGCGGAACCCGACCTTGTCCGACTGCTCGGCCCGATCCCTGAACTGACCCGCGCCTGGCGCATCCTGACCCATCCCGACCAGCGCCAGACCCCCCGCATCTCGGCCTTCTTCACTTTCATCCTTAGCGAGAGCGACGCACTGCGCCCGATCCTGACCGGCTGATCCGGGCAAAGTCTTTTTTCTCCTGGGGCGGCAAGGCCGCAAATGCTGCGAAGCGCCGACGACAAGGGGCAGCGACGCGCCTTTGCCTCTGCACGGACCTTCAGGGCCATCACGCAAAGGTCGCGGTAGCGAGCCACGGCCTTTGGGCTGGACGAGACCGGGTTGATCTCGAAAGCCTGCAGTCCGGCGATGTCGCCCGCCTCGGCCAAAGATATGATCTGCGCCAGCTTGGCGCGGAACCGAGAATTGGTCGGTTTGGAGAAATCCGGCGCCTGCGGCAGCGCGCCGGTCTGCGCCTGATCGAGAATGGCTTTGCGCTTGCCGACAACCGGGGCGGGCGCTGCCTTCGGTTCTTCGTCCGCCGCCGTGATCGGCTCTCCCGCGGGATCGGGGTTGCCGTAGTCCAGCACCAAGGTCAGCCGGGCCTCCGCCTGATCGGAAGTCTCGGCGGTCATGATCGAGGAGAAAGCGAGGGCCGCGCGCTCGGCACCAATCCGTGCCGCCAGCAAGCGGGCGAAGTTGTCGCCCGCCTTCTTGGCGCTGGCGCTGGGTTCGATCTGGGTTTCGGAAAGGCGCTGGGCGAGCGTGTCGATCTGCGCGGCGGTGAGGGCTTTGGTTTTCACGGGTTCGTTCTTTCAGGCGTTGGTGATGTGGGCGGAATGCCCGAGGGTGGTGACCGCGTAGATCATGGTGCGTCCGTCGCCGATTGTGGCCCCGAAAGCCTGCGCCTCGGGCAGGGTCGCGAATTGCTCGCGCGTGCGGGTCGCGGGCGTGCGGCCCCGGGCGGCGACAAAGTGGGCAGCATTCTTCAGGCAGAATTCTTCGTGGGTTGTCAGGGGCTTCATGGCGGTCTCCGTTGCGTTGCGATGGCTGCAGACAGCGGTTGAGACCAAAAGAGAGCAACTCATAAGTCACTGAATTAAAATATTTAAGTTAGAATGGAAGTGTCCTGGCAAAGCTATGCCGCGCATCATCTAAGGACGCGGAGAAACAGAAAGTTTGACGCGTTGCCGAAATACAGTGTCGAAATCGCAAATGTCAGGTTCAGGTTTATTTTCGAAGCGCGGCATTGAGAATGAGCACGGGCTGGATGTAAGTTTGATTTTCGTGGAAACGATTGTAGAAATTCCAGGGCGTTCAGAATATTTAAAGCAAGTGTGTGGGACAATCACGCAGGAGGTGCCTTTGGAAATGGCGCTTTGTCGTCCCTCGGCAACAGATTTTGAAGGCACTGCCTCTGGCCCACAACCTCGAAATGCGTGGTTTGCTAACCCGCCTCAGCCATTGGTGATTTTAAGTATTTCAAGTGTCAATCTTGGCACGTTGCCCCAAGATTATCCAACTATCAGGTCTTCTTATTGTCCGCGCAATCCGGCATTTTTCGAAACCAAGGGCGAACCCTTGTGACAGGACACAAACCTAAAGGCTCACCCGCCGCAGCCGCAGCGCGTTGGTGATCACTGACACCGAGGACAGGCTCATTGCTGCCGCCGCGATCATCGGCGATAGCAGGGTGCCAAAGAAGGGATAAAGAACCCCTGCCGCGACCGGAATGCCGATGGCATTGTAGGCAAAGGCAAAAAACAGGTTCTGTTTGATATTGCGCACGGTTGCATGCGCCAGTTTGCGCGCCCGCACGATGCCCATCAGATCGCCGCCCAGCAGCGTCATCCCCGCACTTTCCACTGCCACATCTGCACCGGTGCCCATCGCAATCCCGACATCGGCGGCGGCAAGTGCGGGCGCGTCATTGACGCCGTCGCCCGCCATGGCAACGCGGCGGCCCTGCGCGCGCAACGCCACGATCAGCGCGCGTTTGTCATCGGGCAACACGCCCGCGCGGACCTCGTCAATACCCAAGGCAGCCGCCACGGCCTTGGCGGTGCGTTCGTTATCGCCCGTCGCCATGATGATCCGCAATCCTTGCGCATGCAGGTCTTTGATTGCAGCAGCAGTCGTGGGGCGCACCGGATCGGCAACCGCGACGATGCCCGCCAGCACGCCGTCTACTGCGACAAACATCGCCGTCTTGCCAGTGACGCGCAGGGTATCGGCCTGCACCTCTGCCGCCATTGTCACCAAACCCATATCCTGCATCATCGCGGTATTGCCCAGCGCCACGTTGCGACCGCCGACCATGCCCTGAACACCTTTGCCGGTCACGGCCTGAAACCCGACCGTGTCGCCCGCCACAATCCCGCGTGCCGCTGCACCAGCCACAATCGCCTCGGCCAGCGGGTGTTCTGACCCTTTTTCAAGTGCTGCCGCCAGTGTCAGAACCCCGGCTTCATCCACCCCCGCCAGCACAACCACATCGGTTAACGCAGGTCTGCCCATGGTCAATGTGCCAGTTTTATCGACGATCAGCGTATCAACGCCCGCCATCCGCTCCAGCGCTTCGGCGTCCTTGATCAGCACCCCCGCCTGCGCTCCGCGTCCTGCGGCGGTGGTGATGGAAATCGGCGTTGCCAGCCCTAGCGCACAGGGGCAGGCGATGATCAGCACAGACACCGCCGCGGTAATGGCATAGGCCAGTGCAGGGGCCGGACCCCACATGATCCAAGCCGCATAACTGGCAACTGCGATCACCAAGACCACCGGCACGAACACCGCTGAGATTTTGTCTGCCACCCCTTGAATGGGGGCACGGGAGCGTTTGGCATTCGACACCATGGCGACGATCTGAGACAAAACCGTATCCGCGCCGACCCGCCCCGCAACCATCACCAGCGAGCCGTTCTTGTTGATCGTGCCCCCCGTAACCGCATCACCGACAGCCTTTTCCACTGGCATCGCCTCGCCGGTCATCAGGCTTTCATCGACGGACGACGCGCCTTCCTCGATTGCCCCATCCACCGGCACGGCATCGCCGGGGCGCACCCGCAGTCGGTCACCCGGCAGGATATTGGCCAGCGGCGCGTCATATTCCGTGCCATCGGGCAGGATGCGCCGCGCGGTTTTGGGCGCAAGATCCAGCAGGGCGCGGATTGCATCACCGGTGCGTTCGCGGGCTCGCAGTTCCAGCACCTGCCCGACAAACACCAGCGCCACGATCACCACTGCCGCCTCGTAATAGGTGCCGACCCCCATGCCCATCTGGTAGGCATCCGGAAACACGCCTGGCAGAAACGTGGCAATCACCGAATAGCCGTAGGCGGCGGCCACGCCGATGGAAATCAGCGTCCACATGTTAGGGCTGCGGTTCACGACGGATTGCCAGCCGCGTTGAAAGAACGGTCCTGCCGCCCAAAGGACAATCGGTGTGGCCAGGATGAACTCCAGATAGCCCGCAATCCCATGCCCGATCCAGTCGCGCACCGGCAAACCGACCAGCCCGCCCATCGTCAGGATCACCAGCGGCACGGCGGCAACGGCGGAAATCCACATTCTGCGGGTAAAATCGGCCAGTTCGGGTGACGGCGCATCCGATGCCACCACAGGCTCCAACGTCATGCCGCAAATGGGGCAATTGCCGGGCTGATCTTGCAAAATCTGCAGATGCATCGGACAGGTATATTGCGACGCAGTCCCGTCGGCATGGCCTTTTGGGGGGGCCTTGCCATTGGCATAATACCACGGGTCCGCCGTGAACCGGGTCTGGCATTTTTCGGAGCAAAAATGATAGTCCGCGCCGCCGAACACTTCGGTTCGCGTGTCTGCCTTCAATGTGACCGTCATGCCGCAGACCGGATCAATGGCAGTGGTAGGCAAGTTTGGTACTGGCACGTCGGCCGGTCCGTTACGCATGGTGATTTCTTTCCAACTGTTTGGCGCATTGGCCCGCGCTAGAAACGCCGCCGCTTATTTGCGCAGGTATTTCACTAAGGCAGCGATGGCCAAAATCGCCAGAACCAGCACGACCACCATTCCTATCCCGCCATATCCCATGTCATACCCATTCATCATGTCGCGGCCTTTCCTGTTTGGTTCATCCCAAGTGTATCACACAGATTTTGCAGTCTCCTTGATGTAGGTCAGTAAAAGCCCGCGGAAGGTTTAGGCGTGGTCTATTGATCGAGGTCAACACGGGAGTTTGACGCGTGTTGTATCAACAACAAACACTGCAGCATCGGGGACCAGATGAGCGACGATCCATATGCAGCGCTTGGGCTGACAAAAACCGCCACGGCTGCTGATATCAAGAAAGCCTACCGCAAACTGGTGCGCACCTCACACCCCGATCTGCACCCCGACGACCCCAAAGCTGAAGGGCGGTTAAAAACAATCACTGCGGCGCATGATCTGTTGAAAGACCCCGCAACCCGCACCCGCTTTGACTCAGGCGAGATTGATGCATCGGGGGCCGAACGCCCGCCTGACCGTGCCGGGCGCGGCTTTTACCGCGATTATGCCGATGCGCCGGGGCAGTCTTACCCGCAAGGCCAAAGGTTTGAGGATTTCGGCGATCCATCTGATATTTTTGCGCATATCCTGCGTCAGCGCGCGCAATCTGGCACCGGGCAGAGCGGCCCGTTCGGCGACAGCGATTTCAGCGTGCCGGGGCAGGATTTGCGGTTTTCGCTTGAGGTGCCGTTTCTTGAGGCTGTTCGGGGCAGCAAGACCCGGATCACCCTGCCGGGTGGTGAAAATCTTGACGTGCAAATTCCCAAAGGCCTGAACGACGGCCAGACCCTGCGGCTGCGTGGGCGCGGTGGTCCCGGCTATGGCGGTGGGACAGCGGGCGACGCGCTGGTGACGGTGTCGGTCCGCCCGCACCCGATGTTCCGGCGCGAAGGGGATGATATTGTGCTGACCCTGCCGATCAGTATGGATGAGGCAATTTTGGGCGGTAAAGTTGCCGTGCCGACAATTGACGGCGTGGTCAGCCTGACGATCCCCAAAGGCGCGACATCCGGGCAAATCTTGCGGCTGCGCGGGCGAGGTGTGCATCCGCAACGGGCGGCCAAAGCGGGCAATCAGCGGGTGGAACTGCGCATCGCATCGCCCCCCGTGATCGACGCAAACCTGCAGGCATTCATGGAAAACTGGCGCAAGACCCACAGTTATGACCCGCGCAAAGCGGCTTTTGAAGGGATGCCGGAATGACTGTGTTCATGTCTGAAGCCGATACTATTGTGGCCGTGGGGCGGCTGACTTCCACCCGTTTGCAGGCGTTTATCAGTGCAGAATTATTGGTGCCCGTGCAATCGCCGCAGGGTCCGCTGTTTGGCCCGTCCGATCTGGCCCGGCTGGAACTGCTGTGCGATCTGGCCGAGCATTTCGATCTGGAAGGCGATGCGCTGGGGGTGGTGATGGGGTTGATCGACCAGCTTCATGCCACCAGACAGCGGTTGCACGCCGTTACACGCGCGCTGGAGGCTGAGCCGTTCGAGGTTCGGCGCAGGGTTGGGCTGCGGATCGTGGCCGGACAAGTCAAAGGGTAGCTATCCACCTGCCCCATCATCGTCTGCGCACGGAATTTCCCCCGGCCAGAATGCCGTTGATCAGCGCGGCCACAGCCTTGTGCAATTCTACATCAGGATCGTTTTGCGGCGCATGATCATGTGCTGCGGCAGCGTCTTTCAAAATGCCCACAATCTCGCGTTCCGGCAAGATATTGCGGTCATTCAGCGCCAGCAATAGCGACTCGCAAATAGCGAGGG
>JANOFE010000022.1:0-21010 GCA_031413495.1 Pseudorhodobacter sp. | reverse complement strand
AGACAAATCCGCACTTGGTGTAGTGCCGAATGAGTCCAGCGTTGTCGCCGACCGTGTCCATACGAACGAACCGCCGCCCGCGAACCGCAGCATAGGTCTTTACCCAATCAACGATGTTCAACACAAACCCGTGGCCCCGGTACTCCGGGTCAGTGGCGATGCGGTGGATGTACATCGCCGGGTCGGCGTTCCGCTCCCCCCAGATGAGCGGGTCGGAGTCGGCAATCGCCCAGACGCAACGGGGGCGACCGTCAACAACGATCTTCCACTGACGGCCCTTGCTGACCTCGGACTCGACAACCAGAACGACCCCACGATCACCTTCACCACGGTGCCATCATCATCCATAATCTCTGGAATATCGCGGCCTTTGACGTCTTGATAGCGCGGTGCGGTCATCTTGAGGCTGCCGGGCAGGTTGGCCCACAATTGAAACCCGTGCATCTGGCCCTTGGCGTTGCCCTTTGGCATTTCCTGATGCAAAATGCCGCGGCCCGCGGTCATCCATTGCACATCGCCGCCCCGCAGGGTGCCGACATTGCCCAGACTGTCGCCATGATCGACCGAACCGGCCAGCACATAGGTGATCGTCTCAATCCCCCGGTGCGGATGCCAGGGGAAGCCGCGATAGAAATCTTCGGGCCTGTCATTTCGGAAATCGTCGAACAACAGGAACGGATCCATCTGTTCGGGGTTTTGAAACCCGAACGCACGGTGCAGATGCACACCCGCGCCTTCCATAGTCGGCATGGCTTGGGCTTGGTGAATAACCGGGCGGATCGACATGGACGCGTTCCTTGTAATTACGTGTTGGTCGCAATTTAAGGCTGATTGCGGGGCCCATCAATGGTCACCTGTTGCAGAGCGACTGTGCGAAAACGCAAAAAGCCCCGGATCGGTGATCCGAGGGCCATTTTGTAGGGTGCAATCTGCATCAGGTCGCGTTGCAGGTGCGTCCGGTCAAGCAGGTTGGTGACACAAATCGCGGCCGGGTGACGATGAATTGCTGCAGCGTCAGATCATCCATGAAGACCCTGAACGCAGGCTGATAATCCACCTCTGTTTCCAGAATGGTTGCGTAATCTGCATCCGACATATTGGGCAGGCGGAATTCCAGATCAACCAGGTCTACCGTTGTCAGTTCTGGCATCGCGCTATCTGGCGAATAAGACCACATGACAACATATTGCTGATTGCCCTCATCACGCGTGATGCTGGTGACCCGCATTCTGACGTCTTGGTCACTGTCGATCATCACGTCCATGACATTGCGCAAACCATCAAAATAAGTCGTCGGCAACACAACCATTTCACGCGAAATGGTATCCGAAATTGTGTAGGCCGCCTTTTGGACCGTGTTCATTGACCGGAACGAATCCCAATAAACAAAAAGCGCAAGAAAAGACCAAAGCAGGATCGGCAACACGATAACCGTTTCTGCCATGACAGACCCAGTTTCGGTGCGGCCAAAGCGGCGGATTACGGCATTTGGGGACAACATTTACGCGCTCCTTAACTCGGTTCGTTCGAAAAAGCCGACACTGCGACGATCTCATAACCGCCACCATCGTCTACTCGGGTCAGTCGCAGGCCAATGCCTGTGGTTGGAAAAATGGCATCCTGAACAATACAGGCGCGCACCAAAATCAGGTCGTTTTGTTGACCCATCTGCAGGGCGGTCACTGGTTGGATATCCAGATCGCGGTCCGCGCAGGCGGCAGCTTCTGTCGGCATGGCCCAAGTCGTTGTGCTGATCTGTTGCAACTCGATCATCAAAGATGCCTCGCAATCGCTAAAAATGACCGTGCGATTGCAAATCTCTTTTTTTAACAGAACAGAGTCCGGTGCCACGTAGTGGCCAAGACGCAGCTCGCGCATCACCATATCAAGCGACTGTTCCAGCATTATGGACCGCGTCATCATCAAGCCGCTTTCAAACGATGCCGAGAAGACTGCCAGCAGGATCGGCAGGGCCATCACGAATTCAATCGACGCGACCCCGGATTCGTCGCGCCACGCACGGTGAAAAAGTTTGGGAAACCGCATCATTGGGTCAACCTCAACTGGCTGATGTTGGTTGCGATGGTTCGGAACGAGTCTTTGATGCTTTCGTCGCCTTCTGGCGCAAAGTAATAGGCGTTATTCCCGGTCGGATCGGTCGGATCATAGCCAGTGGTGCATTCTCTGATCTGTTGCTGTCCGTTGGTGGGTGCCTGAAATGCAATTCCGTAGACAACAACGTCTTTGGATTTGGCCAAGGCGCAGGACTGCTGCAGCTGTGAGTTCATGGTTGAAACAGACGCGAATTGGCTACGAATCTCGTTCAACTTATTATTATATATTGTTGATCGGGTGCCGCTGGATGTGCCTGTGGCACGCGCATAGAAATGCATCGCGACGTAGCTGGCCCGCAGATTTGCCCAAATCTGTTTCCAATCCTGTTGCACCACGCCACCGCCGCTGTTCCATGCCGCAGCGCGCCATGTGGAAAGGTGCGGTGTCCAGTATTTGTTACCAGCTTGTGCCGGGTGAAACACCGAATAATTGCCATCGCCGGTGCTTTTATAGATCGGCGAAGCGCCGGTTTTGAAGGCATCGACCACGCGGTTGTGGCTTACGTGTTCGCCATCTGTCATCAGGACGATAATCTTGAAGGCTTCTGTGTCTTCATATTCGAAGGGGCGGCCTTCCAGTTCGTCTACAATTTGATTGTCCGCGATCAGCGAGCTGAACATTGGCCGCGCGCCCGGATCAAGCAAAGCAAGGCCCCATTTCATGCCGGCCATAATAGACGTGTTCCCGTTGGCCACCAGACCGTCAATCTGCGCCTGCAGGGTGGCGATGTCCTGACTGGGAAGCCGAACAATGTTGCCCGCCGTAAGTTTGCAAGAGACGTTGCTGTAACTGGGCAAAGCACTTGAGTTGGTTGGGGAAAGATGTGTGGTGGTATTAGTGTTGCTGCTGGAAATATCTGCATGCGCCATCATCGAGATGCCGGTGGTTGTTGATATGTGAGCGTTGCTGTACAGGCTTGGCTCAACTTCAAAGCAGTCTGATCCAGTAACACCATGGTTGTGATTTGCGGTATACTTGGCCCGCAAAACAGGCCCGAGGTTCACCTGCGCATTGTAGGGGACAATGCTGATCGCAATGCGACCGTCGGGATCACTTGACAGCACGGTTTCTACAAATTCTTTGGCCGCAACTTTTAAGTAGGCCAGCTTTGCCCCGCTCATTGAACCGGAGACGTCCAAAACAAGCGAAATTTCAAGGTTGGTGATGCGCTGTTCTGCGGTCGAACGACCGGGCGCTTCAAGTTCATTGATGCCGATCATGTGCAGAAAAAACGGCTCGGTGTCCGCCAGCGCGTTTGCATTCACTTCGCGGAAGTTCAGACCTTCATCCACATTCACCGTCGTCAGATATTCGGTCAGGCCTGCCTTGGCAAAGTAGTCTCGCACAACCGATTCAGGATCGAGAGATTGTGACAGGCTGGCTGCGGCCAGAGTAGACCGATCAAGCGTGTTTTGCAGCGTGGTGCGCGTCGTCTCATAGCGCATCAGGTCAACCGCGATGCCGCCCATCATGATCATCAAGACAAACAGGACCAACGAAAAAACCAGAACTGCGCCGTCTTCTGCTTTGGCAAAACGCTTGCGCGCTGTGCTTAGGCTACTGTGCTTAAATGCTGCCGCTGAAATACGTTTCACTGCCATCTCTCCATCACTCGTTCCCACCGTCCGCGTCCCGGTCTACGGGGACGGGCAACGCGGGACACACTGGTGCAATGAGCCTTTAATCGCCGAGGTAAGGCGGAAATATGGCGGATAACCGCCGATCTGAGCGAAATTCCACTGCCCTAGAAACACTGCGACCAGCAACCGCAGCATTGTTGATTGAATGGTAACATTGCGGGCGCAACGAACGGAGATTCAACCGCAGCACACTTGGATTTGCGGGGCATTGATCCGCGGTTGAAAGCAGAAGATTCGAATCACTTTTGTCGAACCAAAGCAAAGATGGCGGCAGAATTTCCGCCACTGGTGCCACTTTTTTCATCACTTTGTTAACGCGATGTCGTAAGGCTACCCCAGATGCGCGTGACGCATCTTACCGCCATGGGAGGACGGGAATGCAGGTTAAGGGTGAGCCAAGCTTTCGGGAGTCGGTCGATCTGATGTTCAATCGGGCCGTGTCGCTGATGGATCTTAGCCCCGGTCTGGAACAAAAGATCAGGGTCTGCAATTCCACCTACACGGTGCGCTTTGGCGTGCGCCTGCGCGGCAAGCTTGAAACCTTCACCGGCTACCGGTCGGTGCATTCCGAACATATGGAACCCGTCAAAGGTGGCATCCGCTATGCGATGAGCGTGAACCAGGATGAGGTTGAGGCGCTGGCAGCCCTGATGACCTATAAATGCGCCTTGGTGGAAACGCCGTTTGGCGGATCGAAAGGGGGCCTCTGCATTGATCCGCGCGCCTGGGATGAACACGAACTGGAACAAATCACCCGCCGGTTCGCTTATGAATTGATCAAGCGCGATCTGATCCACCCCGCGCAAAACGTGCCTGCGCCGGACATGGGCACGGGGGAACGTGAAATGGCGTGGATTGCAGATCAATATGCCCGCATGAACACCACCGACATTAACGCAAAAGCCTGCGTCACCGGCAAACCGCCACATGCAGGCGGCATCCAAGGCCGGGTCGAGGCAACCGGGCGCGGCGTGCAATACGCTTTGCGCGAATTCTTTCGCCACAAGGAAGATGCGGCCAAAGCCGGGCTAAGCGGTGATCTGGACGGCAAACGTGTCATCGTGCAAGGCTTGGGCAATGTGGGCTATCATGCCGCCAAATTCTTAAGTGAAGAAGACGGCTGCAAGGTAACCGGCGTCATCGAACGCGATGGCGCGTTGGTCGATGACGATGGGCTGAAAATCGAAGATATCCGTCAATGGATCATCAAGCACGGCACCATCAAGGGCTATCCAAACGCCACCTATGTCGAAGATGGTGCCAGCCTGCTGGAAGCGGAATGTGACATCCTGATCCCGGCCGCAATGGAAGGTGTCATCCACACCGGCAATGCCCCCCGCATCAAAGCCCAGTTGATTATTGAGGCGGCAAACGGCCCGATTACGTTTGGCGGCGACGAAATTCTGCGCAAAAAGGGCTGCGTGATCGTGCCCGATATGTATGCCAATGCGGGCGGGGTGACGGTTTCATACTTTGAATGGGTGAAAAACCTGTCGCATATCCGCTTTGGCCGCATGCAGCGCCGCGCCGAAGAGGCCCGGCATATTCTGTTGGTGGACGAACTGGAACGCCTGTCATCGGAAAAGGGCGTCAGCTGGACCATGTCACCCGGTTTCAAAGACCGCTACCTGCGCGGGGCGGGCGAATTGGAACTGGTGCGGTCGGGCCTTGATGACACCATGCGCGGCGCTTACCAAGCGATGCGCGAGGTTTGGCATTCGCGCCCCGAAGTCGAAGATTTGCGCGTGGCCGCCTATCTGGTGTCGATCGGCCGTATCGCGCAGACCTATCAGACCAAGGGGTTGTAACGCCGCCGCCGCAGGCCTGCGCGTGCCAAAAATAAACTGCCTGCGACGCATTCTGTCGCAGGCGGGCGTCCTATGTCGCACCTGTCCTTGAATTTCGTTCACAATCCCAGTTCTACTGACCCCCGCAACTTAAGGGGCTATGCCGTGCGCTATTCCGGACTGAAAGTCATCACTCAGGGCCTGTTCGGCAACAAGGGCTGGACGCCTGCATGGCGCAACCCCGCCCCCAAGGCCGAATATGACGCGATTATTATTGGCGGTGGCGGGCATGGTTTGGCGACCGCCTTCTACCTTGCCAAAAACCACGGCCTGACCAACATCGCTGTGCTGGAAAAATCGCATATCGGATCTGGCAATATCGGCCGCAACACCACCATCGTGCGCGCCAATTACTTCCTGCCCGGCAATTCCGAGTTTTATTCCCATTCCCTGAAATTGTGGGAAGGGATGGAGGCGGAGCTGAACTACAACGTCATGCATTCCCAGCGCGGGTTGATCAACCTGTTCCACTCCGATGGCCAGCGCGATGCCTTTGTGCGCAGGGGCAATGCCATGATCAACCAAGGCGATGATGCGATATTGCTGGACCGCGACGGTGTGCGCGAACATTTGCCCTATCTGGATTTCGAACAGACCCGGTTTCCGATCTATGGCGGCCTTTTACACCCGCGTGGCGGGTCAGCCCGCCATGATGCGGTGGCTTGGGGCTATGCAAGGGGGGCCGATCAGCGCGGCGTTGACCTGATCCAAAACTGCGAAGTCACTGGGATTGATATCGAAAACGGTGTCGTCAAAGGCGTGCAAACCACGCGCGGAGCGATCCGCGCGAAAAAGGTCGGCATCATTGTGGCTGGGCGATCAAGCCAAGTCGCCACCATGGCCGGAATGCGCCTGCCCATCGAATCCCACATTCTGCAAGCCTTTGTCACCGAAGGGCTGAAACCTGTCATCAACCACGTGGTCAGCTTTGGCATGGGCCACTTCTACATCAGCCAATCCGACAAAGGCGGGCTGGTCTTTGGCGGCGATCTTGATTTCTACGCCAGCTACGCGTCGCGCGGCAACCTGCCCATGGTCGAACATGTGATGGAGGCGGGGATGACCCTGATGCCAATGATTGGCCGCGCCAAGGTCTTGCGCAGTTGGGGCGGCATCATGGATATGACCCCAGACGGTTCTCCCATCATCGACAAAACCCATATCGACGGTCTGTTCATCGACTGCGGCTGGAACTATGGCGGCTTCAAAGCTGTGCCCGCCTCTGGCTGGTGCATGGCGCATTTGATGGCCACGGGGCAATCCCACGAGGTAGCTGCAAAATTCAAACTCAATCGTTTCGCCACCGGGCATCTTCTGGACGAAGAAGGCACCGGGGCGCAGCATAATTTGCATTAGGCCCCAAAATGCGCATCCTTTGCCCCCTCTGTGGCCCCCGCGATCGGCGTGAATTCTACTACTACGGCGCGGAAGACTTCTTGCACCGCCCCGCACCGGATGCCCCGCCTGAGGCGTGGGACAATCACCTGCATCTGCGCGACAACCCGGCGGGCATCACCAAAGACCTGTGGTATCATGAAACCGGCTGCGGCAGCTGGTTGCTGGTCACCCGCAACACCGTCAGTCACGACCTCCTCTCCGCCAAATTGGTCGCTGACCGCAAGGTGCTAGCGCCATGAGAATTGATGGCAAAGGCCTGATCGACCGCAACGCAGCCATCGGTTTTCGCTTTGACGGGCGCGAATATGTCGGCGCGCAAGGCGATACACTGTCATCCGCGCTGATGGCGAACGGTGTCAAACTGGTGGGGCGTAGTTTCAAATACCACCGCCCGCGCGGTGTGCTGACGGCGGGGTCCGAAGAACCGAATGCGCTGGTCGAGGTGCATGAGAACGGCCAACAAACCCCCAATGTCCGTGCCACCATGCAAGAACTGTTTGCAGGCCTTGATGCACGCAGCCAGAACCGATTTCCGTCGCTGAAATACGATCTGCTGTCGGTCAATGATCGGCTGTCACCTTTCCTAAGCGCCGGGTTTTACTACAAAACCTTCATGTGGCCGCGCGCCTTTTGGGAAGCGATCTACGAGCCGATGATTCGCCGCGCCGCTGGCCTTGGCAAGCTGTCGGGCAAGCATGACATGGGCACATACGAACAGGCCTTCGCCTTTTGCGATCTGCTGGTCATTGGCGCGGGGCCAACGGGTCTGATGGCAGCATTAACCGCCGCCCGCGCTGGGGCTGATGTGATCTTGGCCGATGAAGACGCCCGTATGGGCGGGCGGTTGTTGTCGGAAAGCTTGGAAATCGACGGCATGCCAGCGGTCCAATGGGCCGACCAAGTGCTGTCCGAACTCAAAGCCATGCCCAATGTCCGCCTGATGACGCGCACCACCGTGACTGGCGTTTACGATCACGGCACTTACGGCGCGTTGGAACGGGTTGGCTTGCACCTACCAGCCCGCGAAAACCTGCCCCGCGAATGTTTCTGGCGGATCGTGGCTGGGCAGACGATCCTCGCCTCTGGCGCCATTGAACGGGCCATCGCGTTCGAGGATAATGATCGCCCCGGCATCATGATGGCGTCCGCCATTCGCAGCTATTTGCACAAGTATGGCGTCGCTGCAGGAAAGCGCGTGACGATCTTTGCCAACAACGATGATGCCCGCCGCACTGCCCGCGATCTGATGGCGGCAGGTGTCAAAGTCGCCGCCATTATCGACAGCCGCGCTGACGCCTCCGCCATTGAAGACTGCCCTGTCTACCTTGGCGCGACTGTCACCGGCACCACGGGCCGTCATGCGCTGCGGTCAATTACCGTGGCCCATGCAGGGGGGACCGCGCAAATTGAAACCGATTGTCTTGGTCTGTCTGGCGGCTGGAACCCGTCCCTGCACCTGACCTGCCACATGAACGGCCGCCCGGTCTGGGACGCGGATATCGCGTCCTTTGTGCCGTCTGCCGGGGCGGTTCCCGGCCTGACCGCCGCTGGGGCCGCCGCTGGTCGGTTCTCGACCCAAAGTTGCCTCACAGACGGGATTGCTGCCGCCAATGCCGCCTTGTCCGCACTTGGCCGCAAGGCTCCCAAAGCCAAAGCCCCCGCTGCAGACGACACCCCCTACGCATTGCAACCGCTTTGGGCGGTTCCCGGCAAAGGCCGCGCTTGGCTTGATTTCGCCAATGATGTCACCGTCAAGGATGTGCAGCTTTCCGCGCAAGAAGGTTTCGCGTCAGTCGAGCATATGAAGCGGTACACCACCCAAGGCATGGCCCCCGATCAGGGCAAGAATTCCAACGTGGCAGCACTTGCCGTGCTGGCCGATGCCACCGGGCGCGGCATTCCTGAAACCGGCACCACCACGTTCCGCCCACCGTTTGTGCCGGTTTCGATTGCCGCAATGGGGGCAGGGGGCCGGGGCGCGGGCTTTGCGCCGCAACGCTATATGACATCTGATCAAGCCAGCCGCGAACGGGGTGCGCCAATGATCGAGGCGGGGCTATGGTATCGCCCCAGCTATTTCCCCAGACCGGGTGAGACGACCTGGGCTGAGGCCTGCAACCGCGAAGTTGCCATGGTGCGCACATCCGTGGGCGTGGCTGACGTATCCACCCTTGGCAAGATTGATATTCAGGGCAAAGACGCCGCGCGGTTTTTGGATTTCGTTTATTCCAATACATTCTCGACGCTTCCCGTAGGTCGCGTCCGTTACGGGTTGATGCTGCGCGAAGATGGTCATGTGCTGGATGATGGCACTGCGGCACGGCTGGGGGATCACCACTATCTGCTGACCACCACTACCGCTGCCGCCGGTCTTGTCATGCGGCATCTGGATTTCGTGCATCAGGCCTATTGTGCAAATTGGGATCTGCGGTTGATCTCGGTCACCGAAAGCTGGGCTCAGTTCGCCATTGCGGGGCCCAAGGCCCGCGCGCTGCTAACCTCTATGCTGGATCATGATCCGGCTTTACCCTTCATGGGGGTCACCCCGATCATCCTGCAAGGTGTGCAGGCGCGCCTGTTCCGTATCTCGTTCTCCGGTGAAGAAGGCTATGAGATTGCTGTGCCAGCTCGCTACGGCGAGGCGCTGTTTCGCGATCTTCTGGCGCGGGCGGAAACCATTGGCGGCGGGCCGTATGGGATGGAAGCGCTGAATGTTTTGCGCATCGAAAAAGGCTTCATCACCCATGCCGAAATTCATGGCCGCGTCACCGCTTTTGATATTGGTATGGAAAAGATGGTATCGGCCAAGAAAGACTGTATCGGCAAGGCCCCCGCTGCCCGCCCCGGCATGATTGGCCCAGACCGCGAACAGCTGATAGGGTTGCGCCCGGTCGCGGATACCCACATCTCGGCCGGTGCGCATTTGTTCAAAACCGGCGATCCGGTGCACCGCACCCATGACCAAGGTTATGTCACCTCTGTTGGCTACTCGCCCACTCTGGGGGGCTGGCTTGGCCTTGGTTTTCTGAAAAATGGCCGCGCGCGACATGGCGAGGTGATCCGCCTTGTCGATCATCTGCGCGATATTGATTGCCTTTGCACGGTGTCCGACCCAGTGTTTTTCGACAAGGAAGGGGCAAAACTGCGTGCCTGAACTGATTGCAAAATCGCCCTTGTCGGGGGTCTGGCCGGTGGCCCATCGTGGCCTTCGGCTGTCTGAACATTTGTTGGGTCGGGTCACGTCCATCGCCGTTCTGCCGGGGCAGGACAAAGCTGTTGCGCGGGTGTTAAAGCCGCTTGGGTTGGCCTTTCCCGTACCGAACACCGTCAATTCAGCAGGGGACGCCACGCTGGTCTGGACGGCGCGCGATCAGGCGTTTTTAATCGGCATCGCCCCCCCCGACATGGCGGGCGCGGCGCTGACCGATCAATCCGATGGCTGGGCGGCCTTGCGGCTTGAAGGCCCCAGTGCGGCGGATGCCCTGATGCGGCTTTACCCGCTTGATCTGCGCCAGCAGGCCTTTGCAGTGGGGGCCGTCGCGCGCGCGCCGCTGAATCATATGCAGTCGATCTTGATGCACACCGCACCCTATGCCTTTGATATTCTTGTGTTCCGGTCTATGGCCCGCACCGCATGGCATGAGGCGGAGGCAGCGATGAAAACGCTGACTGCCCGCGCTACCCTTGGCTAAGCGTTGATCGCCGCGCGCCAAGCCAGCGCATAGGCGCGGTAGTCAGCGACATTTGCAGTGGGCACCGTTGTTACCATCGGCGGCGGGGTTTCCGGCGCGCCAAACAGCAGCGCCGCGCCAATGCTGGTTCCGGTTTGCGACGCGGCGCGCAACACGGGCCTGCCTGTTGCCGCGGCCAGCATCCGGCAATAAGCCGGGTTTGCGGCAAAGGGCCCTTCGACGATGACAGGGCCGATGGCCCCGGTCAGCACCAGACATTCCGTTGTCATCAGGGCCAGATAGAACGCCAACGCCACCTCGCAGGCGCTGTCGCCATACGCATCAGGTGGCGCGCTCCACCCCATTTTGTGCCCGGCAAAGGGCCCGCCATCTGCGACAATTGAGGGCCAAAGCATCAAGCCTGCTGCCAAAACCGCCGTTTCATCGGCTGGCGTTGCCACAGATGCGCGCCCGGCGCGCACCAGTTCATACTCGCGCCCACCCATAAAGCGCGCAGATGGCACCGCGCGCCCGTCAGCCGCCACATTGACCAGCACATCGCGGGAAGCGTCCATGATCGGGGCATTGCCCCCCACCGCCATACACACCACCCAAGTGCCCGTTGATACCACCGCAAACGGCCCGGTTTGTGTCAACAGATGTGGCAACAACGATGCGTTGCTATCGTGAATGCCGCAAACAACCGATGTGTCATGCGGCAGGCCGGTAGCTTTGGCAAGTGCGGGCAACACTGTGCCCAGTACCGCATCTGGCCGCATCGGTTGGGCCATAATGCCGCGCAAACCCAACCGATCCACCACCGTTGAAAACCGCCCCGCCTGTGGGTCCCACAGGTCGGTATGGCAGCCCAATGAGGACACATCGCAGCCGAATTTCCCGGTCAACAAATAGCCCCAATATTGCGGCCAAGTCACCACATGGCGCATGCGGTCGCGTAACCCTGCATCGCGTGCCAGCAACCAATGCAGCTGTGCGCCAAGGTTTAGACCTTTCGCCAAACGTGGCGATCCGGTTTGCACGAAGGCCGGGCGCAGCGCATCATAGCTTGTCGCCGTGTCTTGCGGCCCGTCATGTTCATAATCCAACACCGGGGCTGCCAATGCGCCATCGCAATCCAGCAGCGCGGCACAAGCCCCATGCGCGGTCATCGCAATGCCGTCTACACCATGCGAGGCTTGAAATTGTGCAAGACCGGCCAGAATAAACTGCCAGTGCCCTTGCAGATCAAAATGCGGGTAGGGCGGCCCCGGCAGCACCCGGTTGGGCCGTGTCAGCACCGCCAGTTCCACCATTGCGGCCCTGTCGACCAGTGCCAGTTTCACATTGGTCTTGCCAATGTCGATCACCGCGATGTGGCGTGGTTTGGTCTTCATGGCATGTGAAACAATGGCACCAAGGGTACGGCAATAGGGGCATTATCCGCCGCCACCTCCATGATATCCGCCATATGGGCCCACCACCGCTGCATGACCGGGCTGCGGGGCAGATCATCCATGCCATGCGGCACCGTTCGTGTCAGCACCCCGAACAATGCCTTCGTGTCTGGGTCCAGATAAATCGCATAATCACTGATGCCCGCGCTGTGCAGCAAACCCACCAGTTCGGGCCAGATTGCATCATGGCGGCGCTGATATTCCGCCTCCATCCCCGGCTGCAGCCGCATTCTGAAGGCATACCGCTCCATCCTAGGCTCTCCACCTTGCCCAAAGCCGGGGCAATGCGATCACCCCGATCAGCAAAAGGCCGATGAAGATCGACATCACAATCCCCGGCACGTTCAGCAAGCCGAAACCGAATGTCACCAACCCCATCACAAAGGCTGCCAACACGACGCCCGGAATGGTGCCAGACCCGCCAAGGATGTTGACGCCGCCAAGGACCACCATCGTCACCACCTCCAGCTCCCAGCCGGTTGCAATCGACGGGCGGGTGGAGCCGAGGCGAGAGGTAAGGCAGACCGCCGCGATGCCAGACATCAGCCCGGTCAACAGGAACAGGATAAACCGAACCCGATCCACCCGGATGCCGGAAAACAGCGCCGCCGTTGGGTTGTTGCCGATGGCATAGACGGTGCGGCCAAAATTGGTGCGGTGCAACAGCGCCCAAAAGACCACGGCCATCGCGGCAAATAAGACCAGTTCGAACGAAAAGACCCACCAAACGTAACCCTGCCCAAAATAGGCAAACTCAGGCGGGTATCCGGTGAAGGCTTTGTCGCCCAGTACGATATAGCTTACCCCGCGAAACAGGCTCATGGTGCCGATCGTCACCACGATCGACGGCAGGCCCAGACCCGCGACAAGAACGCCGTTTACCGCGCCACAGGCAATTCCGGTGACAATCCCTATCGCCACCAACCCCGGCACGCCAACGCCCGCTTCCATCGCAAGCCCCATTGCCGTGGATGCGAGCGCGATGATGGCGGCCACCGACAAATCAATTTCGCCCGCCACGATCAGCATCGCCATGGCAAAGGCGATCATCGCCTTTTCAGTGAAATTGAAAGTGGCGTCCGACAGGTTCCATGGATCAAGAAAATAGGGCGACGCAAAGGAATTAACGACGAAAATCGCCACCGCTACGATAAGAAGCAAGGTTTCCCAACTTCTGGCTGCGCGTGAAAACCCACTGGTCAACCGGTCCGGGATCACCCGGTTTTGTGCCATGCTCATGCCCGCACCTCTGCATCCCGCAAAATGATCCTACCCTTGCGCTTGCCTTGCTGGGCATTGAATGCCACTGCCAGAATGATCGCCAGCCCGGAAATAGCCAGTTGCCAGAACGGCGATATGCCCACCACGGGCAAGGCGTTGTTGATCACGCCCAGAAACAGCGCACCCAGCAAGGCCCCCATCACAGACCCGATACCGCCCGCAATAGACACGCCGCCAATCACGCAGGCCGCGACAACGGACAATTCAAACCCGCCCGCCACATCGACATAGGCCACCGCATAACGCGCGACCCACAGATACCCCACCAGCCCCGCCAGCGCCCCCGATATCACGAACGCTACGCACTGCGTGCGCCCCACATCAATGCCAGTGTAAACCGCCGCATGCGGGTTGCCACCCACCGCATAAAAGCTGCGCCCCAGTGCCGTGCGACCCAGCAGCACCGCAAAGATGCACAGGCAGGCAATCGCCACCCAAGCCATCACCGGCAGGCCCAGAAACACCGCGCGGGGCAGGGCTTTGAAGCCATCCGTCATTTCATGCGCATTGATCCATTTGCCATTGGTCATCAGGAAAATGACGCCGCGAAAGATGGTCATGGTGCCCAGCGTCACCACAATCGGCGGGATCGACAGCTTCCAAACCAGCAGCCCGTTGATCAGCCCCAGCGCTGCACCCAAGGTGACAGCCGCAAGAATAACCAGCGGCAACGGCACCCCGGCCCCATTCAGCAACGCCGCTACCATGCCCGTCAGCGCCAAATTCGCCGCGACTGACAGGTCAATGCACTTGGTCAGGATCACAATCATCTGCCCCAACGCCAGAATGATCAGCGGCGAAGTGTCGTTGAACACGCGGGCCAGATTACCGGGGGTCACAAAGGCCGGAAACCGAAAGGCGATGAGGGCGATCAGCGCCAAAATCACCGCCGATAACAGCCCTTCGCGCGATTTAAGCAAACCCATCATGCCGCCACCTCGGCAATGCCCGCCGCCGCCCGCACCAACCGTTCCGGCGTCATATCGGCACCTGCCACTTCATCTACAATCCGCCCCTCGCGCATCACGATCACCCGGTCCGCCATGCCCAACACCTCGGGGATTTCAGATGATACCATGATCACCGCCAACCCCTCTGCCGCCAATTCCGCCATAAACTCATGCACCGCTGCCTTTGACCCGATGTCGATGCCCTTGGTAGGCTCATCCAGAATGATCACCCGCGGCTTGGTGGCCAGCCATTTGGCAATCACCACTTTTTGCTGATTGCCGCCTGACAGCAGGCCGACATCCTGATCCAAGCTAGCCGCCCGCAGATCAAGGCGCTGGGTATAGTCGCGTGACAGTTTGAATTCCTCGGCCAGCCGCAAAAAACCGCTGCGTGAGGTCTTACGCAGTGAGGGCAGGGTAACATTCTGAAAAATCGGCAGGCCCTTGACCGCGCCCTGTTTACCCCGATCTTCGGGCACATAGACGATGCCGTTTTCAATCGCTTCCGCCGTAGACCGGATCACCACCACCTTGTCATCCACGCGGCAAGCCCCTTTGGACGGCGTGGTAATGCCGAAAATCGCCTGCATCACTTCTGACCGCCCGGCGCCGACCAGCCCGTAAAACCCAAGGATTTCGCCTTTGCGCAGGGTAAAACCAATATCCGCAAATTCGGTCGGGTGGCTGTATCCGGCAACGGTCAAAACAGGCGCGCCTACATTGTGACTGCGCTTGGGGAAAATCTGATCCACCGCGCGGCCCACCATCATCTGCACCAGTCTGGCCTCGGTCACATCCGCCATGGCACCTGCACCAATGAACGCGCCGTCGCGAAACACGGTGTAACGGTCGGCAATCCGAAACACCTCGTCAAACTTGTGGCTGATGAACAAAATGGCTTTGCCCTCGGCCTTCAGGCGTTCGACAAGGTCATATAATTCGTTGATTTCCTTGTAACTTAACGCTGCTGTCGGCTCGTCCATGATCACCACCCGCGCATCCACCGACAGCGCCCGCGCAATGGCCACCAGATGCTTTGACGCAATCCCAAGATCGCGCAACTTCACCGCAGGGTCCAAATCTGCGCCGATCCGCGCCAGCAAAACGCGCGCCTGTTCGTTCATCGCAGCGCGGTCAATCAACCCAAAGCGCCCGCGTGGGGCATGTCCGATAAAGATATTTTCGGCGACGGAAAGTTCATCAAACAGAACAGTTTCCTGATGGATCGCCGTCACCCCGGCATCAGACGCCGCATGAGGGGAGGCAAAGCGCTTGGCCATGCCGTCCACCTCAATCACGCCTGCGTCAGGCTGATAAATCCCGGTCAAGACCTTGACGATGGTTGATTTTCCCGCCCCGTTTTCGCCCACCAGCGCCGTGACTTGCCCGGCGTACAACTCCAGCGACACCTCCGCCAACGCCTTCACACCCGGAAAACTTTTTGAGATGCCGGAAAGGCGCAGCACGGGCGTGGCGGAGGTCATGGGATCATCCGATTGTCAGGGAAAAAGTGCCCGGCGCGGGGGAGCCTCCGCGCCGGGCTATTGCCAAATCAGAAAATCGACTTGAACTGTTCGATGTTCGACTTGTCGTAGGTGAAGGGGTCAGACATCGCAGCCTCGCCCTTGTCGTCTAGCGTGGCATTGCCCATGCGGCCCATCGGGATCACCGAACCAGGTGCGGTAGTAGCACCCGCATTGATGTTGTAGGCCAGCATGGTTGCCGCATAGCCCAGATCGATCGGGTTCCAGATCGCGAAAGAAATAGTTGCGCCCGATTCAACCGCACCCGCCATTTCGGACGGCAGACCAAGGCCAGTGACGTTGATCTTGCCGATCAGGCCAGCATCGGTCACTGCCTGCGATGCGGCCAGAATGCCCACGGTCGTAGGCGCAATGATTGCCTTCAGGTTCGGGTAGCTCGCGATAAGCCCCTGTGCTTCGCGGTAGGATTTGTCAGCCAAATCATCGCCATACACAGTCGCCACCAGATTGACGCCGGGATAGTTGCCCATCACCTTGGTCATTTCTTCGATCCAGATGTTCTGGTTCGTCGAGGTCGAAGTGGCCGACAGTACCGCCACATCGCCGCCATCGGGCATGTTGTCCGCCGCCAGCTTGATGATCGTATTGCCGATCAGCGCAGAAGACGATGGGTTCAAATGCATCTGACGACCCGCAGGTGCCACGCCCGAATCCCACGAAATAACCGTGATGCCGCGTTCCATCGCCTTTTGCAGGGCCGGGGCCACAGCATCGGGGTCATTGGCGGAAATCGCAATCGCATCAACACCCTGTGCAATCAGGGCGTTGATCACTTCGATCTGGCCTTCTGCGGTGGTATCGGTTGGGCCGGTATAGATGATCTCTACATCGCCCAGTTCCTTGGCAGCTTCTTCAGCGCCCTTGTTGGCCGCCTCAAAAAACCCGATGCCAAGCGCCTTTACCACCAATGCGATGCGCTTGGTTTCTGCTTGTGCCGTACCAGCCAGCAAAATAGATGCCAGTGCCGCCGACGTAAGTACCTTCTTCAAAATGCTCATGTTGTCCTCCCTAGAGCCATCGTTTCACCGCGTGGCGTTCAGCCCGGCGGCGTCCTTCCTGTCGGCGACGCCAACCTGCGCCACGATCAGCCGTATATCCGCCGCCTCCAGCATGCTCGCCTCGCGGTCGCTGATCCCGTCATCGGTGATGACCGTATGGATGCGCGACAGCGGGCACAGGATCATGCTGGACCGGCTGCGAAATTTCGACGCGTCAACCAGAACGATCAGCTCGTCTGCCTGACCGATCAGTTTTTGTTCGGCCTGTATCAGCAGCGGGTCTGCTTCCATCAGGCCAAGGGCCCCCAGCCCATGCGCACCCATAAACATGCGCTGCGCATAGAAATTGCGGGTCACGTCATTGTCGAAGGGCGACAGAATAATGTTCTGTTCTGCTCACGGTAGATTGCACCGCCCGACAGCAGAATAGTATTCTTCGAATGCTTCAACAAATGTTCTGCAATGGGGAAGGAATTGGTAAACACCTGCATTCGGCGCGCCGACAACGGATGTACCATCTGAAACGTCGTCGTGCCGCCATTGATGATGATCGCGTCGCCATCGGAACATAGTTCAACCGCCGCCCGCGCAATGGCGCGCTTTGCCGCGATATTCATACCTTCGTTCACACTGAACGGACGCCCCGCCAGTCCCACAAACTGCGGCGGCGCAATCGCTTCGGCGCCGCCGCGCACCCGGCGCAGTTTCTTTTGCATATGCAGGGTGGCGATGTCGCGTCGAATGGTCGCCTCGGATGCGCCCGTCAGGGACACAAGATCAATCACCGTCGCAACGGGGCGGTCCTGCACGGCAGACAGAATAATACGGTGGCGTTCAGTTTCGTGCATGGAATCCCCCTCTTGCATCAAAACTGGCAGCGATTCCAATCACTGTCAATCATTTTCAATCGTATATTTATGTTTGCAGGTGCAGCATGATTGGTATTGATTGATAATGATTGACATTCTGCCGCAGGCTGGCACATTTATCGTCAGATACGCGCAGTCCAAAGGCCGTGCGATGGGAGGATCACATGTCAAGCACCACCGCCGGTTCCCGGCTTGCAACCCTTTGGAATGACGCGAAAGCCGCAGAGATGACCGAGGCTGAAAAGCTTCTGTATCGGTCAAACCTGCTGGGGTCAGACAAGCGAATCACAAACTATGGCGGTGGCAATACCTCAGCCAAGGTGATGCAAACCGATCCGCTGACGGGCGCATCTGTCGAGGTGTTATGGGTCAAGGGTTCCGGCGGTGATGTGGGTTCCATCAAGATGGATGGCTTTGCCACGCTCTATATGGAAAAGCTGAAGGCGCTGCGCGGCATCTACAAGGGGCTGGCCTATGAGGATGAAATGGTTGGCCTTTTGCCGCATTGTACCTTTAATCTGAACGCCCGCGCCGCCAGCATCGACACGCCTTTGCACGCTTACGTGCCGCGCAAACATGTTGATCATATGCACCCGGATGCGATCATCGCGATTGCTGCATCGCAGAATTCGAAGCAGCTGACACAAGAGATATTTGGCGACGAAATTGGTTGGTTGCCATGGAAGCGCCCCGGTTTCGAACTGGGTCTGTGGTTATCCGATTTCTGCGCCAAGAATCCCAATGCCAAAGGCGTAGTGCTGGAAAGCCACGGGTTGTTCACTTGGGATGATGATGCAAAAGCCTGCTACGAATTGACTTTGCGCATCATCAACCGCGCTATGGATTGGTTTGATACCGCAACCAAAGGCAAAACCATCTTCGGCGGCGCTGCCCATCAAAGCCTCACCTCGGCTGACCGCCGCACTGTTGCCGCCCGCCTGATGCCCGCCATTCGCGGCATGATTTCCGCAGATCACCATATGGTCGGCCATTTTGACGATTCCGCCGCTGTTCTGGAATTCGTCAACGCGAAGGGGATGGAGCCGCTTGCCGCCCTTGGCACATCCTGCCCGGATCACTTTCTGCGCACCAAAATCCGACCCTTGGTGGTGGGCTTCACCCCCGCCAAGCCCGATATTGACGCAACTTTGGCTGCCCTCGCAGGCCAAATCGCCGCCTACCGAAATGAGTACGCCGCCTATTACGCCCGCTGCAAACACGCCAATTCCCCGGCCCTGCGCGACCCCAACGCCGTGGTCTACCTGATCCCCGGTGTCGGCATGATCACCTTCGCCAAAGACAAGGCCACCGCGCGTATTTCTGGCGAATTCTACATCAACGCCATCAACGTGATGCGCGGCGCGGATACGGTTTCCACCTACTGCGGCCTGCCCGAACAAGAGGCGTTTGATATCGAATACTGGCTGCTGGAGGAGGCGAAACTTTCCCGTATGCCAAAGCCGAAATCGCTGGCGGGCCGGGTGGCGTTTGTTACCGGCGGGGCAGGCGGCATCGGGGCCGCCACCGCTGATCGCTATCTGCGCGAAGGGGCCTGCGTGATGCTGGCGGATATTGATGCGGACGCATTGGCGGCAACGCTGGAAAATCTGAGCCACCGCCACGGCAAAGACGTGGTCCGCACGGTGCAAATGGATGTAACGGATGAGGCCGCCGTGATCGCCGCCGCCGCTCATACTGCTGTGGAATTTGGCGGCATGGATATTCTGGTGTCAAACGCCGGTATTGCGTCATCAGCCCCCATTGAAGACACCACTTTAGCATTGTGGAACAAGAACATGGATATCCTGTCGACCGGATATTTCCTTGTCAGCCGAGAGGCGTTCAAACTGTTCCGCGCGCAAAACATCGGCGGCGCTGTGGTTTTCATAGCCTCCAAAAACGGACTTGCCGCCAGCCCCAACGCCGCCGCCTATTGCACCGCGAAAGCCGCTGAAATTCACCTCGCCCGCTGCCTCGCCTTGGAAGGGGCCGAGGCTGGCATCCGCGTCAACGTCGTCAACCCCGATGCTGTTCTGCGCGGATCGAAGATTTGGTCCGGTGATTGGCTGACCCAACGCGCCAGCACCTACGGCAAGGATAAGGAGGGCTTGGAAGAAATGTACCGCCAGCGCAGCCTTCTGAAACGCTCTGTCCTGCCCGAAGACATCGCCGAGGCGGCGTATTTCCTTGCCTCTGATCTGTCCGCCAAATCGACCGGGAACATCCTGAATGTCGATGCTGGCAACGTTCAATCCTTCACGAGGTAGCCATGATCAACCCATCCCTCATCGACGCGCAAAACGCCAAATCCGCCAAGTCGTTGCAAACCGATTATGATGCTTTAGGCGAACGCTTGTCCCGCCGAGGCGTGGACATTAACGCGATCAAAGCCCGCGTCGCAAACTACGGTATCGCCATCCCGTCATGGGGTGTTGGCACTGGCGGCACCCGCTTTGCCCGCTTTCCCGGCCCCGGCGAGCCGCGCAACATTTTCGACAAACTGCAAGATTGCGGCGTCATCCAAACGCTGACCCGCGCCACCCCGACAGTGTCTTTGCACATCCCGTGGGACAAAGCCCCTGCTGCCGATTTGCTTGCCGCCGCTACTGAGCAGGGCCTCGGGTTTGATACCATGAACTCCAACACCTTTCAGGATCAGCCGGGCCAGACGCATAGCTACAAATTCGGATCATTGTCGCATAAAGACAAAAATACGCGGGCTCAGGCCATTAATCACAACATAGAATGTATCGAAATTGGCAAAGCGCTGGGGTCCAAGGCGCTGACGGTCTGGATTGGCGATGGTTCAAACTTCCCCGGTCAAACCGATTTCACCAAGCAGTTTGAACGCTACCTAGACGCCATGCGCGCCGTCACCGCCGCCTTGCCGGATGATTGGCGCATCTTTTCAGAACACAAAATGTATGAACCCGCCTTCTATTCCACCGTCGTGCAGGATTGGGGCACCAACTATTTGATCGCCCAAGAACTTGGGCCGAAGGCGTTCTGCCTTGTCGATCTGGGCCACCATGCGCCCAACGTGAATATCGAAATGATCGTCGCCCGCCTGATCCAGTTTAACAAACTTGGCGGCTTCCATTTCAATGACAGCAAATATGGCGATGATGATCTGGATACCGGGTCTATCGACCCCTACCGCCTGTTTTTGGTGTTCAACGAACTGGTAGCAGTTGAAGGCAAACCCGGCTTCACCCCGTCGCATATGCTGGACCAATCGCACAA
>JANOFE010000021.1:0-1061 GCA_031413495.1 Pseudorhodobacter sp. | reverse complement strand
GGCAGCGGCGATTGACCTGCCGGATGATGCGCCCTTGAAAGCCAAATCCGACTGGACTCAGCTTGGCAAATCCCAACCCCGCACCGATATGCTGGGCAAGGTCACCGGCACCGCGCAATACGCAGGCGATGTGCGCTTGGCCGGGCAATTGTTTGCCACCGTGCGCACCAATCCGGGCCTTGACGCCGCGATGATCAGCTATGACGCCAAAGATGCCCTCGCCATGCCCGGCGTCAAACATGTGCTGGCGGTGGATGGCGGCGTTGCGGTGGTGGCCACCTCCACCTGGGCCGCGTTTCAGGCCGCGGAGTCCATCACGTTTGATTGGGCACCTGCCACATATCCTGCCAACAGTGCCGATCAAACCGCGCAGGTGGCGGCATCCTTTGCGCCAGATTTTCAAGACAGCCAATCGCGTGATGATGGCGATACGGATGCCGCGCTGAAAACTGGCACTGCGTTTACCGCCGAATACACCGTGCCTTACCTTGCCCATGCCACGATGGAACCGATGGTGGCAGTTGCCCATGTGCAGGATACACGCGCCGATGTCTGGGCAGGCAACCAGCTGCCCACCCAAGTTCTGGTCGAAGCTGCCAAAATCACTGGTCTTGCACCCGAACAGATCAACGTCCACACCACTCTTATGGGCGGCGGCTTTGGGCGGCGGGCTGAAATGGATTTTATCCGTCAGGCGTTGCAAGTGGCCAACCAATTGCGCGGCACGCCCGTGTTGCTGCAATGGTCACGCGAAGAAGACATGACCCACGACGCCTACCGCCCGATGGCCACCGCGCGCATCTCGGCCTCTGTGCAGGACGGCAAAGTTGTGGCGATGGATTACCACGTTGCCTCTGCTGCCGTCGTCGAATCCCAGGCTGGCCGCTTGGGCTATTCCATCCCCGGCCCGGATGCGACCATCGTGCAGGGCGCCAAGGATCAACCCTACACTTTCCCCAACTACCGCGTCACCGGATACCGCGTGCCAGCGGGGGTGCCGGTTGGATCATGGCGATCCGTCGGTTCCTCGCAAAACGCGTTCTTCCACGAATCCGCGATGG
>JANOFE010000020.1:0-3059 GCA_031413495.1 Pseudorhodobacter sp. | reverse complement strand
GCCGATCTGGCCCGCGATCATCAGATCATAGTGGCGCATGGCAATGGCCCGCAAGTGGGTTTGCTGGCGTTGCAGGCGGCGGCCTACGCGCCGCAAACGCTATGGCCGCTGGATGTGCTTGGGGCGGAAACCGAAGGCATGATCGGCTATCTGATCGAACAGGAACTCATGAATGCCCTGCCGCCGGGGGCGGAATGTGCCACCCTGCTGACACGGGTCGAGGTTGACCGTGCCGACCCCGCCTTTGACCAGCCAACCAAGCCCATCGGGCCGATCTATACGGCGGAGGAGGCCAAACTGGTGCGGGCTGAACATCTGTGGTCGATGGTGACCGAAGCGAAGGGCGGGTTGCGCCGCGTGGTCCCGTCGCCCCTGCCGCAGCGCATTCTTGGATTGGCGGCGATCCGGCTGATGGTGGATGCGGGCATATGCGTCATTTGCGCGGGCGGCGGTGGCATTCCGGTGATCCGGGGTGATAAGGGCGAAATGGAAGGCGTCGAGGCGGTGATCGACAAAGACCGCACAGCGGCCCTGCTGGCGCAGGAGTTGCAGGCCGATGCGCTGCTGATGCTGACGGATGTGGTGGCGGTGATGCGCGATTGGGGCACGCCCGGCGAGGCTGCGATACCCAGCATCACACCTGACGCGCTGGATAAAATGACCTTTGCTGCCGGGTCGATGGGCCCAAAAATCGCAGCCGCCAGCGCCTTTGTGCGGGCGGGTGGCACACTGGTTGGCATCGGCACCCTGCAAGATGCCCGCGCCATTCTGGAGGGGCGGGCCGGAACACGGGTGCAGATGGCGGTTTCTCAGCAAAACCAACCTGCATCAGCCGCAGCACCCTGACTTTGTGCGACGGTGACCGCATCACCTAAACCCGTCGCTTCGCGCGGCGTCAAAAGGACAGCTCATGAAAGCCCTGATTTACGTTGGCCCTAACGAGATGGCCCTGCAGGACCGGCCCAAGCCGGTCATCACTGAGCCCACCGATGCAATTGTCAAAATCACCAAAACCAGCATCTGCGGCACCGACCTGCACATCCTGAAGGGTGACGTGCCAACCTGCACGCCAGGGCGCATTTTGGGCCATGAAGGCGTGGGGATTATCGACAGTGTCGGGGCGGCCGTTACCGCCTTCAAACCCGGCGATCATGTGCTGATTTCCTGCATCAGCTCTTGCGGCAAATGTGTGTATTGCCGCAGGCAAATGTATTCGCATTGCGTGTCCGGCGGCTGGATTCTGGGCCACAAGATTGACGGTACGCAGGCCGAATTCGTGCGCACGCCGTTTGCCGACACCAGCCTTTACCATATCCCGCAGGGTGCGGATGAAGAGGCGCTGGTGATGCTAAGCGATATTCTGCCCACCGGGTTTGAATGTGGAGTGTTGAACGGCAAAGTGCAGCCGGGCAGCACGGTGGCCATTGTCGGGTCTGGCCCGATCGGCCTTGCGGCGCTGCTAACGGCGCAGTTCTATGCGCCCGCGCAGATCATCATGATTGATCTGGATGACAACCGGTTGGAGGTTGCGAAAACCTTTGGCGCGACGGCGGGGATCAACAGTAGCAACGGCGATGCCGTGGCGGCGCTCATGGCTCTGACCGACGGGAGGGGCGTGGATACGGCGATTGAGGCGGTTGGGATCGCGGCAACGTTCCAGATGTGTCAGGATATCATTGCCCCCGGTGGCACCATCGCCAATGTCGGCGTGCATGGCAAAAGCGTGGACCTGCATCTGGAAATGCTGTGGGACCGCAACATAACCATCACCACGCGGCTGGTGGATACAGTGACAATCCCGATGCTGATGACGACTGTCGGGGCGGCGACCATTGATCCGATGCGGCTGATTACCCATCACTTCAAGCTGGACGATATTGTTCAGGCATACGAAACTTTTGGCAACGCCGCGCAAACCAAAGCGCTGAAGGTGATCATTGCGGCGTAAGGCCGGTCACGCCACCATGGCTTCGCGCAGCAAGGGGCCGTCGTGATCAAGATAGTCTTTGTCGAATCCGACAAGGGCTACCAACCCGTCGAAATCATCAAAGGTGACGTGGCCCTTTTGAAACGTCAGATATCCACCTTCGCGCAACTGCCGCAAAACCCGGTTGACGTGCACCGCGCTGAGCCCCAATGCGTCACCTAGCAGATATTGTGACAGCGGGCAGTCATATCCGGCACGCGTTGCCAGCCCCACCAACTTCAACCGCGCGCCCAATTCTAGCAGGAAATGCGCCGTGCGGTCAAAGGCGTTGCGCCGCCCGATGCCGACAAGATGTTCAACCACCATCGCCTCGTCGCGCGATGCCGCCCACAAAACGGCGGTGGCAAGACGCGGGCTGGCGGAGAACGCCGAAAGCAAATCGGTGGCATGCACTTCGGACACTTCGATAGTCGTCAGGGGTTCGATGTTGTGATCGGCCGTGCGAAACAGCAGGCTGCGCAGGCCGAGGAAATCACCCGGTATTTGAAAATCGACAATCTGGCGCGTGCCATCAAACAGCAGTTTGTAAGAGCAGACCCAGCCAGATGCGAGGATGTAAGCCGATTGGCCGCGCTGCCCCTGATGCACCAGATCGCCGCCAGCCTTCAGGATGCGCCGACGTTTGTGCAGGTCGGACAAAACTTTAAATTCAAGCTCAGACAAAGCAACAAAGGTTGATAACTTGCGCGCAAGTGGGCTGTCCCGGACCATGTTGGACTTCCCTACAATGTGGCAAGGCTGCGAATTGCAGTCCGCTCACGTTAACGTGCAGGTCTTACAAAGGTTCCGCAGGTGCTGCTGTGGATCATAAACTGCTTTGTAAATTCTGCGAAGGTGATCGGCATGCAGACCGCGATGGGTTGCCAATTTGCTGATTACACTTGAAAGGCCAAAGCCATGCCCCGAACCCCCGAAGTTGCTGGCGCTGCCGCCCTCGCTATTTGCGAGTCGCTATTGCTGGCGCTGAATGACCGCAATATCTTGCCGGAACGCGAGATTGTGGGCATTTTGAAAGACGCTGCCGCAGCACATGATCATGCGCCGCAAAACGATCCTGATGTAGAATTGCACA
>JANOFE010000019.1:0-9639 GCA_031413495.1 Pseudorhodobacter sp. | reverse complement strand
TATCAACACGTCATGATTGCCTGGGATGGCAGCCGCGTCGCCACCCGTGCGCTTGCGGATTCGCGTGATTTTCTGCAGCTTGCCAAAACTGTGTCAATTGTCGTGGTGACTGACGAAAAAACCCTGCCCGAGAAAAATCCGGCCCTGAAATTGGCCGAATATCTTGATTTGCACAATATAAAAGCGGAGGTGGCGCTGGTGCAGGGCCAACGGCATCCGATTGCGCGCGTGCTGCAGAACCATGCAAAAGAAATCGGGGCTGACATGATGGTGATGGGCGCATTCGGCCATTCCCGGATGCGCGATTTTGTATTGGGCGGGGCCACCACCGGCATTTTGCGGGAGCTGGAACTGCCAGTGCTTCTGTCACATTAGCATCCGCCCCGTCCCTTTCGCAAACCGACGCAGTGTTCAAACCTAAGCCGGTTATTAAACCAAGGGCGCTGATGTGAGTCCTTCAATTTCGACCACAAGGCAGCATCACTTAGAAACGTTGGTCATGCCGTTGCTTATTGCCGTCATCGACGCGGGTATGTTTGGCGGTCGATATCCCGAACGAGTTGCTGCTGCCACCGCTTTGGCTACATCGGGAAAATCGTCTGTCGCAGACCAAAATTCGTGACCGGAAACGAGCCGGGCCGCGCTCTCAAAACGATTGGCGGGCGCATGAATTTCGCTGCCGTGCGCTCGGGACATGCTGCTAGCGAAAACCATTTACTGATGCAGGTCAAGGCGTACCGTCCAATCCTCAGGCAAGCTTTCGGCCAAACATGCAAGGAATTCCATCATGCTGCGCCCAATGATTATGACCTTCTGCCTGCTCGCCGCCCCGGCCTTTGCTGAGAACGCTGTGCTCAGCATCGCGCAAGACCGGTATCAGGCCGGCACTTCGGTGCGGTTCGACGGGGCCGCAGTTCAAGACCTGTTCATGGCTGGCAACCGGGTGGTGGTGGCAGCCCCCGTTTCAGGCTCAGCACATTTGGCCGGACGGCGGGTGGCGGTTGATGCGGCTGTCGCCGGTGATCTTTTTGCGGCAGGCTACGGCGTCAAGGTCAGCGGGCCGGTGGGCGGCGATGCCTCGGTTACCGGCTATGAGGTGACGCTTGGGCCGGTCACCGGCAATCTGCGCGCGGCGGGGTCCGAAGTGACAGTCGGCAACGTGGGTGGCTATGCGCTGATCACCGCAGAGGATCTGACGCTGAACGGCACCATCGCGGGCGATGTGGTGCTGGTGGCCGATGACATCGTGTTTGCAACCGGGGCAACCATCGCGGGTGCGCTGACCATTTATGCCGAAGATCCCGACAGCATCACCGTGCCTGAAACTGTGGCTCCGGCGGCGCGGGTCAAAATTGAAGCACGCGATAGCTATAACGAAGGCGCGTGGCACGACAGGATGCCGGTGAAGGTGCCTTTCTGGCGGATCGTCACGGGCTTTCTGATGGGGGTTCTAATCTCTGGTCTGATTGCGGTACTGGTCATCGCGATTGCCCCCAAAGCGGTGCAAAGCTGGCGTGAACTGGCGCTGGCGCATCCGGGCCGCGCGATATGGTCGGGGTTTCTGGTGACCTCGGCACTGGCAGGATCGGGATTTG
This sequence comes from Pseudorhodobacter sp., assembly GCA_031413495.1. Lineage (GTDB taxonomy): Bacteria > Pseudomonadota > Alphaproteobacteria > Rhodobacterales > Rhodobacteraceae > JACMNW01. The sequence continues at coordinate 8,044 of JANOFE010000019.1, read as the reverse complement.
TTCTGATGCTTACGATTATCGGGGTATTTCTGCTTCCGATCATGCTGATGATCACGGTCGTGGCGATTTTCGCGGGCTACGCGCTGGGCTCCTATGTTTTGGGTGTGGGGCTGTGGCTTGCCGCTGGTCGCATGATACCCGAGACTCTGCTTGGCAAATTCGGGCTGGCCTGCTTTGGGGCGTTTGTCGCTGGCCTTGCGTGGCTGATTCCGATTGCAGGTTGGTTCTTTGTGCTGGCCCTTACCCTGCTTGGTATCGGCACGCTGGCCGCTTTTGCACTGCCCGATGGGCTGTTGCTGCGACGCGACGCGGAACCTGTATGAGCAACAAGAAACCCAGTCCAACAGGGGCCAAGCGTCATGATTGACAGAAGACATCTATTGTTGGCAGCCGGGGCAGCGGGGGCAGGATTGATTGGGGCGGGTTGGTCGGGCTATCGGCGCATGGGCTCGATGGACAATTATGCTTTCGACCTCGCACCACTTCGTGCGCCGCTTCCGCCAAACCCTGAACTGCGCGATCTGGTTCGCTTTGCCACACTTGCCGCCAACGCACACAATACGCAAGCGTGGAAATTCCGCGCAGAAAAGGCCAGCATCACCCTTCTGCCCGACCTTGCACGACGCACGCCGGTTGTGGACCCCGACGATCATCACCTGTTCGCAAGCCTTGGCTGTGCCGCCGAAAATTTGGCCATTGCCGCCGCATCCCGTGGCCAGCCGGGCGCGTTAACGTTTGATCCAAACACGGGTGGCAGCATCCGCTTTGATTTCACCTCAGGCGCCAGCGACCAGATAGCACTTAGTGACGCCATCCCGAAGCGGCAATGCACCCGTGCCGACTATGATGGCACCACCATCAGCAGCGTCGATCTCGCAACTTTGGCCCGCGCTGCTGCCGTCCCCGGTGTCGATCTGGTTCTTGTGACCGATCCGGCGCAGATCACCCAGTTGCGCGATCTGGTGATTGCAGGAAACACCACGCAACTTGAAGATCCGGCCTTTACTGCCGAATTGAAAAGCTGGCTGCGGTTTAACCCTCGCAGTGCAGCACAGACGGGCGACGGTCTGTTCAGCGCCACAAGCGGCAATCCCGCTTTGCCTGACTGGCTTGGCCCCTTGCTGTTCGACTGGACGGTAACGGCAAAAGCCGAGAATGAGAAATACGCACGGCAGATCGCGTCATCGGTCGGGTTGGCGGTGTTTATGGCCGCCAAGGATGATCCCGAACACTGGGTACTGGCAGGCCGTGCCTGCCTGCGATTTGCGTTGCAAGCCACAGCGATAGGGCTGAAACACGCCTTTCTGAACCAGCCGGTCGAGGTGCCCGAACTGCGGAACGATCTGGCCGCGTTGCTGGGGATGCCGGGGCGCAGACCCGATCTGATGATGCGTTTTGGGCGTGGTCCGACGATGCCATTTTCGGCACGCAGGCCAGTCGAGCAGGTTCTAGCGTGAGTGTTTTCCGCGCAAAGCGCTTTGTCACTATTGGTATGATGGGGTTTATCCTCACGATCAGCGCTATCGTGATCTGGAACCGTTTTCAAACCGACATGAAGATGGCCCGCGCCAACGCAGGGACGGGCAGTGTGGTCGTCGAAACCCCCTGCGGCCCGATTGAGTATCAAGATGCCGGGACAGGCGTGCCCCTTCTTGCCGTGCATGGTAGTGGCGGCGGGTACGATCAGGGCATGGCATTTGCCGCACCGCTGACCGCGCGGGGTATCCGGGTGATTGCAATGTCGCGTTTTGGCTATCTGCGCACACCGATGCCCGCCGATGCGACGGCGATGGCGCAGGCCGATGCGTTTGTCTGCTTGCTGGACGCGCTTGATCTGCCAACTGCCGCCGTCATGGGCGGGTCAGCCGGGGCACTGTCGGCCCTGCAAATGGCGATCCGGCACCCAGACCGGACATCCGCGCTGATCTTGTTGGTGCCACTGGCCTATAAACCACCCAGTGAGGCCAATTCAGCCGCACCGATGGCACCTTGGATTGAAAACCTGATGATGAAGGCCATCGGATCGGACTTTCTGTTCTGGTCAGCGCTGCACCTCGCGCCCGGCAAGTTGATTGGCACCGTTCTGGCCACGCCACCCGAACTGCTTGATGTGGCCAGCCCATCCGAACAGGTGCGGATCAACGCGATGCTGGACAACATCCTGCCGGTCTCCGCCCGTGCCGCCGGACTGCGCCATGATACCGCTGCCGGAAAATCCATGACCCCGGCCCGGCTGGATCTGGTTACTGCCCCCACCCTGATCATAAGCGCCCGCGATGACCGCTATGGAACCTTCGCCAGCGCGGAATACACCGCCAGCCAGATTGCCGGGGCAAGGTTCCTGGGGTTCGAAACGGGGGGCCATACCTGGGTTGGGCATGACGACGAAGTTATGGATACGATAGCCGACCTCGTTTTGGCAGCACCGTGACCGCGTGGGCATCACCGCGTTTGCATTGGCCTTTATTGGCCCCACGGCCCACGGTTTTTGAAGCCGGAGTTATAGACCTCGCATGGGAGTTTGCTGACATGTTGCGCATCACAGCTTTGGTTTTCGGCGTCATTGCCGTCTTGCTTGGCGGGCTTTGGCTGCTGCAGGGGCTGGGTATTGTGGAGGTGCGTCCCATCCTATGCTTTGCCGATTGCGAACCGATTCAGGGGCCATCCACGACTTGGGTAGTCATTGGTGGGATCACATTGGCCATTGGTGGCTTGGGCCTCTTTTGGTTTCGCAAGAGCGTTCCACATTGAAATCAAAAGGGAAATCGATGCAATTCATGACATGGCTGCTGGGCGGCGTCGCGGTGCTCGGGCTGACATATGCCGCACTCTCGGCATTTGGAGCATGGCGCTGGTCCGGCACCATGGGCGATCTGGTTGCACAGTTGGATGCAGGCCGCGTGACCCCCACAATCACCCGCTATCACGCGGCTGAACTGGCAGCACTGCCCGCTCCGGTGCAGCGCTATTTCCGCGCCGTGCTGACAGATGGCCAGCCAATTGTGACCGCCATGAGGTTGATGCAAACTGGCACTTTCAATTTGGGCCAGACTGCCGATCAATGGAAATCGTTCACCGCGACGCAGCACTTCACAACAGAGCGGTCAGGATTTGTCTGGGACGCGAACATCACAATGTTCCCCGGCGTACCGGTCCGTGTGGTGGATGCGTTCATCGCGGGCGAGGGGTTGCTGCGCCCGACGATACTGGGGCTTTACGCGATGGGCACACTGCACGGCACCGGAGAAATTGCGCGGGGCGAATTGTTGCGCCATTTTGCGGAAAGCGTGTGGTTTCCGACAGCACTTTTGCCCAGTCAAGGTGTGGTCTGGCAGGCGGTCGATGATGCATCAGCCATGGCCACGATGACCGACGTGCCGATCAGCGTGACAATGCTGTTCCGGTTTGACGCAGAGGGGCTGGTCACGTCTGTTCATGTCGAAGAGCGCGCGATGACTGTGGGGACAACTACCGTGATGATGCCGTGGGAATGCCGCATGTCGAATTATCAGACCCGCGATGGCATGCGTGTGCCCCTGACGGGAGAGGCTTTGTACATCACCCCGCAAGGCGAAAAGCCGTATTTCAAAGGCACGATAGAAACGGTGGTTTATGAGTTTGCACCGTGAGGATTAGTGAAGTTGGGCGGTTTTTCGGACTGGTCCTGATCCTTTCCCTACCGTTCTACGCGCTGGGCATAGCTGGGAACGCCTTACCCTTCGCTTCCGCCTTGCCGATCAGTGCGCTGATGGCCATTGTGCCGATGATCGCAGCATTGGGTCTCATTATTCGGCAAAGTGGTTCGGCGGCGGCAGGAACGCTTTTCAAAAGCGCCCTTGCCATGCGTCCCACACCGAACGCGTGGTGGGCACTCTTATCACTCAGCATCATGCCCGCCGCCTTTGCCTTGACGGGCAGCATCATCTGGCTGTCCGGCACTGTGATTGCCCGCACTGCACCTTCTCCCACTCAGTGCTATACTGCCTGCTTTCGCATTATTCCTCCTTGGCGCGGTAGCCGAAGAAATCGGCTGGCAAGGCTATGCTTATCCCCGACTGACCTCTCGATATTCGCCGCTGCAGGCTGCACTCATCATTGGGGTGGTCTGGGCACTTTGGCATATTATTCCCTTCGCGTTGATAGGGCGCGGTGCGACATGGATCATGTGGCACAGTTTGGGGATGGTCCTGATGCGGAGTATCATCGTCTGGCTGTTTGTTAACACCGCGCACAGCATTTGGATCGCCGTACTGTTTCATATGATGAGCAATTCGGTCTGGGGCATGTTCACAGATTTTACAGCCTATTACGACCCGATGATTATGAGCATGGTCCTGCTGGTGGCGGTGATTGCAATCATCAGAATGCGAAAGGGGAATGTCATGATGCGCATTGGGCTTGGGTGAGCTGAGCAAGCTTCGGATTATCGCGCAATCCGGTTGATATTCGCGCCGCCCCGGACACAGCTCCAAGCTACGCTTTTCAGAACCCCCTACCCAGTCACCTGCCCATCTCCCACCACGATCTGCCGCCTGCAGGTCGCCGCAATCTTCTCGTCGTGGGTCGAGATCAGGAACGTCGTCCCCTCATCCCGGTTGATCTGGCCGATCAGTTCCATCACTTGGCTGGCAGATGCGCGGTCGAGGTTGCCCGTGGGTTCGTCCGCTAACACCAGTTCCGGGCTGTTCATTAGGGCGCGTGCCACGGCGACGCGCTGTTTCTGGCCGCCCGACAGGTTGGTTGACGGAAAATCGACCCGGTCGGCCAGCCCCATCCGGCCCAGCAAATCGCGGCCCCGCGCACGCGCGGCCGCTGTTTCGCGCCCTTCGCGCACGGCGGTTGGAAAGATCACATTTTCAAGGGCTGTAAAGTCGGGCAGCAGGTTGTGAAACTGGAATACGAATCCGATGTGGCGATTGCGGAAATCTGTCAGGGCGCGATCATCGGCGGTGGTCAGATCCTGCCCGAGCATCATGTGACTGCCCGACGTGGGCTGCATCAGCGTCCCCAGAATGGTCAGCAGCGTGCTTTTGCCAGACCCAGACGGCCCCAGCAGCGCGGCCAGTTCGCCATGCTGGAGCCGCAGGTTCAAGCCGCGCAGCACGCGGGTTTCGGTTTCGCCCGCACCATAGGTTTTGACCAGATCGCGGATGTCAACCAAGGCATCGGTCATTGCCCGATCGCCGTGACCGGGTCCACCCGTGCAGCACTACGCGCGGGCAGGATTGACGCGGCAATAGCCCCGATAGCGGTCAGCAGAATCGCCATGCCATAAGCCCCCTGCCGAATATCAATTGGCAAATCGCCGGGCACAAATTCGTCGCGCGTCGGAAAGCCCAGCAGGGCAAGATAGCCCAAGCCTGCGCCAAGCAGTCCGCCCATAAGGCCGATCAGCGCACCTTGGCTGACAAATACCACCAGCACAAACCACCGCGCCGCGCCCATCGCCCGCATGATCCCGATCTCGGGCCTCCTGCGATATGTCGACAGCAAGAGCGCCGAGGATACCCCGATGATGATGGTGATCATCGCAAAAGTTTTCAGAATATAGCCAACCTGCGCCTGCGCGTTCAGCGCGTCTAGCAGCTGTGCGGCCTGTTCGGTCCATGATTTCGCATCCAGCCCGGTCAGGGCCCGCACACGAATTGCCGTGGCGTCGGCGTCGTACAGATCGGCCAGCTTGATCTCGATCCGCGTTACACCTTGTGGCATTGCAAACAGGGTGCGCGCAGTCGCAAGGCTGACATAGGTGGTCGCCTGATCCACCGCACCCTGCCCGATCTCGAATATCCCCGACAGCGTCAGCACCACCTCCACCCCGGCCGGAGATTTCAACCGCATCGTATGTCCCAGCGACATCTTCAAATCCTCGGCCAGCGTCTTGCCGATGACAACAGAGCCTGAATCCAGTCGCGCCGTACCGGAAACGATATAGCCGTCCAGATCTAGAATGGCAGATTCCTTGCCCGGCTCCAAGCCGATCACACTGACTTGCAAGACCTGCGCCCCGCGGATGACAAAGCCCGGGCCGTTGACTTGGCTTGACACAGCGATCACACCCGGCAGCGCCGCGATCAGCGGAATGAACGCCTCGGTGCTGCGCATCTGCACATCAGCGGCACCCGCGTCCTGCTGAATGGCCAAGACCTGACCGGGTGCTGAACCAGGCAATGGCGGTAGAATGGCAGGCATGTCCTCAACCGCTTCAATTGTGACATGGCTGATGTCGCCGACGGTGGAAGAAATGATGAATTCCGCCAAACCGCCGATCAGCGCACTCATGAAGATAAAGATGAACACGCCCACGGCGACGCCCACCACCAGCAGGCTGGTCTGCGCCTTGCTGGCGGTAAGATAGCGGGTGGCGATCTTGAAGGCATACAGCATCAGTCACCCGCACCTGCAGCAGCAACCGTGACAGACTGTCCGTCTACCAATCCGGCTGCATCGACGATCACCACATCGCCCGCCGCAAGGCCTTGGGTCACCATCAGCCGCGCTGCAGGCCAGGGCAAAACATCCACGTCGCGGCGATGTGCAATATCGCCCAGAACCACAAACACCGCATTCCCGGCGCCGACCGTGACCACGGCCGCGCGCGGAACCGAGATTGCCGCGCTCTGGCTGTCTACCGTGATGTTTGCCGTAACCGTCAAACCCACAGGAGCAGTAACCGGCTGATCAAAGACGAGTTTCACCGCTAGGCCACCCGTTTCCTGATCGATCTGGGCTGCGACAAAGCTGACCTGGCCGGACCGCGTTGCCGCCTCTCCCACAATCTGCATCACCACGGGTTGACCAATGGTGATCTGCGTCGCATAGGCCTCGTCAACGTCAGTTTCGACCACCAACTGGCCGAGATCGGCAAGAGTGAATAGCACAGATGCGGGATCAACCGTTTGGCCGATGTCGGCCTCACTCGCCACAATTGTGGCCGAAATTGGCGCCTTGATGGTATAATATCCCAGTGCAATCTGCGCCTGATCGAAGATGGCCGTCAGGCGGCCCACTTCTTGCGCCGCCGTCTGCACGCCCCGCTCCGCATTCTCCAATGTTGCGCGCGCCACATTTGCGCCAAGGGCGCGATCCCGCTGCAGATTGGCCTCGGCTTGCGCCAACGCCACTAGCCCGGCATCAAGTCCGGCAAGGGCCTGCCTGACAACTGTCTGTTGCCCGGCAGGATCAATGCGCGCCAGAACATCGCCCTGCCTAACCGCCCCGCCTTCGACCGCCATAATGCTTTGCAAAGGCCCGCTGACAGTGGATCGGACGTCAACCGAATGCTGCGCCGCAACGCTGCCATTCACGGCCAGCAATCGCGTTAGCGGGCCGGGCGTTACCGTTTCGGTCGCGACGACCATCGCTTTTTCTGCCCAAGGCTGGGCATAAAACAAAGCCAACAGGACAAGTGCCGCAAAAGCAACCCCGACCCACAGCACGAGCCTTTGACGGGACCAGGCGCTCTGCGGTGCCGGTGCGGTTCGTTGAGTATGCAAGGCGGGCAAAGTTGCGGCTGATGTCTTGGCCTCGTCTGCGTGACTGCGTTGCCGCGCTTCAAGGGACGATGGCTTTACAGCGGACTGTGGTTCAGGTGGCGTCGCATCATGACTGGGCATGTATGACGGCCTGCTTCTCAGTTGAACAGACTGAAGCGATCTCTTGCCTGACGGCCGGATCAGACTTGCTTTCAAAATATGTGGATTTTGACACGTCACACCCATCTGCGAAAACGACTGGAAAAAGACTTTTCCGTTCATATTTTCATCGACATTGCCGGCTTTTCATCAGGTCCGCCTTGATCTGAATCAGCAGAAAACCACCTTTAGGGCGCTCGATGAATCCGAACGCTCTCCGGGCAGCTTTGCCGCCACCTTCGATCAATGCATTTACCTGCATCGTCGCATGCCCGGAAACAAGGCCAACTCGACTATTGGTGACCTGCTGCCCCTCGCCCAGCAGTTTGCCCTGTTTTGTTGACCTATTGTTGACCCGTCTGGCGGGCATGCAAAAGGCCCGCGGTGAGGCGGGGCATAGTGCTTTGATA
>JANOFE010000018.1:0-14647 GCA_031413495.1 Pseudorhodobacter sp. | reverse complement strand
CCCCCACCCCGCGCCGGGGCCTGATGCTGATTGATCCGTCTTACGAGGTGAAGGCAGATTATGAAACGATCCCCAAGGCGATCGGGCAACTGCACCGCAAATGGAATGTGGGGGTGATGTGTCTGTGGTATCCGATCCTGGATACTGCACCGCATGCGCCGATGCTGGCGGCGCTGATGGATCAGCACGAGGGCGCCCTGCGCCATGAAGTGCGGTTTGCCCCCATCCGGGCCGGGCATCGGATGGTGGGATCGGGGCTGTTCATCCTGAACCCGCCCTACGGGATTGAGGATGAGACGGCACGCCTGACGGATATGTTTGCGCAGCTATAAGCGGAGATATATCAAAATCGTCATAGGATCGTCGCGCTTGGCATTGGCAGCAGGCGCTTGAGCGACTATTTGACAAGGTATGTTTGATGCACTCCTTCGTCGTTTGACCGCTCCGAACCCCGGCCGTTTGCCGGTGGCGGATGCACAATTGTCGCTGGCCACGTTGCTGGTGCGGGTGGCACGCGCCGACGCGCTTTATGATCAGGCCGAGGTGGACCGGATCGACCGGGTTCTGGGCCTGCAATTCGGGCTTGATCCGTTTGCCGCCGCCAAACTGCGCCGCGACGCCGAGGTGATGGAAGGCGAGGCCCCCGATACCGTGCGGTTTACCCGCGCGCTAAAAGATGCGGTCGCCCCGGAAGATCGCGCCGGCATGATGCAGGCCTTGTGGTCGGTGGCGCTGTCAGACGGGTCGCGCGATGATGCCGAGGATCAGCTTTTGCGCCTTGTGTCCAGCCTGCTGGGCCTGTCGGATCAGGACTCGGCACTGGCGCGCAAACGGGCCGAGGCGCGGCTGTGATCGCATCGTTGCCGATGTACAATCAAGCAGATTGCTTGCCAGCGACAGATAGATTTTGGTCCTTGATCCGTGATCACCTGCGAATGTCTGGTGGTGCCGCACCCGACACGCTTTCATGGGGCATGCCGGATTTTCTGCACCATTGGCAGCGCGATGATCTGGTTTTGTCGCAAACCTGCGGCTTTCCGTTTCGCGCGGTTTTGCACGGAAAAGTAACGCTGATCGGCACGCCAGATTACGGCGTTGACGGCTGTGCGCCGGGGTACTACCGGTCTGTTTTCATTGTGCGCCGGGATGATCCGCGCCACGCTTTGGCGGCATTTCACGAGGCACGGTTTGCCTATAATGATGCGTTGTCGCAATCGGGATGGGCAGCCCCGCAAAACCATGTGGCGGGCTTGGGTTTTAGGTTCCAGACCCTGTTGCACTGCGGTGGGCATGCCCTGTCCGCAAAAGCCGTGCTGGAGGGGCGTGCAGATATTGCGTCGGTTGATGCGGTGACGTGGCGGTTTTTGCGGCGCAATGACCCGGCGCTGGCCGAATTGCGGGTGGTGGACAGCACTGATCCCACCCCTGCCCTGCCCTACATCGCGGCGCTGGGGGCAAACCGTTCGGCTGTGTTTGACGCGGTAGCAGCGGCGATAGGTGCACTGTCGCCGCAAGACCGCGACGCACTTAGGCTGAAAGGTATTGTCCATATCCCCGCCGAGGCCTATCTTGCAGTGCCTACACCTGCGCCACCTGACCAGATTGCGCATTAAGTTTGATCACTTTGGCCATGCCTTTGCCCAATATATGCAGAAGAGCCGTTGCAATGGGGCAGGATATGCGTGCAAATCGGTGACCACTTGGCCTTGGTAGTGAAAGACAGTAACGCAATTGCAGACACCACCCAGCGACACACCTGTCATAGCGATCCGCAATCTTCACAAATCCTATGGCAACCTTGAGGTTCTTAAGGGCGTTGATCTGACCGCACCGCGCGGCCATGTGGTGTCGCTTATCGGGTCGTCGGGGTCCGGCAAATCCACCCTGCTGCGCTGCTGCAACCTGCTGGAAGACAGTCAGGACGGCGACATCACCTTTGAAGGCGAAGCCGTTCACTGGAAAGGCACCGGTCTTGGCCGCCACCCGGCAGACCGTGCCCAAGTGACGCGCATCCGCACCAATCTGTCGATGGTGTTTCAGCAATTCAATCTGTGGTCGCATCTGACGATTTTGCAGAATGTCATGGAAGCACCGGTGACCGTGCTGGGCCGTGACCGGGCCGAGGTCGAGGTATCGGCGCGCAAATATCTGGATAAGGTCGGCATCGTGGAAAAATGCGATGCCTATCCCGCCATGCTGTCTGGTGGCCAGCAACAACGCGCCGCGATTGCGCGCGCTTTGTGCATGGAACCGCGGGCTTTGCTGTTTGATGAACCCACATCCGCCCTTGACCCTGAACTGGAACAAGAGGTGGTGCGCGTGATCAAGGCGCTTGCCGAAGAAGGCCGCACGATGATTTTGGTCACCCACGACATGCGGCTTGCCGCAGACGTGTCTGACCATGTGATCTTTCTGCACAAAGGAAAGATCGAAGAAGAAGGTCCGCCGGACCAGCTGTTTGGCAACCCGCAAACCGAACGGTTGCGCGGGTTTCTATCGGCGACATCGGCATAATCAAAAACCAAACTCAAAAACCAAACTCAAAAACCAAAGATGGGAGCTACCACATGAAAAAACTGATCCTCGCTACCGCGCTTTTGGCGCTGTCCACCGGCTTTGCCGCCGCCCAAACCGTGCGTCTGGGAACCGAAGGCGCGTATCCGCCCTTCAACTTTATCAACGATGCGGGCGAAGTGGCGGGCTTTGAGCGTGAAGTCGGCGATGAGCTGTGCAAGCGCGCGGCGCTGACCTGTGAATGGGTCACCAACGAATGGGACAGCATCATCCCGAACCTGCAATCGGGCAACTATGATGTCATCATCGCGGGCATGAGCATCACCGAAGAACGTGAAGAAGTGATTGATTTCACGCAGAATTACTTTCCTCCGGCGGCATCAGCTTATGTGGCCCTGACGGCGGATGCCGATCTGAAAGCGGGCAATGTGTCGGCCCAGGTCAGCACGATTCAAGCAGGCTATGTGGCGGAATCTGGTGCCACTCTGATGGAATTTGCAACGCCGGATGAAACCATTGCTGCGGTGAAAAACGGCGAAGCGGTCGCTGTCTTTGCCGACAAAGATTATCTGGCCCCAATCGTCGCTGAATCCGGTGGCACCTTGATGTTCGTCGGTGAACCCGTGCAGCTTGGTGGCGGCGTCGGCCTTGGCCTGCGGTCCAGCGATACCGACCTAAAGGAAAAGCTGAATCTGGCCATCCAGTCGATGAAAGATGACGGCACGCTGAACGCGTTGATTGAAAAGAACTTCGGGCCAGAAACCGCAAAGTTTTGATTTCATTAACCCTTTTTTCCCGCGAATCTGAGGGGAAAGGGTAACTGTCTCGAAAAAAACTGCCAAAACCTTCCCCGCGGGGAAGGTTTTTTGGGCAACTGGCTGTGAAAGCGTTCCGATGTTTGATGCATGCGCCGACCCATCTACCCTGAAAGGCTTTGGCTGGCTTTGGTGCTATTTGACGTCGGGCAAGCATCAGGATTTCTATTGGTCGTTTGTTACTGTGTTGACCTTGCTTGCCATCACTGCCCCCATTGCGATGACCTTCGGCTTTTTCGGGGCTATGGCCGCACGCAGCCACATCGCGCCGATCAGCCTGTTTGGCCGCGCCTACACCGGCATGGTGCGCGGGATACCGGACATCATTTTCTTTCTGTTCTTCGTCATTGCCCTTGATCAGGGCATCGAATGGCTGGTGCATCAATTGCGCTGCCCCGATTGGTCTGAACCCATCCGGCAGGGGTTGGAATTTCGCGTCTGCCCGGCGGCGAAAGTGCCATCTGGCGATGCCGCACAGGTTTGGCACAGCGCTTATGGCTTTGCGCTGGCGGTGTTTACCTTTTCCATCGTGTTCGGCGCCTTTGCTGCCAATGTCATGTACGGCGCCATGCAGGCGGTGCCAAAAGCACAGTTGGAAACCGCCGAAAGCTATGGCATGTCCCGCGCGCAAGTGTTCCGCCGCATTCTGGTGCCGCAGATGTGGGTCTATGCCCTGCCCGGCCTGTCAAACCTGTGGATGATCCTGATCAAAGCGACGCCTTTGCTGTTCTTGCTGGGCGTCAAGGATATTGTCTATTGGGCGCGCGAACTTGGCGGGTCCAAAACCAGCGCCTATGAATATCCGCACCCCGATTGGCGGCTTTATTATTTCCTGTTCCTGATGGTGTTTTATCTTTGCATGACGCGCGTATCCGAGGTGGTGCTATCGCGCCTTGCCGCCCGCCTGAGTAAGGGCCAAGCCACCGCCGCAGGCGAAGCCCAGCGCAGGGCCACCGCATGAGTTGCTGGAGCACCATCGGCGACTACGCGTTCCGCAGCCTTGGCTACGGCGAAAAACTGTTGCCGAAAACCGACTTCACCCTGTGCCAGCAATTCACCCTGATCGGGTCTGGTATGATCTGGAACATCTATTTCGGCCTGATCGCCCTTGTGGCCGGGTTTTTCCTTGCCAACGCCCTTGCGCTGGCGAAATCCGCCCGCAACCCTTGGGCCCGCAAACTTGCCGAATGGTTCATCTTCATCTTTCGCGGATCACCGTTGTTCATCCAGTTTTTCCTGGCCTATGAGGCACTGGTGATGCTGCCGCGCGCCGGAATTGATCTGTTCGGGCTGACCGTTCAAACATCCTGGCTGTCGCGCGCTTGGGCCGGGGCGTTGATCGTGCTGTTCCTGAACACGGCGGCGTATAGTGCCGAGATTTTCTATGGCGCACTGCGGTCGATCCCCAAGGGCGATCTGGAGGCAGCCGATGCTTATGGCATTTCCGGCTGGTCGCGGTTCCGGCGCATTCAATGGCCAACCATGCTGCGGCTGGGATGGCCCGCCTACACGAATGAGGCGATCTTTTTGTTCCACGCCACCACCTTGGTGTTCTTTTCCGGCTTCCCCGCGTTCCAGCAAAAGGGTGATGCCCTCTATTACGCCAGCTATTTTGCCGACAAAACCTTCAACCCCTTTGTCCCCTACCCCATTGTGGCATTCTATTTCATCTGCCTGACACTATTGGTGATTTTCCTCTTTGGCCGGGTGAACCTTTATCTGAACCGGCACCTCCCGCAAAATCAGCGTACCAGAATTCGCTTGCGTCCTCAGCTTATCCGGTAGTATCGTAAATTTGATCAAATTCGCCGGACCTTCGTCCGGGGCCGCAAATGCGCGCCAAACCCGGATTTGACCGAACGGGAGAATGGGACCAAGGGCATGGTCCCCACCCCGCCAAGTGGGCCGATGGCCTGCATTTGGCGTTGCGGTGGTCACTGTGCCACTGGCCTTCATGTGACATGATGAAAGACTGGTTACGAAAGCACCCCGAGGTGCGCACGATCCGTGTGGCGGCGGCTGACCTGAACGGTCAAGCGCGCGGCAAACGGGTTCCGGCACGATTTGCCGACAAGGTTGTCAAAGACGGAACACGGTTTCCGTTTTCGGTTCTGAACCTCGATATCTGGGGCGAAGACATTGATGACAGCCATCTGGTGTTCGAACAGGGCGATGCCGACGGGGTTTTGATGCCCACCGAGCGTGGCTTTATGCCAATGCCATGGCTAGAGGCGCCAACGGCACTGCTGCCGATCTGGATGTTCCGCGAAAACGGCACGCCCTATGAAGGCGATCCACGCCATGCATTGCGCGCCGTGGTGGACAGGTTCAAGGCCAAAGGCCTGACCCCGGTTTGCGCGATTGAGCTGGAGTTTTTCCTGATCGACGATTCTGGCAAAACCCTGCAAGTGCCGCCATCGCCCCGGTCGGGCAAGCGCCGGAAAGCCGCCGAAACGCTGTCGATCCGGGCGCTGGATGCGTTTGATACGTTCTTTACCGATCTTTATGACGCCTGCGAGGCGATGGATATTCCGGCGGATACCAGCACATCCGAAACCGGCCTTGGCCAGTTTGAGGTGAACTTGATGCATTGCGACGACGCCCTGCGCGCCGCCGATGATGCGTGGCTGTTCAAAATGCTGGTGAAGGGTCTGGCGCGGCGTCATGGCTTTGCGGCGTCGTTCATGGCGAAACCCTACCCGGAATATTCCGGGTCTGGCCTGCACACGCATTTTTCGGTGCTGGATGAAAAGGGCGACAACGTGTTTGATAGCGGCGGGCCAAAGGGCACGGCACTGTTGCGCAATGCCGTTGCCGGATGCCTGAACGCAATGCACGATTCCGCGTTGATATTCGCGCCGCATGCCAACAGCTATGAACGCCTTGTGCCCGGCAAACACGCGCCAACCGCCATTTCCTGGGGGTTTGAAAACCGCACGTCTGCCATTCGTATTCCGGCGGGCAATCCATCGGCGCGACGGATTGAACACCGGGTGGCCGGGGGCGACGTGAACCCCTATCTAATGCTGGCGGCGATTCTGGGCGCGGCACTGGACGGGATCGAGTCGGGCGCAGAACCGCCAGCACCGATCACCGGCAATGCCTATGCGATTGAAGATCTGCCGCAGATTCCGGTCAGCTGGGAAGCGGCGATTGATGCGTTTGAGGGCAGCGCGATTGTGCCAAAGTTCCTGCATCCGGAACTGATCCGCAACCTTGTGCTGACCAAACGGCAAGAGCTGCACTATATCGCGGAACTTAGCCCCAGCGAACAGGTCGAACTGTATCTGGATACGGTCTGACACCAATCGCATCCCCCCTTGCCGCAAGGGGGGATGCACGACTAGGTTTCGATACCGCAACTATGGATGTTTCATGCGCATCGGCATTCTGCAAACTGGCCTTGCCCCCGACGCTTTGGCAGCGGATATGGGCGATTATCCTGATATGTTTGCCAGACTGCTGGCAGGGCATGGATTTACCTTTCAAACCTACCGCGTGGTCGAAATGGAATTTCCAAAATCGGCGCATGAGGCTGATGGCTGGCTGCTGACCGGATCGCGGCACGGGGCTTATGAGGATCATGCTTTCATCCCTCCGCTGGAAAATTTTATCCGCGCAGCCTATGCCGCCGCTGTGCCGATGGTTGGCGTTTGCTTTGGTCACCAGATCATCGCGCAAGCCCTTGGTGGCCGTGTGGAAAAGTTCAAAGACGGTTGGGCGGTGGGGGCCACCGACTATGACTTTGGCGGTGAAAAACTGACCCTGAACGCATGGCACAAGGATCAGGTCACGCAACTGCCGCCTGATGCGCAGGTGGTGGCAAGCAACGATTTCTGCGCCAATGCGGCACTGGTCTATAACGACCGCGCGTTTACGGTGCAGGCCCACCCCGAATTTCGCCCCGAATTCGTGGATGGCCTGATGCAAACACGCGGCCGCGGCGTGGTGCCGGATGATCTGATGGCACGCGCCGCCAAACGCCTTGATGACCCAATCGACGATGCAACCATTGCAGGCCGCATCGCCACTTTTTTCAAACAGCCGCGCGGAAAAACCGCTGCCGCAAAACCCAGAGTGTGACCTATGGCCGACTGGATGTCGAAACTGCCCGAAGCCGCCCTTGACTATATCGCCGGTCGGCGTGTGGATGAGGTGGAATGTGTGACCGGCGATATTGCCGGTGTTGCGCGCGGCAAGGCGATGCCTGCGGCGAAATTTGCGCATCAGACGAATTATTTCCTGCCAAATTCCATCTTCCTGCAGACCATCACCGGCGAATGGGCCGACAGCCCGTTCGATGCCTTTACCGAGCCGGACATGATCATGGTGCCGGATTTTTCCACCGCGACGGCGGCCCCTTGGACTGCGGATGTGACGCTGCAGGTGATCCATGACGCGATGAACCAAGATGGCACGCCGGTGGCCTATTCGCCGCGCAACGTGCTGCGCCGGATTGTGCAGATGTATAACGATCAGGGCTGGACGCCGGTTGTGGCCCCGGAAATGGAGTTTTTCCTGACCGCCCGCAACATTGACCCCAACATGCCGGTGATCCCGCCGATGGGCAGGTCTGGCCGCCGTGCTGCGGGCAAGCAGGCATATTCGCTGTCGGCGATTGATGAATATGGCAAGGTGATCGACGACATATACGACTTTGCCGAAGCGCAGGGGCTGGAAATAGACGGCATCCTGCAAGAGGGCGGGGCTGGGCAGATTGAATTGAACTTGGCCCATGGCGATCCGGTTCGGTTGGCGGATGATGTGTTCTTCTTCAAACGCTTGATCCGCGAAGCGGCGCTGCGGCATGATTGCTTTGCCACCTTCATGGCGAAACCCATCGGTGGTGAGCCGGGGTCGGCCATGCATATTCACACGTCAGTGGTGGATAGCAAAACCGGCAAGAACCTGTTTGCCGATAAAAAGGGCGGCGAGACGGAAGCGTTTTTCCACTTCATCGCAGGTATGCAGAACCATCTGAGCGGGGCCGTGGCGGTGCTGGCGCCTTACGTCAATTCCTACCGCCGTTATGTGCCGGATTTTGCAGCGCCGATTAATCTGGAATGGGGGCGTGATAACCGCACCACAGGTCTGCGCATTCCGATATCGTCGCCTGCCGCGCGCCGGGTGGAAAACCGTCTGCCGGGGATGGATGTGAACCCCTATCTTGGCATCGCGGCGACGTTGGCCTGTGGGTATTTGGGCTTGATGGAAAAAAAGGAACCTCGCCCTGAGTTTAAGGCATCTGCCTATATCGACGGCGATGATATTCCGACCACAATGGGCGATGGCCTTGACCGGCTGGAAGAGGACAAGGCGTTGTGGGATGTGCTGGGGGATGAATTCTGCAAGGTCTACGATTCGGTAAAGCGCAATGAATACAAAGAGTTCTTGCAAGTTATTTCACCGTGGGAGCGGGAACATCTGCTGCTGAACGTATGAACCTGCTGCACGCCAATGATAGGCCGGGGCAATACCCGGCGTCCTATTACGCGGCCACCGCCACGCCGCTGGCACCGTTCCCCATGCTTAAGGGGGAAGTGCGGGCCGATGTCTGCATCGTGGGCGGCGGCTATACCGGGCTGTCGGCCGCGCTGCATTTGGCAGAACGGGGATATGACGTGGTGTTGCTAGAGGCCCACCGTGTGGGCTTTGGCGCGTCAGGGCGCAATGGCGGGCAAGTGGCGTCAGGTCAGCGGCGTGATCAGGACGAATTGGAGCGGATGGCGGGCCGCGAGGTGGCGCGCAAGCTGTGGGATATGGCGCAGGATGCCAACGCTTTGGTGCGCGGGTTGATCGACAAGCACGCAATGCCCGTGACGTACCGCCCCGGCATTGCCCATGCCTGTTGGACCGATGCAGAAGTTGGCCATGCCCATGATTACGCGGAAAAAATGCACCGGGACTATGGCTATGACAAGATTGAACCTTTGGACCGCGCGGGGATACAGGGCCTGATCGGATCGCCCGTGTATAAAGGCGGTGATCTGGATCATGGGGCGGGGCATATCCACCCGCTGAACTATGCGATTGGGCTGGCGGCAGCGGCGGCAGCGGCGGGCGTGCGGATATTTGAGCGGTCTGAGGTGCACCACATCAACCACGGTTTGAAGCCGGTGGTGCAAACTGGCACCGGGGCTGTGACCTGCGATCATCTGATTTTGGCGGGCAATGGATACCTTGGCGGGCTAGACCGCAAGGTTGCGGCGCGGGTGATGCCTATCAACAATTTCATCATCGCGACAGAGCCGTTGGGCGACCGCGCGAAAGAGGTTTTATCGCAGCCCGTGGCGGCGGCAGATACCAAGTTTGTGGTGAATTACTGGCGGCTGTCGGAGGATAACCGCCTGCTTTATGGCGGTGCGGAAAGCTATGGCTACCGGTTTCCCAATATCGCCCGTGCGGTTATGAAACCGATGTTAAAGGTTTATCCGCAGTTGCGGGGCGTGAAAATTGACTATGCCTGGGGCGGCACGCTGGCGATCACCACCAACCGGATGCCCTGCTTTGCGCGGCCCAAGAAAAACACGCTGTCGGCATCAGGCTATTCGGGCAACGGGGTGGCGATGGCGACACTGGCGGGCAAGCTGATGGCAGATACGATTGCGGGACAGGCAGAGCAATTTGACGTGCTGGCGAACCTGCCGCAGATGTCATTTCCCGGCGGCGCGGCCATGCGCTGGCCGCTTCTGGTGACAGCAATGACGTGGTATGCGCTGCGCGACCGTTTGGGGCACTAGGCCGAAATTTGCAGGATGCGCGACTGTCATAATCTTGTGACTGGTCAAGCGCGCGCAGCACATATACATAATTCCTGAAAGTCAGTTTCAGGAAAGCCGCGATATGTCCCTTGATGAAACGTCACTCAAAGCCCCCAATGTTTATGATGCCGAACCGATTCCCGATGCGGCCTTGGTGGCGATTGAGGCGATGTTGGGATCGGGTGATTTGTTCCGCTACACAGCCGCCAAAGATGCGCCAGTGGCGTTGCTGGAGGCAGAATTTGCAGCGCTGATGGGGGCAAAATATGCGCTGGCCGTGGCGTCGTGTTCGGCGGCACTGTTTTTGTCGCTGAAGGCGCTGGATTTGCCACGCGATGCGCGGGTTCTGATCCCGGCCTTTACCTTTGCCGCTGTGCCATCTGCGGTGGTGCATGCCGATTGCGTGCCGGTTCTGGTGGAGGTGGGTGCGAATTACCGTGTCGATATGGCGGATTTCGCGTTGAAGCTGGATGATAGTATAGCGGCGGTTCTGATCAGCCATATGCGGGGCCATACGTCGGATATGGATGCCATCATGGCGCTATGTAATGCGCGCGGCGTGCCGGTGATCGAGGATGCAGCCCATTCGCTTGGCACCACGTGGAACGGCCAAAATATTGGCACCATTGGGAAAATTGGCTGTTTCAGCTTTCAATCCTACAAGCTGGTGAATGCAGGCGAAGGTGGGATTTTAATTACCGACGATCCGGAACTCGCGGCGCGCTGTATCATCATGTCGGGGGCTTATGAGGAAAACTGGAAGAAGCATCCGGGGTTGCAGAACAGCTTTGGCCACTGGCAAAACCGATTGCCGCTGTACAATATGCGGATGCAGAACCTGTCTGCCGCTGTGATCCGGCCACAACTGCCAGAAATTGCGGGGCGGGTGGCGAAGGGCCGCGCGAACCATGACCATGTGGCGGATGTGTTGAACAAGTGTGTTTGGCTGGAGGTGCCGCCGCCCCTGCCGGGTGAAGACCGTGCGCCGGATTCGATACAGTTCAATCTGGTGGGGGATTGGAGTGATGATCAGGCGCGGGCGTTTCAGGCTGGGGCGAAAAAGCTGGGCGTTTCGGTGCAGATTTTCGGGTTGAGCGACGGCAATGCGCGGGCGTTTTGGAATTGGCAGTTTCTGGGCGATATGCCGGATCAGCCCAAGACCCGCGCCATGCTGATGCGGGCTTGCGATGTGCGGCTGCCAACGCGGTTGGCGCAAAGTGATCTTGATTTTATTGCGGGCGCGTTGGTTGGCGCGGCGCAGGATGTAATGGGGCAAACCACATAATGCGGGGGGATAGAAAAATTTTCGTATAAAAATTTTTTGGCGCTAAAGCACCCTCAAGTTTTCTTTGAGCCACGGCATTGCGGCAATCGACGGCGAGACCACGCGGGTTTGCAGCAGATCGCGCAAGTTTGCTGCAACCTGCCCCGGCATATCGCGCAAGACACCCGCTCGGGCGGACAGCGATATACGGCGGTCCAGCGGGGCAAATGGCAGTGGCATAACCTCTATCGCTGGGTGTAACGGCTTTGCTGCGTGAACGGCCAGCGGCGTTAGGATGGTCCATCCGGTGCCAGCGGCAACCATTGCCAGAATGGCGGAATAGCTGTCGAGTTCAAAGCGATGCGCCAGCCGCAGGTTCTGGCGTGCCAGATGGGCGCTGATCAGGCGGCCCATATGGTGGCGAGCGGAATATTGGATCAGCGGCAAAGATTGCAGTTGTGTGGCGATATCGGGGCCGGGTTTGATGGCCCCCACGGGGGCCACCACGACAAAGGGTTCCACCAGCAGCGGATGCACTTCGATCCAGTCGGCATCGGCGGCTAATTCTGTTCCGGTATCGGCGGCGACAACCATATCAAGTGCGCGCGCATCCAGCTGATCCAGCAAGCGGTGGCTGGCCCCGGTTTCCAAAAGGAACCTGCAGCCGCGCAGGGTGCTGGACAAAGCGGTCAACAGGCGTGGTGTCACGTCAGCGTCGAAATCTTCGATCATGCCAAGGCGCAGGGTGGTCAGGCCGGACATATCGGCAACCGCCAGTTCGGCCCGCGCTTCGGCGGCTGCATTCACGATTGTCTGGGCGTGTTTGCGGAACATTGCCCCGGCTGGCGTGATTTGCATGGGCCGGGTTGACCGATCTAGCAACGTGGCACCCAAGGCTACTTCTAGGTTAGAAAGTTGTTGGCTGATCGCCGACGGGCTGGCGCCCAGTCGGCGGGCGGCGGCGGAAATTGCGCCCTCTTCGGCGGTGGCCAAGAACACCTCGATCCCCCAGAGAGTGATGCGCCCGTCTGGATCGGCCATCGTGCGCCCCTATTTTTGGGATCAGAGTTTGGAGAGTTTCTTTTGAAGCTCTTCCAGTTGCTTTTTAATCGCAGCGATTTCATCGCTGGAAGACCGCGCATCATCGTCTTCTTTGGCAGGCCCAGACGATGCCCAGCCCGGCACGCCGCCCAGCATAGTTTTCATGAAGGCTTCTTGCTGTTTGCGCATGGCATCAAAGCCGGGCATGGCCGCAAGCGGGTTTGGAATACCGCCCATAATTTTGGATTGACCTTCGCGCAGCATCTCAAACGAGGCCGCCAGAAACTGCGGCACCACGGATTGCACGTTGGTGGTGTAGCTGCGCACAAGATCGGTCAACACATTGATCGGAAGGACGTTTTCACCTTTACTTTCATGTTCGGCGACGATCTGCAAAAGATACTGGCGGGTCAGATCATCGCCGGATTTCAGATCAATGATCTGCACTTCGCGCCCGATGCGGATGAAGCCAGCGATATCTTCCAACGTGACATAGTCAGAGGTTTCGGTGTTGTACAAACGGCGGCTTGCGTAGCGCTTGATCAACAGCGGCTTGTCGGTATCGGCCATGGATCCAGTCCCCGTTTTGTTGCAGTGCAGAATAAGTCTAAGACAGGGCCGCACAAAAAGAAAGGGCGGGCACAAGGCCCGCCCAAACCGCATTCTACCTTCGGGAGGAAAGGTCGAAATACGAATTCTTCAGCTTACTTTGCTGCAGCTGCAGCTTTTTTCACAGCGGTCGTTGCTTCGGTCGTTGCTTTTTTCACAGCGGCAGTTGCGTCTTCCGACATGTCTTTGCCAGCGGCAAGCATCAACTCAACGGTTTCCATCTGAACTTTTTTCGCGATTTCAGCGAAAGAAGCCAAATGTTCGGTTGCCATTTCCTGGGCAGCCGATGCGAAATCGGTGATCGACTTGGTGTAATCTGTCGGCTCGGATTTAGCCTTTGAAACATCGCTCAGCTTTGCGATGGTGTCTTTTGCCCATTTGGTGGTGATTTCGGTCGACTTTTCGGCCGCTTCAAGCGCCACTTTCGACATTTTCTCGGCCATTGCAGCCTGCGATTTGAAGGCGTTCTGGAACGCGGATGTGTCAACCGGGAAGGACGCCATCATGTCTTGCATAACTTTGCCGAAGTCTTGTGTGTTAGCCATTTGAATTGCTCCTGATGCTGGGCACCTGCCCGCTTCTCTATCCAAACAACATAGATGCTGCAGTGCAGCATTTCAAGTGAATTTTCTGCGACGCAGCGAAAAATAGCCGTTTTGTGGAGCCGTTACAAAATCCTTGCGCCAGATCAGAGGGTTGGCGTGGAGGTCACATAGGTGCCGGGTGCGGCGGCCAGAACCGGGTTGGTCGAATCACCGGGGATGCGCGCCTTGACCTGTTCGCCAGATTGCGCGGCGAGCCAGTCGCGCCAGCGCGGCCACCATGAGCCTTGGTTAAACGTGGCCCCCGCCATCCATGCGTCGGGGTCGGTTAACGGCCCGTCATTGGTATAATGGCCATATTTGTTTTTCGACGGCGGATTGACGATGCCGGCCACATGGCCGGACTGCGAGACGACAAAGGTTTTATCTTTTGAGCCAAATCGCCGGATACCGTTCAGCGATGATTTCCACGCGGCGATATGATCCGTTTCGCAGGCAATCGCCATGATCGGAAGGGTGATGCCCGCAAGGCTGACCGGGTCGCCAAACACCGGGAATTTGCCGGTGGCCAATTCATCGCCCTGACACAAACGGCGCAGGTATTCGACGGCCATTTTGCCGGGCAGGTTGGTGCCATCGCCGTTCCAATAGAGCAGGTCAAACGCGGGCGGTGCTTCGCCCATCATGTAGCTTCGGATGGCGGGTTTATAGATCAGGTCGTTTGAGCGCAGATAGCTGAAGGTGCGCGACATAAAGACCGATGACATGACGCCATCGGTGGCAACCTGGCGTTCAATGCCATCGACAAAATCATTGTCGAGGAACACGCCCACTTCGCCGGGGTCGGAAAAATCGGTCATCGTGGTGAAGAAAGTGGCGGATTTGACGGTTTTGTCGCCCATCTTTTCCAGATGTGCGAGGGTGAGACTTAGGGTAGTGCCCGCGATGCAATAGCCCACCGCGTTGATCTGCGGCGCAGCCGTGATACGGCGCACTTCGGACATCGCGCGCAAATATCCGTCGCGAATATAGTCATCCATGCCGACATCGGCATAAGACGCGTCCGGGTTTACCCAGCTTACCACGAACAGCGTAAAGCCT
>JANOFE010000017.1:0-1684 GCA_031413495.1 Pseudorhodobacter sp. | reverse complement strand
GCGGCGATTTGGCGGCGGATAACAAGTACCGCTTCAACATCATCGACACCCCCGGACACGTGGACTTCACTATTGAAGTTGAACGGTCCTTGGCGGTGCTTGATGGTGCGGTTGTGCTGTTGGACGGTAACGCTGGGGTTGAGCCGCAGACCGAAACCGTTTGGCGTCAGGCCGACCGGTACAAGGTTCCGCGGATCGTGTTCGTCAACAAGATGGATAAGACCGGCGCGGATTTCTACAACTGCGTCAAGATGATCAAGGAACGGACTGGCGCTGTGCCATTGCCGATCCAGATTCCGATTGGCGCAGAAGACAAGTTGGAAGGCATCATCGACCTCGTGACCATGGAAGAATGGGTTTATGAGGGCGAAGATCTGGGTGCATCCTGGGTGCGCCAGCCGATCCGTGCCGAACTGAAAGCCGAGGCTGACAAGTGGCGCTATAACCTGCTGGAAATCGCAGTTGAGCAAGACGATGCGGCGATGGAAGCGTATATGGACGGCGTTGAGCCGACTGAAGCGAAATTGCGCGAGCTGATCCGCAAGGGTTGCTTGTCGATCTCCTTCATTCCGGTGCTTGCCGGGTCTGCGTTCAAGAACAAAGGCGTGCAGCCGATGTTGAACGCGGTGATCGATTATCTGCCGACCCCGTTGGACGTGCCGCCATACCTTGGCTTCTTGCCGGGCGATGAGACGGAAACACGCAATATCGAACGGTCCGCCGATGACAACCAGCCGTTTTCGGCGCTGGCTTTCAAGATCATGAACGACCCCTTTGTTGGCTCATTGACCTTCACACGCATCTATTCGGGCGTGTTGAAAAAGGGCGACGCGATGCTGAACGCGACCAAAGAGCGTAAAGAGCGCGTTGGCCGTATGATGATGATGCACGCGATCGACCGTGAAGAAATTGCCGAAGCCTATGCGGGCGATATCATTGCGTTGGCTGGGCTGAAAGAAACCACAACGGGTGACACCCTGTGCGATCCGGCAAAGCCGGTGGTTCTGGAAACCATGACCTTCCCGCAGCCTGTTATCGAAATCGCGGTAGAGCCTAAAACCAAGGCTGACCAAGAAAAGATGGGCATCGCGTTGGCGCGTTTGGCGGCAGAAGATCCATCCTTCCGTGTGGAAACCGATCACGAGTCGGGCCAGACCATCATGAAGGGCATGGGCGAACTTCACCTCGACATTCTGGTTGACAGGATGCGTCGTGAATTCAAGGTTGAAGCCAACATTGGTGCGCCACAGGTGGCCTACCGTGAAACCATCAGCCGCGAACATGAGATCGACTATACTCACAAGAAGCAAACCGGCGGTACGGGCCAATTCGCCCGCGTCAAACTGGTGATCACCCCGGTTGAACCCGGTGTTGGTTATTCGTTTGAAGCCAAGGTTGTTGGTGGCTCAGTGCCGAAGGAATATATCCCCGGTGTTGAAAAAGGCATCAAGTCGGTGATGGATTCTGGCCCGTTGGCTGGCTTCCCGGTTATTGACTTCAAAGTGACGCTGATTGACGGCGCTTACCATGACGTTGACTCAAGCGTTCTGGCGTTTGAAATCGCGGCCCGTGCGGCCATGCGTGACGGCCTGAAGAAAGCCGGCGCGAAACTGCTGGAACCGATCATGAAGGTCGAAGTTGTAACGCCGGATATCTATACCGGCGGCATCATCGGCGATTTGAC
>JANOFE010000016.1:0-10524 GCA_031413495.1 Pseudorhodobacter sp. | reverse complement strand
CGCCGCCGCAACCGGCGACCGCGATGCTTTCGCAAGCCTTCTTGCCCGCCATTACGACCGCATCTTCGCCCTCTCCTACCGCCTGATCGGATCCAGATCAGACGCCCAGGATCTGACCCAGGATATCTGCGCGGCCCTGCCCGCCAAACTGCGCGGCTGGCGTGGCGAGGCCCGGTTTTCAACCTGGCTCTACCGCGTGATCGTCAACGCCGCCCATGACCGCCGCCGCAGGCAAGCCACCCATTCCCGCGCCGCCGCCGGGTGGGGCGACTGGGAGATTGCCCGGCAGGATCAGATTGAATGCGACCGCGCGGCCCTTGATTGGCTGACCCAAACTATGACCCAGCTTTCCCCCGACCTGCGCGATACCGCCGCCCTTATTTTGGGAGAAGACATGACCCAAGCCGAGGCCGCCGATATCTTAGGCCTGTCCGAAGGCACCGTCGCGTGGCGAATGTCTGACTTGAAGAAACGCCTGCGCGCCATCGCGGCCGAGGAGGCAAAGCTATGACCGATGATCTTGATCGCCTGAAAGCCGCCTTGCGTGCAATTCCCCCTGCAGACCCCGCCGCAAAAGCTGACGCAATCGCGCTGGCGATGAAAAACTTCGATGCGCTCCAAGGATCGCCGAAAGCCCTGCGTCCCAATCCGGACCGCCAAAATCAGGCGGGGTTCCTGAACGGAGTGCGCATTATGCTGACATCCCTTACATCCCGCGGCTTTCTTGCCGCCACCACCTCTGCCGCAGCCCTTAGTCTTGGCCTGATCGTGGTTCTGCCAACGCTTGATCAACCCGATATGCTGACAATTCCAACCGTCCTGCCGGAACCTGATGCCTCAGCCCGCGAAAGGCAGACACCGCCCGCCGAACAAGAACCCGCCGCCCCGGCAGGCGGCATCGCAAAAACCACCGCTCCAGATGCAGGCGCTGTTGTGATGCAGGAGGCCCCGCTGCAAGGCTTGGCGGACGCAGCGCCCTCCAGATCAGGTGCCGCAGATGACGCCCAGATGCGCGCAGATGCGCTGGCAAGCCCCGCTCCCGCAACCGAAAGCTATGCGGCAGAGGCGGCGCAATCTGTCAGTGATCTGGAATTTGCACCGCCGCCTTTGGAAAACACCGAAGCCTTTTCTGATGCACCGCAGAATGCGCTAAAAGTTACGGTGGAAAACCCCGTTTCCACGTTTTCGATTGACGTTGATACTGCCAGCTATGCGGTGGTCCGATCTTCCCTGATGAACGGCATGCTGCCGCCGCCCGAAGCGGTGCGCATCGAAGAAATGGTGAATTACTTCCCATATGCTTACACCGCCCCAGACACAGGCGGCGACCCCTTTGAAAGCACTGTCACAGTGATGCAGACCCCGTGGAACCCCGGCACACGGCTGGTCCATATCGGTTTGCAGGGCCGCCTGCCTGCGCTGGCAGATCGACCGGCCCTGAACCTTGTGTTCCTGATTGATACGTCAGGGTCGATGGACGAGCCGAACAAGCTGCCACTATTGAAGCAATCGATGAAACTGATGCTGGCGCAACTGCGGCCCGAAGATGAGGTTGCGATGGTTGCCTATGCCGGGTCTGCGGGCACGGTGCTGGAGCCGACAAAGGCCGACGACAAGGCAAAGATCCTTGCGGCACTGGATAATCTTGCTGCAGGCGGGTCCACCGCCGGGGCCGAAGGGCTGGCGCTGGCCTATGATGTTGCTGCAACCATGGGCAAAGACGGTGAAGTCAGCCGCGTGTTGCTGGCCACTGATGGCGATTTCAACGTCGGCATTGATGATCCAGACGGGTTAGAAGCCTATATCGCCAAAAAGCGCGATACCGGTGTTTACCTTTCCGTTCTGGGCTTTGGTCGCGGCAATCTGGATGATGCCACCATGCAGGCGCTGGCGCAAAACGGCAACGGCACCGCCGCTTATATCGACACGCTGAATGAGGCCCGCAAAGTGTTGGTGGACCAGTTGACAGGTGCAATGTTTCCCATCGCAAATGATGTGAAAATCCAAGTCGAATGGAACCCGGCAGCAGTGGCTGAATACCGCTTGATCGGGTATGAAACCCGCGCGCTGAACCGCGAGGATTTCAACAATGACGCGGTCGACGCAGGCGAGATTGGGGCCGGGCATTCCGTAACTGCGATCTACGAAGTGACCGCGCCGGGCAGTGCCGCCCTGCGCAACGATCCGCTGCGCTATGGCGACGCTGCAGTACCTGGCGACTTGGCTGAATTGGGATTTCTGCGCTTGCGCTACAAAATGCCGGGGGAAGGCACCTCTGCTTTGATCGAAACCCCTATCAAGGTCGGCGGGGACGCGAATGATGACGCCCGCTTTGCGGTGGCAGTGGCAGGCTTTGGCCAATTGCTGACCGGGTCTGTTTATCTGAATGACTGGGGCTGGGACGAAGCGGTTGATCTGGCCCTTGGCGCGCGCGGCGATGATGCCTTCGGGTACCGGATCGAGGCGGTAAATCTGATGCGCATGGCCAAAGCGCTGGACCAGCAGTGATCAAAAAAAGGCGCGCCAACAGGCGCGCCTTTTGCGGGTTGCGACCCCCGGACATGACCGGGGGCCTTAGCGTTGCTATGGGCGAAGTGCCGGATCAAGTCCGGGTCTGCAGCCTTCAAGCGAAGTGCTAAACCACGACCGTTTCCGCCAAACCTTCAATCACCTTGGTGCTGTCTGACGCCCCTTTGCCGATCTCGATCCGGCGGGGTTTCAATGCCTCTGGCGTCTCGCGCACAAGATCAATGTGCAGCATACCCAGCTCATGTGCGGCCCCAGTCACGCGCACATGATCGGCCAATGCAAAGCGCCTGTCAAAGGCACGGGTGGCAATGCCACGGTGCAGATAACTGCGTGCTGTATCGTCTGCGGCACGGCGGGCGGTCACGTGAAGGGTATTTTCCTTCACCTCAACAGTCAGGTCTTCCTGAGCAAAGCCAGCCACCGCAATTGAAATGCGATAAGCATTTTCCGCAGTTTTTTCAATGTTATAGGGCGGATAGGTTGGTTGGGCCACATCGGTGCTAAGCACCCGGTCGATCAGATCTGTGATCCGGTCAAAGCCCACTGTTGCGCGGTAAAGTGGGGTGAAATCATAGTTGCGCATTGCATCCTCCGTAAAGCGATGATTGCCCTTCCCCAATTGAACGGGGCACAGGGGAACGGGCAGGTTGGGCCGGGCCCGATTGTGGCACCCGGTTAGCTGTGATCTGGGAAATGTGAGGTGCAGTTTCAAGAGGTGCCGTACAACACCAAATGCGTTACGGCTTCACAAACTTTGCACCACCGGCAGCATTGCCTGACAACACGCGCACTGCACTTGGCGATCTGCGCAGCGCGCCTTCGCCAGTTTCCAATTCGGCCCGAAGGCGCGCAAGCGGCACATGCAATTCGGTACCAAGCGCCACTTTTTTGCCGTCAACCTCGGCCTTGGCCGAAACAACCGATACAACCCGTGCGACACCATCACGCACGGCAAAAATCGGCGCACCAGATGACCCGAAATCGACTGAACAGGTCAACACCAACACGCCGGGTTGGTTGCCAAGAACAAAGCAAACTTCTTGCAAAGACGGCGCTTCCGCCCTGTCCATAGCGTAGGAGACAACTTCCACCTCATCCCCTTTGACGGGCAAAGTATCTGTCTCAAACGGCGTGACTGAAGGCAGACGAATGGGTTGATCAAGCTCCAGCAACGCGAGGTCAAAGGCAACCCGGTCAAGCCGGTCAACCCCGCCATAAACATAGTCAGGATGGACCACTGCCCGGCGCACGCCGCGGTAGGCCGCAGCCCGCCCATTGCGCCAGCCGGCCAGAAATTCGATCTGCCCGGCCTCCATCCGCGCGCCGGATTCTTTGTCAAACAGGCAATGGGCAGCGGTCAGCACCAATTGCGGTTCTATCAGCGCGCCGGTACAAAACCCCCGCGTCCCGAAATTCAGCCGACCAACGGCTTCCCAGCCCCGGCTGTCGTCGCCTGTTTCCAGTTTCCGCAAGGGTGTTTCCTGCGACCCGACAGAAGCGGGGAACCAAAGGGCGAAACATAACAAGGGCAATAATGACAGGCGCATCAATCCTCCGGACTTCGACTTTGCGTCTAGGCACCCTATACGGCGGATTTGTGGCTCGGCCAAAGCAAATATGGGAAAGGTTGGCCTCGGTTTCCCGGCTCGGTTTGCGAAAATACAAAGACTTGGTTATCCCAGCAGCGCCTTCGGTTTTGGCCCACCAGTTGCCCAATCCAGCAGCTCGACCGTATGCACAATGGGCGTTCGGGTGGCAGACCCGATCTGCATCATGCAGCCGATGTTACCAGCCGAGATGATATCAGGGTTGCGCGCTTCCAGAGTTTTGACCTTGCGCGCCTTCAATTGCGCAGAGATTTCGGGCTGCAGCAGGTTGTAAGTGCCTGCCGATCCGCAACACAAATGGCTATCTGTGGGTTCCACCACATCAAAGCCCGCACGCTTTAGCAGATCTTTCGGCGCGGATTTGATTTGCTGACCATGCTGCAGCGAACAGGCGGCGTGATAGGCCACGCGCAGGTTTTTCTGTTGCCCTTCCGGCAAGCCTATCTTTACCAGCAATTCACTGATATCCATCGTCATTCCGGAAATTATCGCGGCATCTGCGGCCAAGGAACCGTGCTGGAACATATGGCCGTAATCCTTCACCGTCGTGCCACATCCGCTTGTGTTGATCACCACCGCATCAAGGCCCATACCCGATTTCTCTGCTATCCAGGCCCGGATGTTGTTGGCGGCTGATGCGTGCGCCAGATCAGCCTTGCCCATATGATGCGTTAACGCCCCGCAACAGCCCATACCGTGGGCGATGACGACTTCGCAGCCCAGCCTGCGCAGAATGCGGATGGTTGCATCATTGATGTCCGTGTTCAGCGCCTTTTGTGCACAGCCGGTCATCAACGCCACCCGCATCCGCACTGGCCCATCGGCGGGAAACACTTGCGGGTCGTCATTGCGACTGACCGGGGGAATGGTTTTGGGGGCCATGGCCAGCATCGCGCGAAGCCGCGCGTCAGGCATCAGGAACGAAAAAGGCTGCGCGACCTTGGCCCCTAACAGCGCCAACCGAAACCGCGTTGGATGCGGTATCACCCACGCCAGAACCCGGCGCAACAGGCGGTCCATAAAGGGGCGGCGATACGTTTTCTCGATATAATCCCGCGCATGATCCACCAGATGCATATAATTCACGCCTGATGGGCAGGTTGTCATGCAGGCAAGGCAGGACAGGCATCTGTCA
This sequence comes from Pseudorhodobacter sp., assembly GCA_031413495.1. Classification (GTDB taxonomy): domain Bacteria; phylum Pseudomonadota; class Alphaproteobacteria; order Rhodobacterales; family Rhodobacteraceae; genus JACMNW01. The sequence continues at coordinate 5,253 of JANOFE010000016.1, read as the reverse complement.
ATGTGCTTGACGGTTTTCGCATCCGCAGGCCGCCCTGTTTCCAACATATCCTTGATCAGATAAATGCGCCCGCGCGGGCTATCCAATTCATCGCCCAGCACTTGGTAGGTCGGGCAGGTTGCAGTGCAAAACCCGCAATGCACACAGGTGCGCAGCACGCCATTTGCCTCGGCGGTGGCAGGATCACGCAGTTGTTCGGGTGAGAAATTGGTTTGCACGTCAGACGCCCAATACGTTAATCATGGGAAGACCCGCCGCAAGCAGAGCGATTATGACAATCGTCGGGTAAACCCAACGCGGCCTGCCCACACCGATGATGTGGCGGATGACCTGAACGATGGCTGCTAGGGTGGCCGCAGAAAACATAAACCCGATCAATGCAATCATGTAGCTGTCGCTGCTGCCTATCCCCAGCGTCACCCACAGCACGGCAATCACCAGTGCTGCAATCGCAATGCCAATCAGCGCAGGTCTGCCACGTGGCAGGCACGCAAGGGCCAGATAGGCCATCACCGGCAAAGCAATAAAGATCAGGGCAAGTTCCATACGGCGTTCCTACATCAGGCCGGGGTTCAGAACCCCGCGCGGATCAAACTTTGCGCGCAGGCCTTTGGCAAGGGTGGCAAGAGCTGGGGCCTCGGGGTGAAAGACTGCGATGCCATCCACCATCTCGCCCCGCACCTGCGTTGCGTGCCCCGCAAAGGGTGAAAGGTGCACGCGCAGATTGGTGCCACGATCAACCGCCGCCCAAATCAACCCACCGCCCCAATCCAGACAGGTGCTTGCGCCCGCAGGCATGCGGCCGATGATTTCTGGCGCGTCCGATGGTTTCACCGAAATGCGCCAAATGTCTTTTGCGGTGCCGTGAAATGCGCCCACATCACGCAGGTCTTGCCACTGCCGATCCACCTGTGCGCGGTCTGTGACCAGTACCACCTCGCCGCGCCCTGCCAACAAGGATTTCAACCGTTCTGCGCGGTACGTGACCGACGCTTCAAACCCTTCGATCCGCAGGAATGTGACCGGATGCTCGTCCGCCCCGGCAGAAACATGCGCAGCACCCGACACCTCAAAGGGCGAGCCGAGCGCCGCCGCCATCGCGGCTACGGCAGCGCGCGCATCAAGCCCGTAAAGCATCACCGTGGCTGCCGCCTCTGGCACGGGCAACAGCTTGAAGCTGACTTCGGTCAACACCCCCAAAGTGCCATGACTGCCCGCCATCAGCTTGACCAGATCATAGCCGGTGACGTTTTTCATCACCCGTCCGCCATTCTTGACAATGGTGCCGGACCCATCAACAAACCGCACCCCAATCAAACTGTCGCGGCAGGCCCCTACCTGCACGCGGCGGGGGCCTGATGCGTTGGTGGCAACCACCCCGCCCAGTGTTGAGCTGCCGGTGCGGCCCAGCAATCCGCGCATATCGGGCACTTCGAACGGCAATCGCTGGCCTTCAGCGGCCAGCAACGCCTCAATATCTGCAAGCGGCGTGCCAGCGCCCGCCACCAGTGTCAGCGCACCGGGTTCATACAAGGAAACGCCCGTCAGTGCCGCCGTCTCTAAGGTTTCTGCCGGACCGAAATGCCCGAGCGCCCGTGTCCCGCCGCCCGCGATGCGCAACGGCCCATTCGCGCCGCGCACGTATTCCGCGAGTTCCGCTTCAGAGTTTGGGCGCAGCGCCATACTACGCGGCGCGCCGGGAGGCGGTGATCTGCAAAGGAAACACCTTTGCCGCATTCAGTAACCACGCCGGATCAAACACATCCTTGACCCGCAATTGCGCTTCCATGTCGGCATCGCTGAATTGCACCGACATCAGGTCGCGCTTTTCGATGCCCACGCCATGCTCGCCCGTCAGGCAACCGCCGACCTCGACACATAGTTTCAATATTTCGGCCCCGAATGCCTCGCACAGTTCCAGATCACCCGGTTTGTTGGCGTCAAACAGGATAAGCGGGTGCATGTTGCCGTCGCCCGCGTGAAACACATTGCCCACATCGAGGCCAAACTGTTTGGACATCTCGCCAATCCGGCGCAGGACCAAGGGCAGGGCGGTGATCGGGATTGTCCCGTCGAGACACATGTAATCATTGATCTGGCCCATCGCGCCAAAAGCCGATTTGCGGCCAAGCCAGATTTTCTTGGATTCGTCTTCCGATTTGCTTTCGCGAAACTCTACAGGATCATGCCGCAGAGCGATGGCTTTGATCAGCGCCAATTGCTCGTCAATCTCGGATGGGCTTCCCTCGACCTCGACAATCAGCAATGCCTCACAATCGGGATAGCCTGCATGTGCGAAATCCTCGGTCGCGCGTATGCAAGGGCGGTCCATGAATTCGATGGCCACCGGCAGAATGCCCGCTTTGATGATATCAGCCACGCATTCGCCGGCCACTTCGTTGCTGTCAAACCCGATCAACACAGGCCGCGCGCCTTCGGGTTTTGGCAAGATGCGCAGAGTGGCCTCAGTGACCACGCCAAGCTGACCCTCTGATCCGCAGATCACACCCAGAAGATCAAGCCCGCCTGCATCCATATGCGCGCCGCCTACTTCAACCACAGTGCCATCCATCAACACTAGCGTGACGCCGAGCAGATTGTTGGTCGTGACACCATATTTCAGGCAATGCGCGCCGCCAGAGTTCATCGCGATATTGCCCGCAATGGCGCAGGCAAGCTGGCTTGATGGGTCCGGAGCGTAAAAGAAACCGTCCGCTTCAACGGCACCAGTCACCGACAGATTGGTGCGGCCCGACTGCACGCGGATAAACCGGTTGTCATAATCCGTCTCAATCACATCGTTCATCCGCGCCACGCCCAGGATCACGCAATCGGCGGTGGGCAACGCACCCCCGGCAAGGCTGGTGCCCGATCCGCGCGGCACCACGGGCACGCCCATGGCGTGGCACAGCTTTAGCACGGCGGAGACTTCGGCAGTGGTGCGCGGCAACACTGCCACCAAAGGCGGGCAGCGATAGGCAGTCAGCGCATCGCATTCATAGGCACGGGTTTCGGTTTCGTTATGGATCACCGAATCTGCCGGCATAATCGCCAACAACCGATCCACCAAACGGGATTTCAGCGCCAGTATGGCAGCATCTGGCACAGGCATTTGCATAGCGATACTCCAATTTGGTATTATTGGTAAAATTATATAACCAATTTGTAGCTATGGCAAGACGCAAGTGGGCACAGTATGCTCGGCAGATGACTTTGATTGATAGCTTGCTTGCAACCAATACCATGGACCTGATCGCTTTTGCCGGGCTGGTCCTTGCTTGGGTGGTTGCCGGATGGTTGGTGGAGCATCCCCCGGCCAGCCGCCCGTCTGTATCGGTTCTGATGAACGACTATCGCCGCGATTGGATGCGCCAGTTCGTCACCCGCGACCCCCGTATTTTTGATGCCACGGTGATCGACAGCCTGCGGCAGGGGACAGCGTTTTTCGCATCAACCTGTATGATTGCACTTGGGGGCGGGGTGGCGTTGATCGGCAATGCCGCCGTGCTTAAGGGCTTGGCTGCCCAACTTGCGCTGGATGCGGGGGCTGTGGCGATTGAGTTGAAAATTATCGTGGTGTTGGCGTTTCTGGCCAATGCGCTTCTGAAATTCGTTTGGGCGCATCGGTTGTTTGGCTACTGTTCCATCATGATGGCAGCCGTGCCGAATGATCCGGCAGACCCCTATTGCTATCATCGTGCGGGCCAAGCCGCCGAAGTGAACATCACGGCGGCCCGCAGTTTTAACCGCGGCCTGCGCGCGATTTACTTTGCGCTTGGCGCGCTGGGGTGGCTGGCAGGGCCGCTGGCGCTGATGGCCGCAACAGTTGTGACCACGGGTATTCTGCTGCGGCGGGAATTTGCATCGGTGTCACGTGAGGTGATTTTGCTGCGCAAGCCAAAAGGTTAAATCGGGCCCTCACCCAGTCGTCATCCCACTAACCAATCGATTTCTTCGAAGAAATCGGACCGGAGTTTTCGAAAACTCCGGGGTAAGGCTTGAATCGCTCAAAGAAATTTTCCGCCAGAATTTGCAGCACTAGGCGCGCTTTGCCGCCACCCGCCGCCCTTCGACCAACCAAGCCGCAAGCGCAAGGCTGGCCGCCAGCACCAGATACAGCCAGCCGGGCAACAAGGCCGCCACCGAAATATCCTGCGTCACGTAAGCGCCACGCGGCACGATGCCGATCCACCCCCGGCCCGAAGCCTGCCGCCCATCACGCACAGCGCGAATATCGGGAATGCCATCTTCGAGCGGCAGAATACCACCGCGCGTGGCAGCAACCATCGGGGCCAGCTTTTCGGTATCAGCAATGGTTTCTTCAAACTCACGCGGGGCAGATGGGCCAACGGCCACAACGCGGGTCAAATCACCCTGCACCAGCCGGAACAGCCCCATCATCGGGGCTTGCCAATCGGCCTGATAGCGCCCCGGCGCGGTTTCCGGCATAGCAATAACCGCCTGCGCGCCATCTGGCCCGGTGATGGTCAGATCGCCCGGCGGGTCTTCGGCCACGGTGCGCCGGGTGATGCTTAGCACATCGCCCTTGGCAATCGCCGTCAGCGCCTCTTCTTCCAGTTCGGGTTCTTTCAGCATCCAATGCGCAAGTCTGCGCAGCAATTCCAATTGCGGCCCGCCGCCTTCATAGCCCCGCCCCCAAAGCCAGGCATGATCCGATGCCAGCACCGCCACACGGCCTTCATCCACCCGGTCCAGCACCAACAGTGGCCGATTACCTGGGCCGGACATCACCACCTGCCCCGATTTTGGCGTGATCTCAATTGTGCGGAACCAGCGCCCCCAGCCACCTTCCGGGGCCAGCGCTTCCAGCCCTTCGGTTACCGGATGTTTGCGGCCAAGGTCAGTCAGGGCGGGTTTGAAGCCTTCGTCAATAACGCGCGACGTGACATCCACTGGCAGCACTTCGGCCAAGGGCGACCGCCAAAGGCTGTCTACCGCGCCCGACTCTGGCCCTGCTGCGACCAGAACGGTGCCGCCACCGCGCACATAATCGCGCACGTTTTCAAGGTAAGACATCGGCAGGATGCCGCGAATACGGTAGCGATCAAAGATAATCAGATCGAATTCGTTGATCTTTTCCACAAACAACTCTCGCGTCGGAAAGGCGATCAGCGACAGTTCATCCACCGGGATGCCATCTTGCTTTTCTGGTGGCCGCAGAATGGTGAAATGCACAAGATCAACGGATGGATCAGATTTCAACAGGTTGCGCCAAACCCGTTCGCCTGCATG
>JANOFE010000015.1:0-13615 GCA_031413495.1 Pseudorhodobacter sp. | reverse complement strand
CGACGCGATCACCACCTTGCCCGATGACAGCGTGTAATCCTCGCCCGCCACCACAACCTGCTTGGCCAATGGCCGCTTGAAACTGGCCTCCATTTCCGCCGCAAATCCGGCCTTCGCCCCGGTCAGCGCCACAAAATCCTGTGGCCGCTTTGGCCCCGAAATCGCAGGCACAATGGTGCCCATGTCCAGTTCCAGCGTCGAGGTATAAATCGGCGCATACTCTGCCCCGCGCCACATTCCATTGGCCTTTGCATAAGCCTCAACCAAGGCAACCCGCGCTTCATCGCGACCGGTGCCGCGCAGATAGCGCAGGGTTTCGTTATCAATCGGAAAAAACCCGCAAGTCGCGCCATATTCCGGCGCCATATTCGCAATCGTCGCCCGGTCGGCAAGCGGCAGGCGGTCCAACCCGTCGCCATAAAACTCAACAAACTTGTTCACCACGCCATGCTTGCGCAGCATTTGCACCACTTTCAGCACCAGATCGGTCGCCGTAGTGCCTTCAATCATTGTGCCGGTCAGCTTGAACCCCACAACTTCGGGGATCAGCATGGAAACGGGTTGGCCCAACATCGCGGCCTCCGCCTCGATCCCGCCAACGCCCCAACCGAGAACAGCCAGACCGTTCACCATAGTGGTGTGCGAATCCGTGCCCACCAGAGTATCGGGATAAGCGACCTTCACCCCATGCTGATCCGCATCCGTCCACACCGTCTGCGCCAGATATTCCAAATTCACCTGATGGCAAATCCCGGTTCCGGGCGGCACCACGCGGAAATTGTTGAACGCCTTTTGCCCCCATTTCAGAAACACATAGCGTTCCATGTTCCGTTCATATTCGCGGTCTACGTTTGCCTGAAACGCGCGGGGCGTGCCGAATTCGTCGATCATCACCGAATGGTCGATGACAAGGTCCACCGGTGCCAGCGGGTTGATCTGCTGCGCATTGCCGCCAAGGCCCAAAATGCCATCGCGCATTGCCGCCAAATCAACCACCGCTGGCACCCCGGTAAAATCCTGCATCAAGACGCGGGCAGGGCGGTAAGCAATCTCACGCGGGTTGCGGCCACCCTTGGCACCCCATTCGGCAAAGGCGCGAATGTCATCGACCGTCACCGTCTTGCCATCCTCAAAACGCAGCATGTTTTCCAGCACCACCTTCAAACTGGCGGGCAATTGCGAGAAATCCCCCAAACCCGCCGCCTGTGCTGCCGGAATCGAATAATAATCCACCGATGTGCCGCCTGCTGTTAATGTCTTGCGGGTTTTCTGGCTGTCATGTCCAACGGTGACGGTCATCGCGTTCTCCTGGCCTCGTGCTGGGGCAAATCTAAGGGGTCTGTCTTGCGCCGTCTTGCCCGAATCCTACCAACAAGCGCAAGAGATCAGTCGTTATTGTATACAAAGGTATGCAAAAATTCCAGACCCATTGTCATGTAAGTCCATAGTAATCTTGCAACACCCCGTTGTCACAAAGCCTCGCAAAACCTTGATTGGCGAAAATCGGCTCATTTGATGTAGAACGCATGAACAGCCTAAATGTGGAACAAAGCAATGCGTCAGATCATCAGTGCCACCTGCGGCCTTTGGCTTTGCCTGTCAGGTTGGGCCTTTGCCCAATCAAAACCGGTCGTGGTGGTAGAACTGTATACATCGCAGGGCTGTTCATCTTGTCCGCCAGCAGACGAATTTTTGGCCATGATGGCAATGGATCCCTCAATTCTCGCCCTATCGCTGCATGTGGATTATTGGGATTATATTGGTTGGAAAGATAAATTCGCCAATCCAAAGTTCACCGAACGGCAAAAGGCCTATGCCCATGCTTTTGGCACAAGGTCGATCTACACACCGCAGTTCATCGTTGGCGGGATTGACCGGGTCGAAGGCAACAGGCCCGAAGAAACCGCAGCCTTTATCCGCAAACACCTGTCTGCAGCACAGGATATCGGCCTGACGATAGATCGCAGTGGCAACACGCTGACCATCCGTGCGGCCGCACTGCCATCTTTGGGCGGCAAAGCCAACATTCAACTGGTGCGCTATACGCCGTCTGAAACGGTCGACATTGATCGCGGCGAAAATGCGGGCCGGTCGATCAAATATTACAACATTGTCACCTCGTGGCAGTCGGTCGGCAGTTGGTCAGGCAAGGCAGCGCTGGACCTGCAGGCAGATGTAAAGGGCAGTGATCCCATTGTCGTCATTGTGCAGCAGGAAGGTCCGGCCTACATCGTGGCGGCCGCCTTGATCGAATAAGCCCTACTTTTTCCAACGCCGGTGAATCCAGAACCATTGCTCTGGATTGGCCCGCACCCGCGTCTCCAGACTTGCGGACAGGGCAGCCGTCATGGTCGCGGCATCGCTGTGGGCAATGGGCGCTTCCAGATCAATCGCGAAGCTCAGACCGTCCGGCAGGCGCGTCGCATAAAACGGAATGAGCAAAGCGTCATAACGCAGAGCAAGGTCAGCCGCCGATGTGGCGGTTCGGGCAGGCTGCCCCAAGAAATCAATCTGGGGTGCGCCGCGCACGTCCTGATCAAACAGCAAAACCAATTGCCCGCCGCCGCGAAGATGCCGCACAAACCCCGCCGTGCCGCGCCGCCCTTGGGCAAAGACGGGCCCGCCAAACGCTTCCATAGTGCGCACATAATGTGCGTTAAAATAGCTGTTGCGCGCCGCGCGATATAGTCCACCGACCGCAAATCCCTGTGCCACAAGACTTGCCCGCGCAGCCTCGTAATTGCCAAAGTGCCCGGTGACCAAAATTGCGGGCTGGCCCTTGTCCCGGGCGGCGATCAAAGCGGCCATGCCCGACCCGACCGGATCAATTTTAGCCATCCGCGCCATGAAATCTTTGTTGGAATAATTCTCGATCAAGGTCCGGCCAACATTGTCCGCGACCTGTGCCGCAATGGCGTGCCGTTCCTCAGATGCCATCTTGGGCCAGATCAGCGCCAGATTGTCCAAGGCCCGCGCGCGGTAGCCGATCACCGGGGCAATGACACGCCGCATAAGTGCCCCAAAAAACCGCACGCGCAGGGCATAGGGCAGCAACAACGCCAAACCGATCAAACTGCGCAGAAACAGATTTTGCAGCCAGTGGCGAAAATTAAAATCTGGGTCACTTTCGTCCATACGGCCTTGCCTCAAGGGGCGCTTCCTGCGGCCCGCGTTTCCCGGTGCCAGACATAAAGCCCCGCCGCGATGATCACAAGCGCGCCGATAGCACTCCACCAGTCCGGGTATTCCGCATAAAGCACGGCCCCCCAGATGGCGGCAAACAGGATGCCCAAGTAGGCAAACGGGGCCACAACTGACGCCTCAGCCAGTGAAAATGATCGGATCAGGCACAGTTGCGCCGCCGTCCCAAGCACACCCATCAACCCAAACAAGATAAAGTCCGGCGTTTGAATCGGGTGCCAAACAAAGGGTTGCGTAAACCCCAAAACCACAGCCCCAAAGGCCGCCCCATAGATCATCGAGGTCCACACGCTTTCCTGTGCCCCGATAAACCGCGTCAAAAGCGCGTTGCCGGTATAGCAAACAGCGGCCCCAATGGGCAGCAGGGCGGCAGGCGTGAACACACCAAAGCCGGGCCGGATGATGATCATCGCCCCCACCATAGCTGCCAGAACGCCCAGCATCCGGCGCGGCCCAAACTTTTCCCCCAAGAAAACCGCCGCCCCCAAAGTGATCAGCACCGGGTTCAGATCGGTCAGCGCCGTTGCCTCGGCCAGCCCGATATAGCCCAGTGACGTGAAAAAAAGCGCCGTCGCCCCAAATTGGCAAATGCACCGCGCCAGATGCAAAACCGGATACCGCGTGCGCAGGCTGGGACCAACCCGACCCCGCAAAATCAGCAACACCAACAGCAATTGCCCGGTGAATCGCGCCCAAATCACTTGCGGTGTCGGATAGCGGTCTAACAGCCCCTTCGCCACCGCATCCATGGTCGTGAACAGCACAATCGCCCCGATCATCAGGCCAATCGCGCGCGCATTTGACTGCGTGGCCGGTAACGACAGGGGCAGTGTCATCGAAAACTTCCAACCCGGGCGATAGCGCGGCAACCAAATCCTATGGTCCCTGCAAAGTCACCGCAAGCGACAACGGCAGTGTTCCGTCGCTTGGCGTTAATCTTCTTCCCGAATCAAAACCACTTCGCCGGTTGCTTCCAGTTGCCTGACTGCCGTGATCACCGCGTTCATGGCCAGTTCGGCATCTTTTTCCTTCACCACACCGCGCGCCTCCATTTCTTCGCGCAACGATTGTGACATGCGTTGCGACATATTGGTCAGAATAAACTCTGCCGCAGCAAGCTTTGCCGTATCGCCTGCAGCCCCCGCTAATGCCGTCACCAATGCCACCGGTTCCACCAACCGTACCAGTTTTGGCACGTCGCGCGGTGCCAACCGTGCCGGAATATGGATAAAGGTAAAAATTGCGCGCCGCACCTGTTCGGCAAAGGCGGCATCGGTTTCTTCAAGGCCCTTCAGCACATCTTCACGGGTAAAGGTCGGCGACACGTTCAGGATCGCCCCCACCCGTTCCACTGGATCGCCGTCAAACGCCCGTGCAGGCAGATTTTCCAACTGCCCCGCCAATGATAACCCAATTCGGCGAACGGTTTCGGGGTCAACGTTGCCGGTCATTGAAACCGCAAAGGCCACCCGCCGCGCACGTTCACCCGGCAGTTTTCCCAGCAAGTCTGCAGCCTTCGGCACCGGCAGCTTCGATAGCATCACCGCCGCGACTTCAACGCTTTCCTCATTCAAAATAGGCAACAACCGGTCCGCATCCAACGCCATGATCCGGTCCCACGGGTCTGCTTTGGCCGATGCCCCTGCCAATCTGCGCAAACGGTTGGCGGCCGTTGTGCTGATATGGCCGTCCATCATCGACAAGGCACCTTCAATGCCGCCCGGAAACGACAGCCCCACCTCCTCCAGCTCGCTCATAAACTCTGCTACCACAGCGCCCAATGTGGTGCGGTCCACCAGCCGCATCTGGCCCATCTGCTCGGCCAAAGCCGCTTGCATATGTTCAGGCAGCGACGTGATCGGCAAAGGCGCACCTTCCGCCATCAGCAAGCGCACTATGACCGCCGCCTTTTCCCGCGCATTCAATCCACGCGGCGCTTGCGCGGGGGATGCCCCCCGAACAAACCGCTCGACCGGTCTGATCTGCGCCAAAGCCACCTGTTGTTCTGCCATGATCCGCACATCCCTATCCGATGACGGAAAGGTGGCAGGCCCCGGTTAACAGCGGCTGAAGAAAATCAGCTATTCGTCGGCGTGATGCAGCTTTCTTTCACCGCGTCCCACACCATGCCCGCGGCACAGCTGGATGCGGTGATCTTGTCTTCGCCCTTGGAACAGCCCTGCGCCAAAGCAAAATTCGGCATGGCCAACAGGGCAATAACGATAAGACTGGCCTTAATCTTCATGACAATCCCTTTCGATTAGGTCTGACAACGGTCTTTGGCGGATTTAGTAACTGATGGTCTGTCCCGTCCGAAGCGCCTGATCCAGCGATGCCTCGGCCCAACTGCCCTCTCCGCCGCGCGCGCGGATCTGGCCCAGCTCTGCGGCTGCCAAAGCAGTCTCCCCCATATCGACATAGGCCTGGCCAAGGTAAGACCGCGCCTGAATATTGTCAGGGTTCTGGATCAGCGCTTGCGCATAATACGCCAAACCTTCTTCCAGCCGCCCCGCCTTGCGATTGGCAAAGCCAAGATAGGTCAACACCCGGTCGGTTTGCCCTTCGCTCATGCTGGCCAATACCCGCAGTGCATCTTCGGGTCGCCCCGCATAGGCCAATTCCCGCACCGCCAAAAACCGCTGGTCATCATTCATTCCCGTGGTTTCAGGTGCCACGCACAGCGATGTCTTCTCATCCCAAATCTCGCCATCCTTGCAGTCTTCGCTGGTCTGCGTCGGTGTTGGGGCGGCCGTATCGTCACTTCCCGCCGCAAAGGCGGCAAAGGGCAGGGCGGTCATCAACAAAATTGCCAGGGCGCGCATGAGTTATCCTTTCACGTGTTATTTGAAAAACGTAGCACGCAATTGCTCAAAACAAGCCCGAAAAATCCAAGCCCCGCCATCACGCCTGCGTGAGCCTGCTACACCCCAAACACCCGGCGGAATATCGTATCCACATGCTTGGTGTGATAGCCAAGATCAAACTTTTCCTCAATCTCGGCAGGCGAAAGCGCCGCTGTTACCTCGGCATCGCCCAGCAGTTCGGTCTTGAAATCGGCACCCTTTTCCCAAACTTTCATCGCGTTGCGCTGAACCAAGCGGTACGCATCCTCGCGGCTAACCCCGGCCTGCGTCAATGCCAGCAACACCCGCTGGCTCATTACCAAACCGCGAAACTTGTTCATATTCGCCAGCATGGTTTCGGGATAAATCACCAACTTCTCCAGCAGCCCGCCCAGACGGTGCAAAGCAAAGTCCAGCGTGATCGTGGTATCCGGCCCAATCGCCCGCTCAACGCTTGAATGCGAGATATCGCGCTCATGCCACATCGCTACATTTTCCAACGCAGGCACAACCGCCATCCGCACCAACCGCGCCAAGCCCGTCAGGTTCTCCGACAACACCGGGTTGCGCTTATGCGGCATGGCAGAACTGCCTTTCTGGCCGGGGCTGAAAAACTCCTCCGCCTCCAGCACTTCCGTCCGCTGCATATGGCGAATTTCCATCGCGATATTCTCAATGCTGGATGCAATCACCGCCAAAGTGGCAAAATACATCGCATGCCGGTCACGCGGGATCACCTGCGTCGAAATCGGCTCCGGCGTCAGGCCAAGCATTTTACAAACATGCTCCTCCACGCTCGGATCAATATTCGCAAACGTCCCCACAGCGCCGGAAATGGCCCCCGTTGCCACTTCCGCGCGCGCCGAAACCAACCGCGCCCGCCCGCGCGCCATTTCCGCATAGAACCGTGCAAACGTCAGGCCCATTGTGGTGGGCTCTGCGTGAATGCCGTGGCTGCGCCCGATCCGCACATCATCTTTATGCTGGTACGCCCGCGCCTTCAGCGCCGCCAAGACCCTGTCCATGCCCACCAACAACAAATCCGTCGCCCGCACCAGTTGCACGTTCAACGTGGTGTCCAAAACGTCGGAACTGGTCATCCCCTGATGCACAAACCGCGCGTCATCGGCGCCAATATGCTCCGCCAGATGGGTCAGAAACGCGATCACATCATGCTTGGTGACCGCCTCAATCTCATCAATCCGCGCCACATCGAACGTGACATCCTTTGCCCGCCAGACCGCCGCCGCATTCGCCGCCGGGATCACGCCCAACGCGGCCTGCGCGTCGCAGGCATGCGCTTCAATCTCAAACCAGATGCGAAATTTCGTCTCGGGCGACCACAGGGCCACCATTTCGGGGCGGGAATACCGGGCAATCATAGCGGGCCTTTCAGTTGCAAGGGCAGGCCGCGCCCGGATAGACTGCAACAAACCCACGTGCAAGCCAAAGGGGGTAAACCGCGCCCGGAAAAGTCCAGCAGACTGTTTTCCTCGCCCGACCCCGACAGCGGAGACGCCAACCATGCGCCATTTACGCCAAACCCTCGCCGCCCTCACTGCCTTTGCCATCCTCCCCGCCACCGCAATGGCAGAAGACTGGCAAACCCTTGACGCGGCTACACTCAAATCCGCCCTCTTGGCGCGGGTCGTCGTCTATGACGGCGGTGCAACCCAACAGTTCAACCCCGACGGCAGCACAACCTACACCGCCGATCGCCCCAGCACAGGCGCGTGGCGGGTAGACGGCCCGCAATACTGCTCGCAATGGCCACCATCTGACATATGGTCCTGCTACGACGTGGCCCGCAGTGCCAATGGTTTGAACATACGGTTTACGGCGGGCGATGGCAGTAACAGCGTCGGCAGGTATGTGGATTTGCGGTAGAATCAGATCAGCCGACAAGACAAATCCGCAATTGCAAGAAAGTAAATCATACTGTTCTGCTTTTGATCCGCCACTATAACCAAAACCAATCAGAATACAGATTTACTCTGGTTCAATGGTCAACCGGATCTATAAAAATTTAGTATGACAGACGCGCGAATTTGGCGTAACTTCTTTTAACCGATGTGCACAAAATTGTTCGGTAAGATCAACCACCGTGATACTATAAAAACAACTAAAGCGCTATTAAATACAAACTTCATACGCTTCTAGGTTGAATTTCAAACCGCAATCCCAGCGTGATGCGATGTGCAAAACTATTTTTTCCGAGTTCAACTTCAACATTTTAATTGTACAATTCGCATTTCTAACGGGTTTCGCTTGCCTATAAGCCACAGCAAAAAAGGTGTCGTAATGACGCTACATTTTCGTGCTTGTGTGGTTGCTTTCTGCCTCGTCTGGTTTCCCAACTTTGCCTATGCCACCTGTGCCGATCTGTCTTTGGTTCTTGCAATCGACAGTTCGGGCAGCATCGACGACAGCGAATTTACCATTCAAACCGTTGGATATGCTGCAGCATTCCAAAGTCTTGCGGTGAAACGGGCCCTTGCAGCCGCCGGAGTGGTCGATGTCGCGGCAGTATATTGGGCTGACGCCGATTTCTCATTTCAGGCCATTCCTTGGCATCGTATCACCTCGCCTCAAAGTGCAGACGCTTTTGCAGCAATGTTGCTGACGACGAAGCGGCAGGTTTTTGGCGATACCGATATCGGCAATGGGTTAAACTCGGCCATTGATTTGTTAGATCAACCGAATCACTGCACTATTCGGGCAGTGATAAATGTTTCGGGGGACGGGGAACAATCTATTTCACCGAAGCGGAGTGTTCACATCCCACTTGCCAAGGCCCGTAAACGTGCCGCTGACCTTGGAATAATCATCAATGGATTGGTCATTGAGAATGAAGTACCAGAATTGGGGCAGTATTATCGTGACAAGGTTATCTCTGGGCCGGGGTCATTTGTTATTGATATCAAAGATTTTACTTCCTTCGGCACGGCAATCGAAGAAAAGCTGAAAAAGGAAATTGGTCCCTCTCTTTTGTCTTCTGTCAATCTTCAGGCTTGGCCCTGATGCATTCCAAAACAGGTCGTTTGAACACTGCAGCGCGGGCCGAGGGGGGCGCAAACCCCATATTTTTCGGCGCATCTAATTCAGGTGTCAGCGCTTTGCAGCGCAGCAGTTGAGGGAGGAAAAAAATGTCCCGGCTGGCCGAACCGCCGCTGCCTGACCGTTGTCTTTGGCACGTTTTAAGGCGTTAAATTTTTGTTAAAGAAAAAACTCTTTTGTGTAATATCAATATCCTGCCTCCTGTAACACGTGTGTTACCAGCTCCGCATCAACCGCATTTCTACCGAATGCCTTGTCAAAGTAACGCGCCCTTCAACCGCTATCAAAACCCGGTCTTCCCGCCTTCCCCCTCAACTCCAACCTTCCCCCCACCCACTCTCTCCCCTAAATTCCCCCGCATGCCCCCGATTCTGCAATCAAGCCTACCTTTTGCCCCCTGGATGGACCCCCGCACCTCTCGGCTGCCCGGAATCCTGCCCCTGACCGGCGATCACTGGACCTGCATCGACGACGCTTTTGCCGGACAAATGAGCGAACGCGACCGTCTGATCGCCGCCTCCCCAACCCTCGTTCACGCCCTGCAACCCCGCGCAAAACCCGCCGCCGATGAACTTTACGCCACGCTTCTGCAGACCCTTGCCACCAGACCCGGCTATCACCTTTCCCCCCATAAGGTCCGCCGCCCCGACGGCGTTTCCGTGGCCCTTGACCCCGATCATCCGCTGCTCACCTTGGGGCGATTGTTTCAGGAAGATTTCTGCATCCTCGAAAGGATCGGCGCCGAGCATATCCTGACCGGTGCGATCCTATGTTTTCCGGCAGGCTGGACTTTGGCCCAAAAGCTTGGTCGCCCGATGACACAGATCCACACCCCGGTGCCAAACTATGACCCGGATATTGCAAAGCGGGTTCAGCGTTTGTTTGATGCGATCCGGCCAGAACAACCGCTTTGGCGCGCGAATTCCCTGATATATGATGATCCAGCCTTGCATCAGCCGCGACTTGAAGGCGCTCCCAGGCCGCGCCCTGTTTTCAAGACCTATGCAAGATCCGAACGGCAATGCCTCGTCCGGCTGCCTAAAACCGGAGTGGTGGTTTTTGCCATTCACACCTACGTGGTCCGCATGACCAATCTTGCGCCCGACGTGGCGCAGGGTTTGTGCGCCCTACACCCCTAAAGCCTGCCAGCCTACGGCATATCAGTGTCTGATCTTATTTTCAGTGCGCATCGTATCGCCGCGCCGCAACTCCACAACGGCGTTTGCAATGCCGCCGGGCAGGGCTGCCAAAATCTGCAATGTGTGTTTTGACTGGGCGACGATGCGGTCAACAGAGGCTGAACTGGCATCGGTCGCATAAAGTGCGTCGCGCACGGCCTTCAGCTCCGTCGATGATGTGCGGTGCGGGGCACGCGCGCCCGTTTGGGGGGCGTCGTCGTCGCCACCTGCGGTCGTCGTCTTTGACTTTAGGCGAAACAGACCGCGGGCAAGGTTTGCCGTGCCACTGCCGCGCAACAATGCTGAGGCGGGCCCTTTGGCTTTTGTCATCGTTGTTTGGGCCAAACTTTGGTCGACAGCTCCCGCATCACGCGGGCGCGGCGAAACTGATGCGATGGCACGCGAAATCAAACTTGGCGTGCGTGCCGTTAGCTCGGTCGATAGCCGCTGCAAAAGCCGGTCCATATCGCCCGGCTCTGTCACGGTATTGGTCAGTGCAGGCTCTGTGATGTCCGGCGTCTGCTGCACAGGATCGGTCGCTTTGATCGGCAGATCATCTTTTGTGAACAGGTCATCCACCACACGGTCGATCAGGTCTGCCGTCAACGCTTGTTCAAGAATTTGACGGTCGCGCGCATCGCAGGGAAAACGGCGCTCTAGCCGAGAGATGATAGACTGGCACAAAAGGTCTTGATCGGCACTTTCCAAACTGGCGGCGTTTGATAGCGGGGACTGCCCGGTCGCCACCGTAAAACAGGCCGCATGCGCACCTGGCAAATTGTCGGAAAAGCCGATCACGACTCGCGCCGTGTTGAAATCAAGCAAGGCAATATCGTCGCAATCCCACGTCAGGGCCGGTGCGGCACTATTTTCGGGTGTGAAGGCATCGCGCAATTCCCCAATAACTTGTGCGAAATTGCACGCTGGGGCGGCCCGATACAAAAGCTGCGATACATAACTCGTAAAAGCGATACTCATTTCCACCCCCTAGCGGAATTCGGTCAGGGTAGCGTGCCAAAACAATGTGCCGCCAATGGGAAGGGATTGTGATGTTAACTTGAATTTTACAAATTCCTGCGCCGCGTTTTTGCCGTCTTTGGTGCAGAAGTGGCGGCAAAGCGGGCAGATTCGTGGCCATATCGTAATTTACAGCAAACTTTTGCGGTGCCTGTCGTTGCTTCATCTTGGGGCGTCATCATGCGGCGTGATCAGCGGCGCTTGTGACCGGTCCGGGTTGCTTGGTCGACATTTGGTCGGGTGGTACTCCCCGAAAGCCGAAGGATTTCAGGGAAGTCCCGCCTTGATCAAACAAAAAGGGCGCCCGGTGAGGGCGCCCTTTTCTAACGATCTGATTTAGGCCTGTCAGCAGCTGTAATACATCTGATATTCAATCGGATGCGGGGTATGTTCGTAGGCGTAAACCTCTTCCCACTTCAGCGCCATATAGCCTTCCAACTGATCTTTGGTGAACACGTCACCGGCCAGAAGGAAGTCATGGTTCTTCTCCAACTCTTCCAAGGCCTCACGCAAGCTGCCGCAGACGGTTGGGATTTCGGCCAACTCTTCGGGCGGCAGATCGTAAAGGTCTTTGTCTGATGCCGGACCCGGATCAATCTTGTGCTTGATGCCGTCAAGACCGGCCATCAGCAGGGCGGCATAGCACAGATAGGGGTTCGCTGCCGGATCGGGGAAGCGGGCCTCAACGCGTTTGGCCTTTGGCGATTCCGTCCACGGAATACGAACTGCGCCCGACCGATTGCGCGCCGAATACGCGCGCAGAACCGGCGCTTCAAAGCCGGGGATCAGGCGCTTGTAGCTGTTGGTCGATGGGTTGGTGATCGCGTTCAGCGCTTTGGCGTGCTTCAGGATACCGCCAATGAAATACAGTGCTTCTTGGCTAAGATCAGCATATTTATCGCCCGCAAACAGCGGCTTGCCGTCTTTCCAGATCGACATGTTCACGTGCATGCCAGACCCGTTATCACCCTTGATGGGCTTTGGCATGAACGTCACCGTTTTGCCGTAGGCGTGGGCCACATTGTGGATCACATACTTGTATTTCTGCATGTTGTCGGCCTGTTCAACCAGCCCGCCAAAGATCATGCCAAGTTCGTGCTGGGTGGAGCCAACTTCGTGGTGATGCTTGTCTACCTTGATGCCCATGCGTTTCATGGTGGACAGCATTTCGCCGCGCAGGTCTTGCGCATCGTCAATTGGGTTCACCGGGAAATAGCCGCCCTTGATGCCCGGACGATGGCCCGAATTGCCGCCTTCATAGACGGTATCGGTGTTCCACGATGCATCAACCGCATCCACCTGAAACGACACTTTGTTCATGCTGACCGAATAGCGCACATCGTCGAACAGGAAAAATTCGGCTTCCGGCCCGAAATAGGCGGTATCGCCAATGCCGGTTGATTTAAGGTACGCCTCGGCCTTGACCGCCGTGCCACGCGGATCGCGGCTGTAAGCCTCGCCCGTATCAGGCTCGACCACGTTGCAATGCACGCACATGGTTTTTTCGGCATAGAAGGGGTCGATGTAAACGGATGATGGATCGGGGATCAGCTTCATGTCGGATTGGTCAATCGACTTCCAGCCCGCGATGGATGACCCGTCGAACATGAAGCCTTCTTCAAAGAAGTCTTCATCCACCAGATCGGCCACCAGGGTTACGTGCTGCAACTTGCCGCGCGGGTCGGTGAAGCGGATGTCGACATATTCGACCTCCTCGTCCTTCATCAGTTTCAGAGCGTTCTTTACTTTGCTCATCTCTGCTCATTTCCTTCTTATGAATGATGATTGTGTGGCCCGGTATCATAGGCCACAGTGTCGTTAAACCGCGTCGTCGCCGGTTTCGCCCGTGCGAATGCGGATGGCTTGTTCCACCGGGTAGACAAAGATCTTGCCGTCACCGATTTTGTCGGTCCGGGCGGCGGCGATGATGGCCGCAATGGCGGTTTCAACCATGTCGTCGGTCAATACGACCTCGATCTTCACCTTGGGCAGAAAATCAACGACGTATTCGGCGCCGCGGTACAGTTCGGTATGGCCCTTTTGGCGGCCAAAGCCCTTTACCTCGGTCACAGACAGCCCTTGGATGCCCGCCTCTTGCAGCGCTTCCTTGACCTCATCAAGCTTGAACGGCTTGATGATTGCCTCGATCTTCTTCATGGGCCACGTCCCCCCAAGGTTTCTTGCCTAGCCCTCTGATCATTTCTGTTAGGCAGGAACAATCGCGATAGGTTTTGCAGGTGGATTGTATCATGCGATTCTGGGCGGTGTGATTAAATATTAGGCAGGTAGCGCCTTTTGGTGGCGTTTTGAAAACAAGGT
>JANOFE010000014.1:0-52011 GCA_031413495.1 Pseudorhodobacter sp. | reverse complement strand
CCGGATGTAGCGCCGTTGTTGGCCATTGACAAGGGCTTTTGGTAGGCCTGCACGGGCTGCCCTTAACTGGGGGCCGCTCACGGGGCACTCGACCCCCTATCCGCGGCGCGCCACCGCGATCAACGTCTGATGCAGCGATTTTGGCATATCGGGTAGCCTCCGGCGGGGATTTTTTTGCCGAAATGAAAGCCGTTAATCTTTCCTTCACCATGGCGAGAGAAGGATGAGCTATGTCAATCGACCGTGCCTTCCAAGACGCGTCCTTGCCGCTGTTCGCAGACAGTGATGAAGCTGTCAGTGCCGCGCTGCCCGACCGCTTGCCATCCTACATTGCCGATCATCGCAAACGCCTGCGCGCCCGGTTTCTGGAAGGTGGGGCAGGCGCCATGCCAGATTATGAACTGTTGGAACTGGTCTTGTTTCGCGCCATTCCCCGGCAGGATGTGAAACCCCTTGCCCGGCTGTTGATGGACACGTTTGGTGATTTCAACCGTGTGATCACCGCATCCACCGCGCGCCTTCTGGCCGTGAAGGGTGTGGGCGACGCGGTTGTTCTGGAACTGAAGATCATCGAGGCGGCATCGCAGCGCCTGATGCGCGCGCGGGTGATGCACCGCCCCGTGCTGTCATCCTGGGCGGCACTGCTGGACTATTGCCACACCGCCATGGCGCATCTGGAGGCTGAACAGTTTCGTATCCTGTTCCTCGACCGCAAGAATGTGCTGATTGCGGACGAGCCGCAGGCCCGTGGCACGGTAGATCATGTACCGGTTTACCCGCGCGAAGTGGTGAAGCGCGCGCTGGAACTGAACGCGTCCGCCCTGATTTTGGTCCATAATCACCCGTCAGGCGACCCCACGCCATCTGAAGCGGATATCACCATCACCCATCAGATCAAGGACGCTGCGCACATTCTGGGCGTCACCCTGCATGATCATCTGATCATCGGCAAAGAGCGTGAATTAAGTTTCAGGGCGCAGGGCTATCTGTGACGGCGGGCTTGATCCACAGCTCTACCCGCCGGTTCAATTGTCGCCCCGGCGCGGTGATATCACAGGCCATCGGCATGGTTTCACCGTAGGCATCCACGCGTGGGATTGACGCATCTTCCAAATCCGGTGCGGCCCGCCGTAAAGCATCAGCCACGCTTTGCGCCCTTGCCCGCGACAGATCAAGATTGGCCTGCGCCGCACCTGAACCATCTGAAAATCCCGCGAAAACAAGGTCTTCATCCTTGAACGCCCCGGTTTCCAACAGGCGTGCAAGATCGGTCAGGTTTTCAATCGAATGGGCATTCAGCTGCGAAGACCCATCTTCAAACCGGAAGGTCAGCGAAAGACGGTCCGCCCCCGCCATACCCGCGACCAGCCGCTTCAAATCCGGCAGGGCTACCTCGTCGCCCGCACCTTGAATGGCATTGATCAGGCGCAAACCATCAGCAGTCATGGCTTGGCGCTCTGCCGCGCGATCAATGAATCCAGCCGCGCGAATGGCGGATTGTGCGGCGGGGGTGGCCAAATAATCCAGAAATTCACGCGCGAAAAGCGGCAACCGGCGGCGCGGGGTCAGCAGAAAGATCGGCAGCGACAATGGGTAATCCTCGGCTTTTACCGCAAGAGCCGTTGGCAGCAGTGGAAAACCACAGCTATCTGTCAGGGGCAGCGCACGCGCCGCGCCCTGCAGGGCCCGCCCGGTAACGGCCAACGCCCATGGGTCGCGCGCAACAGCTGCTGCAAGTGACGCCATATCGGGATGAAGGATCGCCGCTGCAACCGGCTGTCCAAGCCGTGCTTGCAGCGCCCGTTGCAAATCCGTATCTGGCGCCAATGCGTGCAGCACAATCGGCATATCGGGGCCACCAACCTCTTGCCAGTTGACGACATCACCGGTTAGCGCAAGGGCAAGATCGGCGGTCGAAATCTTTGGTGTCGGATTGTCGGGTGCCACAATCGCCAACAACGCATCCAGCGCCAACGCGCGATGGCCAAAGTCAGGCTCCACTGCGGCGGCTACAACCAACTCCGCGCGACCCGCGGCAAGGGCAGCGCGCGCCATCTGCGGTGTGTATGGAACAAAACTAAACTCTGCCAAAAGATTACCCGTTGCAGGTTCGGTGATTTTGGCTTCGAACTGGGGGCCAGCAACCGCTTCATAGCCAAACCCTCGCGATAGCGCAAAACTGGCAAGAAGCTGCGGCAGCAGGGCAAGCCCTAAATCAGGTGCGCCGACAAATCGCACCACTGCTTTGGGAGATGTCAAATCCGGGCAGCCGGGGCCATCGCACAGCACCCCCTGACCATCCACAGTCAGCATGCCATAGCTGGTTTCAATGCGGTAAAACTCACCATCATAGCCCTGCAATACGCCTGACAAAGCTATACCGCCATCCCGGGCGGTCAGGGTCACATCTTGGGCCAGAACACACGTGCCATTCAGAAACACGGCAACCGCCGCTGCCTGCCACAGGTAACACCCCATTGACCGCCTGCCTTACCTTAGTCTGCAGTGGCGATCTTCAGGTCAGGATCAAGATTCTTCAACACAAGAATGTCCCCAACAGCACTGCAATCTGGCATTGCAAGGGTCAATTCAGTCATCGTTGTGACACCGCCAATGTCGGCAAGCGTTTCACCCAGAATTTCACGGGCGCAGGTGCCCTTGGTTACGGCGGCTTCGACAACGATCCGCACCGGCGCATCGTTGGCGACGGGATAAGTATAAACCTCGGCCAGCATCGGAAACTCGACCTGATCATTCCCAAGAACCGACAAGAACCCACCACTAAGGGTTTGGCCGGCGGGCGGCAGTTGCGGGTCGGCGGCTGACACATGGCCAACTTGGCCATAATCAGCGCCGTTTTCGAACGCATGAATTTGGAACGCGTCATCCCCCAGCCATTGCACACCAAATCGCCGCACTTCGGTTGCCTCTGGCAGGGTCAGCGTTGCTGCAACGGACTGACCATCGCGAAAGCGAACTGTTACCGTAGCTGTGCTATTAAACGCGGGAAGCGACACGAAAAGTGCCCCGGTCCCCGACGTTTTGCCGGTTACCGCCAGACCATCATGGCGCAGCACAACACGTTCATTTGCATGGCAGGGGGCGACAAGCGTTAACCCAATCATCGCTGCAGGTTCTGCCACCAGATCAAAGGTCATCGCACATTTGTCTGCCAGTATGATCTTCGCCGGGGGGTTTGTACCCAATTCCGCCTGAAGTATCGGATCCTCCGGCGGGGTGAAAATGCTTGGGGCATCGTCTGTCGCTATTGCTGCAAAAGACGGTGTCGGCATTACAAACGCCGCAGGGTTAGCAGGGGGCGAAACAACCTCTGGTCCAGCGGCAACAAGCGTAATGTCAACGGGTTGATGATCGGCCGTGGCGCTGGCCAATTTTACAGGCGTGATCAGCACATTTTGCACAAGATGCCCGGACGCAAGGGCAACAGACATAATTGCAACCACCAGTGACAGCCGGCGCTTTAGTTCCATCGAAATCTTCCCCAAGATCACTACCGAACCAACCTAGGGGCCAATTCGGGCGATGGAGTGGCAACAAGATGGCCAGAATGTGGCAACCTAGGGTTGTAAGGGTGGATTCGTGTCACCCTTAAGGCGAGTAGACCACAGAATTGCCACAATCAGGCCAGCTGACCGTGGCAATACTTGAACTTCTTACCCGATCCGCAGGGGCAAGAATCATTGCGCGCGGGGTTGCCCCAAGTGGCGGGGTCTGTTTCCACAAACCCTGCAAGCGCCGCCAAAGGTGCGGCAGCAGGCGCCACTGCCACCTCTACCGGGGCGGTTGCTTGCGCTTGGCGTTGTTGCTGCGCCAGAAACTGCGCCATCATCGCGTCTTGTTCTTCTTTCGACAATGGCCGCACCTGTGCCAGCTTTTGCGTCACATCTTGACGCAACGAATTCAGCATCGATTCAAACAACGTGAAGCCTTCGTTTTTGTATTCTGACAGCGGGTCGCGCTGGGCATAGCCCCGAAAACCAACGACCGACCGCAGATGTTCAAGCCGCAGCAAATGTTCACGCCACTTGCCGTCAATCGTCTGCAACAACAGCTGCTTTTCGATATTGCGCATCGCGTCTGGTCCAAAGGCAGCTACCTTTTGGTCCATCAACTTGTCGCTCTCAACCATAATCCGATCGCGCATGGCATCCTGATCTACGCCTTCTTCACCGGCCCAATCAGCAATCGGCAAATCCAGCCCCAACATCTCCATGCTGCCCGCCTTCAAACCCGCCGCGTCCCACTGGTCGGCATAAGATTTCGGCGGCATATAGGCATCCACCAGATCGTCAATCACCTGATGGCGCATATCCTGCACGATTTCGCCCAGATCCTGCGATTGCATAATCTCCAGCCGCTGACCGAAAATCGCTTTGCGCTGGTCATTCATCACATCGTCGAATTTCAGCAATTGCTTGCGGATGTCGAAATTGCGCCCCTCAACCTTGGCTTGCGCCTTCTCTAGGCTTTTGTTCACCCAAGGATGCACAATCGCCTCGCCCTCTTTCATGCCCAGCGTCGACAGCACCTTGTCCAGACGTTCAGACCCGAAAATACGCATCAGATCGTCTTCCAAACTCAGGAAAAACGAAGATCGCCCAGGGTCACCCTGCCGCCCGGACCGCCCGCGAAGCTGGTTGTCAATCCGGCGGGACTCGTGCCGTTCCGTTGCCAGCACATAAAGCCCACCCGCCGCAATCACTTGCGCCTTCTCAGCCGCATGTTCTGCCTCGATCCGCGTGCGCACTGCGTCGGGGTTCAGATGCGGATCGGCGGCAATCGCCTGCATCACAATCATTTCCACATTGCCGCCAAGCTGAATGTCGGTGCCGCGCCCGGCCATGTTGGTGGCAATCGTCACCGCGCCAAACTTGCCCGCATCGGCCACAATCTGTGCTTCTTGTTCATGCTGGCGCGCATTTAGCACATTGTGCGGAACCCCGGCTTCTTTCAGCAAACCTGACAGAAACTCCGACTTTTCAATCGAGGTCGTGCCCACCAACAAAGGCTGCCCATTGGCATTCGCGTCTTTAATTTCATCCACGATGCCTGCGTATTTTTCCTTGGCGGTGCGGTACACCTTGTCATGCTCGTCTTTGCGCGCCACAGGGCGGTTGGTCGGCACTTCCACCACACCAAGCCCATAAATCTGCATGAATTCATCAGCTTCGGTAGATGCCGTGCCGGTCATGCCGCCCAGCTTTTTGTAAAGCCGGAAATAATTCTGAAAGGTCACCGACGCCAGCGTCACGTTTTCCGGCTGGATCGCCACACGTTCCTTGGCTTCAATCGCCTGATGCAACCCGTCTGACAGCCGCCGCCCGCGCATCATACGCCCGGTGAATTCGTCGATCAGCATCACCTCGCCGTCGCGCACGATATATTGCTGGTCTTTGGTGAACAGCTTGTGCGCCCGCAGGGCCTGCGTCACATGATGCACCAACGTGGTGCTTTCGGGGTCGTACAAAGACTGGCCTTCCGGCAGCAACCCGTTTGCCAACAACGCCTGTTCGATAAACTCGTTGCCATCTTCGGTGTAGGTGACATTCCGGGTTTTCTCGTCCAGCTTGAAATGCTCTTCCGTCAAGCTTGGTATCAGAATATCCACCTTCTGATACAGATCCGACCGGTCTTGTGATGGCCCCGAGATAATCAGCGGCGTGCGCGCCTCGTCGATCAGGATAGAATCCACTTCATCGACGATTCCATAGAAATGCCCGCGTTGCGACATCTCCTCAAGCGACGCCTTCATATTGTCGCGCAGATAATCAAAGCCCAACTCGTTGTTGGTCGCATAGGTGATGTCGGCCTTGTAGGCTTCTTTCTTCTCAGCATCGGGCTGATAGGGGTAAACCACCCCTGTCGTCATGCCCAAAGCGCCGTAAACCTTGCTCATCCATTCCGCATCGCGCTTGGCCAGATAATCGTTGACCGTCACGATATGCACGCCCTTGCCCGCCAGTGCGTTCAGATAGGCCGGAAAGGTCGCCATGAGGGTTTTCCCCTCACCGGTTTTCATTTCCGAAATATTGCCCTGATGCAGGAAAATCCCGCCCTTCAGCTGCACATCAAACGCCCGCAAACCCAAAGCGCGCCGTGCGGCCTCACGGCAATTGGCAAAGGCTTCCGGCAGCAAATCGTCCAAAGCGGTGCCCGATTGCGCGCGGCCCTGCAATTCGGCGGTCTTGGCCAGTATCGCCTCATCCGACATTGCCTGAAACTGCGGCTCCAGCGCGTTGATCTGGGCGACCAACGGGCGAACCGATTTGACTTTGCGGTCATTTGGCGTGCCAAAGACCTTCCGAGTGATGGTTCCAAGACCCAGCATATTTTCTCCGCCTGGCCAATTTCTGTATATCAGGGGTTCCTGACATCATCGTGTGTGGCTGTGGGCTTGCCCGCCCCGACCTCGTTCCTTAAAAGAACCGCCAAGGCACCAAACGCCCCGCTGCACGCGACTTTTGCGATGTAAGGGGTAGCTAGGGTCAAGTCAACGCAGCACAGGTCTGCGCAGAGATCAGGAGTAGGTGAAGTGATGAAATATACAGGTTTTTGGCGGACATTGGCCGTGGTCAGCGCCCTTGCCATCACCGCCCCGGCACAGGCACAGGATATGACCGCAGATACCGTTGTGGCCACCGTCAACGGCACCAACATCACCCTTGGCCAAATGATCGTTTTGCGTGGCACCCTTTCGGAACAGTATCAGGCCTTGCCTGATGATGTGCTGTTCAAGGGCATTCTGGAACAACTCATCCAGCAAACCGTGTTGGAACAATCCTTGGGCGATAAAATCGCCAAGCGCGATCTGATTGCTGTTGAAAACAACAAGCGCGGCTATTTGTCGGGCATCGCCTTACAAGCGGTGGTCGGTGCGTCCGTTACAGACACCACCCTGCAAGCCGCCTATGATGCGCGCTTCAAAGATGCCGCCCCGCAAACGGAATACAGCGCTGCGCATATTCTGGTTGAAGACGAAGAAAAAGCAAAAGCCCTGAAAACGGAACTGGACGGCGGCGCAGATTTTGCCGAACTTGCCAAAGCCAATTCCACCGATACCGGATCGGGTGCCAATGGTGGCGATCTGGGTTGGTTCGGCTTGGGTGCCATGGTGAAACCGTTTGAAGATGCGGTCGTGGCGGCCGAGGCTGGCAAAGTCACCGCGCCGGTGAAATCAGATTTCGGCTGGCATCTTATTCTGGTCAAAGAAACCCGCATCGCTGCTGCGCCACCGCTGGATGATCTGCGCGATGAACTGGCCGCCGAGATTGAACAAAAGGCGATCGAGGCGCATTTGAACGGCCTTACCACCGCCGCCACCATCACCCGCCCCGGCGAAGGGATTGATCCCAAATTCTTGCGCGACGAAACTGTGCTGGATAAATAAATCTCAAAGACGGGGGCAGCTATGGGTAAGACCGATTGGAAGGCCGAAGCAAAGTCGCTTAAGAAAAAGCTGGGCAAGGCCCTGATGGGCGCTGAACCAGCGCCCTCCAAGGCCGCCAAACCTATATCACCGCTCGCCCCGAAAGACGGCTTTCCATCCCTGCCCCGCATCGCGGGCGTCGAGTTTTCGGCAGCCGAGGCCGGCGTGCGCTATGCCAACCGCAAGGATGTGATGCTGATCCGGCTTGCCCCCGGCACCAGTATCGCAGGCGTCTTTACCCGCTCCACCACCCGCGCCGCCTGCGTGCGCGATTGTCAGGATAAACTGGCAATGTCCGTGCCCACGGGAGCAGGTGCAGCCATCATCGTCAATTCCGGCAATTCCAACGCCTTCACCGGCAAGGTGGGCGATGCCTCTGTCGCGGCCATCACCGCCGCTGTTGCCGCCGAACTTGAACTGCCCGCCTCCCGCGTGTTTTCCTCCTCCACCGGCGTTATCGGTGAACCCCTGCCGCACGACAAAATAATCGCCAAAATCCCGGCCCTAAGCGCCACCCTGCGCGAAGGCGCCATCGAAATGGCCGCCCTTGCCATGATGACGACCGATACCTTCCCCAAAGGCGCCACAGCGACCGTGCAAGGCGACGGTGGCCCGATCCACATCGCAGGCATCGCCAAAGGATCGGGCATGATCGCCCCCGATATGGCCACCATGCTGGTCTACATCTTTACCGATGCCAAAATCCCCGCCCCCGCCCTGCAGCGCATGCTGTCGCGCAACGTCGATACCACCTTCAACGCCATCACGGTGGACAGCGATACCTCCACCTCCGACGCATTGCTGTTGTGTGCCACCGGCCAAAGCCCCGCCACCCAAGTGAAAGGCCCGGTTGCCAAAGTGTTTGAGGCGGCCCTTCACGCCGTCATGCAAAACCTCGCCCATCAGGTCATCCGCGACGGCGAAGGTGCCACCAAATTCGTCGAAATCCGCGTCTCAGGTGCCGCTACACACGACGACGCTCACAAAACCGCCATGGCCATCGCCAATTCCCCCCTCGTGAAAACCGCCCTCGCCGGGCAAGACCCTAACTGGGGCCGCATCATCGCTGCCATCGGCAAATCCGGCGCACAGGCCGAGCGTGACAAACTCACCATTCATTTCGGCGATTTGCTTGTCGCCAAAGATGGCTGGCGCAACCCAGACTACGTCGAGGCAGCAGGTGCCGCCTATATGCGCCAGCAAGACCTGATCATCGCTATTGATCTTGGCCTTGGCAAAGCGGCAAAATCCGTCTGGACCTGCGATCTGACCAACCGCTACATCGAGATCAACGCCGACTACCGTTCTTAACGCTCCACTCCTGATTTCATCTGTTCACAAATATCCCACGGGGGTTGCCAGTTGGTGCGCCATCGGTTCAAAAAACAACTGGCGACGGGGTGTGAAACCCCCGCCGCTGCGGGCAGCGAAAGCCCGCCATGAAAATTATCCTCGTGTCTGCCGTAGCCCTGATAGACGCCGATGGTCGCGTGCTTCTCGCCCAACGCCCCAAAGGCAAATCCCTCGCCGGTCTCTGGGAATTTCCTGGCGGCAAGGTGGAACCGGGTGAATCCCCCGAAGCAGCCCTGATCCGCGAACTCAAGGAAGAACTCGGCATCGACACCCACGCCAGTTGCCTCGCCCCGCTCACCTTCGCCAGCCACAGTTATCCCGATTTCCACCTTTTGATGCCGCTGTTCGCCTGCCGCAAATGGCAGGGAATCGCCACCGGGGCAGAGGGCCAAAATCTGGCATGGGTGCGTCCGAATGACATGCGAAATTACCCCATGCCCCCCGCCGATTTGCCACTTATCCCCATCTTGCGGGAATGGCTTTAGGTAAAAGTGGCAAAACTAAGGCAAATTCGGATAGGACAGACATTTGCAGGTTGCCTTCAAGGGAATCCCTATTAGCTTTACCTTTAGGGAAGCACTTCTGGGGGGAAGTCGAATGCTGCGAACAATATCATTGGGAAGTTGCGTCTTTGTGCAAGGGCCAGTCGTGGCCCAACTTGCTGACGGCAAGGTAGTGATCAAAGTCGATGAACGCAACTATGTGGGCTTTCCAGTCACTTCGGTTCGCGCTGCCTGAAACAATCACTGCGCCTGCAACAAAAAGGCCGGGCAATTTGCC
Source organism: Pseudorhodobacter sp. (assembly GCA_031413495.1). Lineage (GTDB taxonomy): Bacteria > Pseudomonadota > Alphaproteobacteria > Rhodobacterales > Rhodobacteraceae > JACMNW01. The sequence goes on along the minus strand of JANOFE010000014.1, from coordinate 42,431 downwards.
CGGCCTTTTTGTTTGTCTCAATCGCAAATCATGCCAGCGTGCGGGCAATCTCTTCACGCTCGAATATTTCGATCACATCGCCTTGGCGAATATCTTCATAGCGCTCAAAGCCCATGCCGCATTCCTGGCCTGACTGCACTTCTTTCACTTCGTCCTTAAAGCGTTTCAGCGTCTTCAGCGTGCCTTCATGGATCACGACGTTGTCACGCAGCAACCGCACGCCGGCAGACCGCCTTGCAATGCCTTCGGTCACGATACACCCTGCCACCATGCCAATCCCGGTAACCTTGAACACTTCCTTGATCTGCGCATACCCGATGAAGGTTTCGCGAATCTCGGCTTTCAGCAAGCCAGACGCGGCGGCTTTGATATCATCGACCAGATCATAGATGACGGAGTAATAGCGAATTTCCACACCCTTCTGGCTGGCGGTTTGGCGTGCAGACGCATTCGCGCGCACGTTAAACCCGATGATCGGCGCACCGGACGCTTCCGCCAGACCCACATCCGAATCAGTGATCGCGCCAACGCCGTAATGCAGCACGCGAATGCGCACCTCGTCATTGCCGATCTTTTCCATCGCCTGAACGATGGCTTCGGCAGATCCCTGCACATCGGCTTTCACCACAATCGGCAGCTCTGCCACGTCTTTGTCAGCCTTGGCTTTCGCCATCAACTGCTCCAGCGTGACCGCAGCACCAACAGCGGCGCGTTTATCTTTGGCGGCTTTTTCACGGTAGGTCGCAATCTCACGCGCCTGCGCTTCGGTTTCCACCACGTTCAGCGTATCACCCGCCGCAGGGGTGCCGTTCAGACCCAGCACCTCAACCGGCACCGATGGCCCGGCCTCGTCAATCCGCTTGCCCTGATCGTCGATCAACGCGCGCACTTTGCCCCACTGCTCGCCCACCACAAAGATATCGCCTTTGCGCAGGGTGCCGTTTTGCACCAGAACCGTCGCCACCGGGCCACGGCCCACATCCAGCTTGGCCTCGATCACCGCACCAGATGCCGCGCGGTCCGGGTTGGCGCGCAGTTCCAGAATTTCGGCCTGCAGCGCAATCGCTTCCAACAGCTTGTCCAAGCCAGCGCCAGTTTTGGCCGATACTTCAACGTCCAGCACATCGCCCGACATGGCTTCCACCACAATTTCGTGCTGCAACAAATCGGTGCGCACGCGTGTAGGGTTGGCGTCGTGCTTGTCGATCTTGTTTATCGCAATGATCATCGGCACATTGGCCGCTTTCGCATGCTTGATCGCCTCGATCGTCTGCGGCATCACGGCATCATCTGCTGCCACAACCAACACCACAATATCCGTCACCTGTGCGCCGCGCTGGCGCATGGATGTAAAGGCTGCGTGACCTGGGGTATCAAGGAACGTCAGTTTCGCGCCCGCATCAGTGGTCACCTGATAGGCACCGATATGCTGGGTAATGCCGCCCGCTTCGCCGGTGACAACAGATGTCTTGCGAATGGCGTCCAGCAAAGATGTCTTGCCGTGGTCAACATGGCCCATGATTGTCACAATCGGGGGGCGCGTAAACAAGCTGTCATCAGAATCCGTAACCTGATCAATTACTTGCTCTACATCGGCGTCAGACACGCGCACCGCTTTGTGGCCGAATTCTTCGATCACCAGTTCCGCCGTATCGGCATCAATGGCTTGGTTCATCGTCACCATCATACCCATTTTCATCAGGCTTTTGACAACATCTGCTGCCCGTTCGGCCATCCGGTTTGCCAGTTCCTGCACCACAATGGTTTCAGGCAGCTGCACATCGCGGAATTGCTTTTCAGGCTTGCTAAAGCCAAGCGCCTTTTGGCGGGCTTTTTCCTGCTTGCGCTTCATCGCAGCCATGCTGCGCGTGCGCCCGCCTTCACCGGCCAGCGCATCGTTCAGCGTCAGCTTGCCGGTGCGGCGCGCATCATCAACCTTGGCCTTGGCATTGCGATCCCGGTCATCGCCGCGTGGCTCGCGCTCACGGTCGGTTTTGCGTGGGCCAAGAGCTGGCTTAAGCGACGCGGGACCGCGGATATTGTCATCCACAGCAGGCGCAGCTGGGGCCGCAGCCCCTGCTTTGGTTGCGGCAGCAGCTGGTGCAGGTGCCGCGCGGCGGGTCGTGCCAAGCACATCGGCCTTACGCGCATCCGCCTGCACCACTTTCGCAGCCGCTTCGGCGCGGGCAGCACGATCGGCCTCAACAGCCTTGATCTTGGCCGCTTCAACGCGTTCCCGCTCTTCGCGGTCTTTTGTCTCAATTTCTTCACGGCGCTTGGCGCGGTCGTCTTCACGCAGCTTGTCATCTGCGGCGCGCTTGATCGCATCATCGGCCTCGCGTGCTTTTGCAGCGCGAAGTGCCGTCATCCGGCGTTCCATTTCCGCGTCGGAAATGCCCGCTGGCCGTTTGGACGGATCGCCCAAATGCGTGGCTTGGCCACCTGTGGCCCCCGGCGTGCCGGGCTTTACTGGCACCACAACGCGCTTGCGTTTGGTTTCCACCACCACACTTTTCGTGCGGCCATGGCTGAAGCTTTGCTTCACCTGTCCGGGACGAGGTGCTGTGCCGCCACCAAGGCCAAGGGGCTTTTTACCGTCTGTATCGCTCATGCGTCTAGTTCATCCTTTTGGGCGGTCGAACCGCCTACAGGCTCGCGCAAACCTGCAAGCCGTGCCGCTTCCTCTATAACACGTGACGTGAGTCCACCAGACGAAAGCGCAACGTGTATCGCACGATCGCGCCCGAATGCCAAACCCAATTCCTGTGCCGTTAAACAGCCGATAAAGCTGTTCTTTCCTTCGGGCGCGCGCAGCTTTGTTTTGCCCCGCTCCGACCCGTCTGATGCTTGTATCAAAACCCGCGCCTGACCCTTTGTCAGCAGGTCTTTCACCTTTTCATATCCGGTCAAGGCAGACCCGGATTTACGCGACAGGCTGATCAGATCAATCACCCGCCGAAGCAGTTGCGCCTCAATCAAATCGGCAAGCCCTTCCGGCACCTTCACCGGCTGGCGCGCGGCACGGGCAAACAGCCCCTTCTTCGCGGCCTTTTCAATCGACACCCGGTTCGCTTCCACATAGAACCCCCGGCCCGGCAGGCGGCCCAGAACATCTGGCACCACTTCGCCCTCCGGCCCCACCCCAAAGCGGATCAATCCACCCTTGGGTTGGCTTTCCCCCGTCACAATGCACCGGCGCTCCGGGTCATCCTTGGGGTCGTCTTTTCCACCGCGCGTCAACTCTGGTTGCCCCGAAGTCTGAAATCAGACCTCGGCCTCCTCTTCTTCTTCGGCTGCGGGTTGCGGCAGGTCTGCCACATCCACCCAGCCCAGCATAACCCGTGCCGTCATCACCAGATGCTGCGCCTCCTCTAGGCTGACATCAAACTGCTCCAGCACGCCTTCATCCTTCACCCGCGCACCGTTCACCGTGGTCCAACCGCCCGCCAGTTCCCAGTCCGCACAAGTCGCGAAATCTTCCAGCGTCTTGATATCGTCCTTAGCCAAGGCTTCCAGCATTTGCGGCGTCAGACCTTCAAAGTTCACAAGGCTATCTTCCACACCCAGCGCACGGGCGGTTTCCATCGCCTTGACGTTGGCCGCTTCCAGATAATCCTTGGCGCGGGCCTGCAATTCACTTGCCGTGCCTTCATCAAACCCGTCGATCGACAGCAGCTCATCCGTGTCCACATAAGCCACTTCTTCAAGGTTCGAGAACCCTTCGGATACCAGCAACTGCGCCATCATCTCGTCAATATCCAGCGTATCCATGAACAGCTTGGTGCGTTCGGTGAATTCAGCCTGACGGCGCGCCGATTCGTCCGATTCGGTGACAATATCAATATCAAGCCCTGTAAGTTGGCTTGCCAGACGCACGTTTTGCCCACGCCGCCCAATCGCAAGGCTTAGCTGCTCATCCGGCACCACAACCTCGATCTTGCCCGCATCATCGTCGATCACAACCTTGCTGACTTCGGCAGGTTGCAACGCGTTCACAAGGAACGTCGCCTGATCTTGATTCCACGGAATAATGTCGATCTTTTCGCCCTGCAGTTCGTTCACCACGGCCTGCACGCGGGAACCGCGCATACCCACGCAAGCACCCACGGGATCAATCGAATTGTCATAGGAAATCACCGCAATCTTGGCGCGCGATCCCGGATCCCGTGCCACAGCCTTGATCTCGATGATGCCATCGTAAATTTCCGGCACTTCCATCTTGAACAATTCCGCCATGAACTGCGGGTCGGTTCGGGATAGGAACACCTGCGGCCCCCGCGCTTCGCGGCGCACGTCCTTGATATAGGCGCGGATACGGTCATTCGGGCGATAGCTTTCGCGACCGATCTTTTCGTTCCGGCGCAGAATTGCTTCGCCCCGGCCAATATCAACGATGATATTGCCGTATTCCTCACGCTTGACCTGACCGTTGATGATCGTGCCCTTGCGGTCCTTGAATTCTTCATACTGCCGGTCGCGTTCCGCTTCGCGCACCTTTTGCAAGATCACCTGCTTGGCCGATTGTGCTGCAATCCGGCCCAATTCCACCGGCGGTACTTCATCGATAATCTCATCGCCCACGGCAGCCTCGGCCAGATGCGCCTTCGCCTCTTTCACCGTCATCTGCGCATGGTGGTTTTCCATCAGATCATCTTCAACCACCGTCCGAATGCGCGCAAACGTCGCCCGCCCGGTCTTGCGATCAATCTTCACCCGAATGTCCAGCTCTGACCCGTAGCGCGACTTGGCCGCACGGGCCAAGGATTCCTCCATCGCCTCGATCACCAACTCGGGGTCGATCATCTTTTCCCGTGCCACAGCTTCCGCTGTTTGCAACAGTTCCAGCTGGTTCGCAGAAGTAATCGCCATGGTATCCTCCGGTCTTAGTGTTTGGTTTCAGGGGTCACGGCCTCGTCGCCGTCCCCTTCACTTGTTTCAATCTCGTCAAAATCGGCTTCGTCAAAGCTGCCGCTCGCTTTGCGCTGCTTCAGCATTTCCGCAATCAGATCATCGGTCAGCACCAGTTTTGCATCCGACAGCCACTCAAACTGCAACCCGATGGTCACGGCTTCCGCGCCTTCTTCCAGCTCAATCAGCACTTCCTCGCCCTCAACGCCCTGCAACAGCCCCTTAAAGCGCCGCCGCCCGTCGATCAGTTCAGTCGTCTCGATCCGGGCTTCATAGCCCTTCCACATCTCAAAGTCCTTCAACCGCGTCAGCGGGCGGTCAATGCCGGGGGATGACACTTCAAGAATATACTGATCCTCAACCGGGTCTTCGACATCCAACACCACCGACACGGCGGTCGAGATTTTGGCGCAGTCTTCCACGATAATCCCGCCCTCAGGCCGGTCCGCCATGATCTGCAACGTCCGCGTCTTGCCGCCCATCAACCGAATGCGCACCAGCTCGAACCCCAAACCTTCAATGGCCGGGGTCACAATCTCGGCCAAGCGCCGGTCAATGGCAGTTTTCGCGATAAGATCAGACATGAGTGTTCCAAAAACAAAAAACGGGCCAACAGGCCCGCTTGTGACTATCGGTAGCTTCGGGTGTGGACGCCGAAACCGCTGTTAAAAGCCGTATAGGCCCGCCCGCCAAACAAAGCAAGTGGCGCAAAGGGGGGAAGCGAAGTTTGGCCCACCACTCCCCCCAACCCGCCGCGTGAAACTTTTAGGAGCTTTCATCACACGAGGGATAGCCGCAGCCCAAAGACTGTTAGCGTTAACATAACCAAACATGCCACCTTGGACAAGACCCTCGTTTGCGTTAACACATTGGAACCGACGTTACCCAAAGGTGCCGCCCCTGTGACGCAACCACCAAAGACCCCCCCCAAACGCACCCTCACCCTGCGCGATGTGTCCGAGGCATCGGGCGTCAGCGAAATGACTGTCAGCCGAGTTCTTCGCTCGCGCGGCGATGTCTCCGCCGCAACCCGCGACCGTGTGCTAGAGGCCGCTCGCACCTTGGGCTATGTGCCCAACAAAATCGCAGGCGCGCTGGCCAGCAGCCGTGTCAACCTTGTGGCCGTCATCATCCCGTCCCTGTCAAACATGGTGTTCCCCGAGGTGATGGCTGGCATTTCCGCCACGCTGGAAACCACCGGCCTGCAACCCGTTGTTGGTGTGACCAACTATTCGCCCGACCGCGAAGAAACCGTGCTTTATGAAATGCTGTCATGGCGGCCCTCGGGCGTCATCATCGCCGGGCTGGAACATACCCCCGCAGCCCAGGCCATGTTGCAAAACGCGGGCATTCCGATAGTCGAGATCATGGATATTGACGGCGTGCCAGTGGATAGCGCAGTCGGCATTTCCCACCGCCGCGCAGGCCGCCAGATGGCCGAAGCCATCATCAGTGCAGGCTACCGCAAAATCGCCTTCCTTGGCACCATGATGCCGCACGACCACCGCGCCCGCAAACGGCTGGAAGGGTTTGAGGAAGCTTTGGCAAAAGCTGGCATCGCCCTTGTCGACAGAGAGTTTTACTCCGGCGGTTCCGCCCTTCTCAAAGGCCGTGAAATGACCGCCGCCGTCCTGACCCGCACCCCGGACGTTGATTTCCTGTATTATTCCAATGACATGATCGGCGCTGGCGGCCTGCTGTACTGCCTCCACCTTGGCCTCGATATCCCCGGCAAAATTGGCCTCGCCGCGTTTAACGGCGTTGAACTTCTCGATGGCTTGCCCCGCCAGCTTGCCACCATGGATGCCTGCCGGCATGAAATCGGCTGTCGCGCCGCCGAAATCATCGCAGGCGGCAAAGAGGGTAACGTAGTGGAACTGTCGCCCATATTGCAGCGGGGCGATACGATCCGCACCTGATCATGGCATCGCTTGACTGTTCAAAAAAGCCACAGTCCGCGGCCTTGAGCACAGAAAAAAGCGCGAACCCCGCGACAATCCCTACGATGCAAGGTATTCCATGAAAACCACACGCGCACCCGGCGATTTCGTACTCGTGTAACACGGTCGGCACGCCCTTTGGGAAGTATCAGATGAACGCGATGGCAGACGCACCAAGTGCCCAGATAATCACCCCAGAGCTGCCGTTTTGCACGCCCGTAGGCCAAATTGTCCGCACGGTAATATTGGGTGAACCCGTTTTCTTTACCATCACGAACCGCCGCGACGTTATTCAGAAATTTCACATTCTGGGTCAGTTCTATGAAGCGGAAGAGCTTGAAATTATCCGCCGCTGGTTTCGCCCAGGTTCGGTTTTCTGTGACATCGGGGCCAACATTGGCAATCATTCTCTGTTCGCTTTGAAATTCTTGCGCGCCGCACAATCCATCTTGTTCGAACCCAACCCGGCGGCGATCACCATCCTGCGTTCCAACCTCGAATTGAATGGCCTCACCGACCGCGCCGATTTCACACATATCGGCTTTGGCCTGTCGGATACCGCGGCCTCTGGCCTTGCCATATCAGCCCCAAATCAAAACATGGGGGCAGGCAAGCTGGTCGAAGGTGATGGCACTGTGCAAACCTTGGTCGGCGATGATGCACTCGCTGGCCGTCAGGTTGATTTCATCAAGATAGATGTCGAAGGCATGGAGCTGCGCGTGCTGGCCGGTCTGAAAGAAACGCTTTCACGCTGCAAGCCGCTGATCTTTGTCGAGGTGGACCGCGCAAATCGTTTCGAATTCAGATCATGGCTCCGATCAAACGGCTATGGCGTCCGCGCCAAGTTCAAGCGTTACCGCACGAATGAGAATTTCTTGCTAGAACCCAATGCGCCTATGCCCTCACCGGTGCCTGAAGGCGACCTGGCAATTTGAAACTGGTTACTTGGCAAGCCGCTGAACACGAGCTCTCCGCAAAAGCAATCAGATTGCGCGGCGGAAGGGCTGCGTTGTCAGTCCTATCGGGCAGGATGGCCACACCAACTCCGCTCAGCGGATCAAGCAAAACACGCAGGGTAACAACTTCATCTGTTCAAAAATATCCTCGCCGAAGGCATCCTGCATCGGCAACAAGCACAAGGTCGAACCGTTAAAATACATTTAACAAAAATACACAAAAATCAACAATATCAATACTCTAAACGTCATAACACGCGTGTTACGCCACCAATCGCCCGCCCTGATTGCCCAAAATCAAAGCCTCCACAATCTGCCCTTCCGGTTGATCTGCTCCAAAATCAACTTCTGCAAACCCTTCCGTCCGCCCCATCCGCGCGCCTTCCATCAAAACCGGCAGACGACGCCCCACCTGCCCCGATAAATGCGCCGCCAGCGCAACCTCCCCCGCCGCTCTCAATCTTGCCGCCCGCTCCTTGATCTCCGGCCCCCGAACTTGCGGCATCCGTGCCGCCGGGGTGCCTTTTCTGGGCGAAAACGGAAACACATGCAAAAACGTCAGCCCGCACTCTTTGATCAGGGAGACCGAGTTCTCAAACATCGCATCCGTCTCCGTCGGAAACCCCGCAATAATATCCGCGCCGAACACCATCTCGGGCCGCAGTTTCCGTGCATCCTCACAAAACCGGATCGCATCATCGCGCAAATGCCGTCGTTTCATTCGTTTCAGGATCAGATCATCCCCCGCCTGCAAACTTAAATGAAGATGCGGCATCAACCGCGCCTCGCCCGCAATCACCCCCATCAAGGCTTCGTCCACCTCGATGCTGTCAATCGACGATATCCGCAGCCGCGCCAGATCCGGGGCCAACCGCAAAATCCGCATCACCAGATCGCCAAGCTTTGGTTCGCCCGGCAAATCCGCCCCCCAAGACGTTAGATCAACGCCGGTCAAGACGACCTCAAGAAACCCCTTATCCACCAGCCGCTTGATCTGATCCACCACCACGCCCGCAGGCACCGACCGCGAATTGCCCCGCCCGAACGGAATTATGCAAAACGTGCAGCGATGATCGCAGCCATTTTGCACCTGCACATAGGCCCGGTGCCGTCCAAAGCCATCAATCAGATGCCCCGCCGTCTCAACCACCGACATGATGTCATCCACCTGCACCCGTTCTGTCACACCGATCAAATCCGGCACTGCCAGCCCGGCCCAAGTCGCCGCTTGCATCTTTTCCGTATTGCCGATTACGCGGCTTACCTCGGGCATCGCTGCAAAGGTTTCCGGCTCCGTCTGCGCCGCACACCCAGTCACGATCAAGGTTGCATCGGGGTTTTCCCGCCGCAACCGCCGGATTTCCTGCTTGGCCTTGCGCACCGCCTCGGCGGTCACAGCACAAGTATTCACCACCACAGCGCCCTGCACCCCGGCGCTTGCGGCAAGTTCCTTCATCGCCTCCGTCTCATAGGCATTCAGACGGCAGCCCAGCGTCGCAAAGATCGGCGCGTTCATCTGTTTGCCGCCACAAACGCCGCAGACAACTGTCCGTCAAAAGCGTGCGCCACTGGCCCGGTCAGCCAAACCCCATCGTCGCGCCAGTCTACCTCCAGCGTGCCGCCATCGACATCAATCTGAACCGACCGCCCCGTCAGCCCCCGCAAATGTGCGGCCACAGCAACCGCGCAAACCCCCGACCCACAGGCCAGCGTCACGCCAGCGCCGCGCTCCCACACCCGCATCCGCAGGCGGTCTGGTCCGGTCACAGTCACAAATTCCACATTCGTGCGCTGCGGAAACAGGGGGTCATGCTCCACTTGTGGCCCCAGCCGTGCAAGATCGACCGCTTCCGCATCGGGCACAAAAAACACGGCATGCGGATTACCCATTCCAACGGCCACGGGATCACCCGGCATCGGCAGGTGCAACGTATCAATCGCGCGCGCAAGCGGCACATCGGCCCAGTCCAACTGTGGCGCACCCATATTCACACTGATCAATCCGTCGGCGCGGCGCACCGCCGCCAGATTGCCGCGCGCCGTGACCAACCGCACCGAAGTTACCCCCTGCTCGGTCATGATATGGTCGCAAACGCAACGCGTTGCATTCCCACAAGCCGCAGCACTGCTGCCATCATTGTTCCAAAAATCCAGCGCGAAATCCGCATCTTCATGACCACGAATTTCGGCCAGTTGATCAAACCCGACGCCACGATGCCTGTCGCCAATGGCCCGCGCCAGGCCAGCCGTCATAACCGCCTCGCGCCCGCGCGAATCGATCACCACAAAATCATTGCCCAACCCGTGCATTTTCATGAAGGCCAAGCCGCAGGCAGCAGGAATTTGCATCATTTCCCCCCTTTAGCCTGCCTTTTCAGTTTTTGCCAGACAGACAAGACGTATCGCCGATTTCGCCCTTGACCACCGGATATGAAGTTTCTATGCACCCCCCTTGCGTGGGCCGGTAGCTCAGTTGGTAGAGCAACTGACTTTTAATCAGTAGGTCTCGGGTTCGGATCCCGACCGGCTCACCAAATATCCCTCAAGTGCCGTTGGCGTCACAGGCTTTGCCTCGGTTGATTGCGCTCAGACGGTCCTATGGCCCGCCTAACGGCGGCCTTGGTCACCCTGTCCGATGACGCGCCATTCACGCAAATTATTTAATCTGCAGTCTGACTGGATCACCGAACAGTTGGCACTCGCCCATTCCTGTTCAAGCCAAAAGGTATGGACGCCATGAAGACCGAACTTCGCTACACCAACCCCTTTGCCCAGACACATCGCAGCGAACGGCTTGAGGCAACTTTTGGGCAGGTCAAAAACCGCATGCAATTGGCGCACGAAACACATCTCGGCTATCCTTATAACCTAAGCTTTACCCCACGCGTTCCCGCTTCATTGAACGGCTACCTGATCAACAATCTGGGGGATCCCTACGCCGGATCGCATTATGCATCAGAAGTTTGCGAACAAGAACGTGAGGCGATAACCTGGCTGATGCGGCTTTGGGGATGCCACAACCTGGATGACTATTGGGGTTCTATCGGTGCCAGCGGCACAGAAGGAAATCTTTGGGGCATCTATCTGGGGCGCGAAATGCTGCCAGATGCCGTCCTTATGCATAGCGCAGATGCGCATTATTCCCTTCCCAAGGCGGCGCGCATCTTGCGCATTCCGTCTGTGCAAGTGTCCTGTCACCCGAACGGCGAGATCGACCTTGCAGATTTCGCCGATCAATTGGTTGCGCTGAAGGGCCGCCCGGTGATCGTGGCCCTGACCTGCGGCACAACAATGAAAGGCGCGCATGATGATATTTCCGGCGCTCTGTTTACCCTTGCCTCAGCAGGGTATGACCGCGACCGCCGATATGTGCATGTTGATGGCGCGCTGAACGCTATGGTGGTGCCGCTCCTGCAAAAAGTGCCGGCTGCGATTGTGCCAAGCTTCGGGACTGAAATTGATAGTCTGTCAACATCCGGTCACAAGATGATCGGCACGCCGATGCCGTGCGGTGCACTTGTCTGCCTGAGGCCACATATTGACCGGATTGCGCGCGCAGTGGCCTACCTGCGGTCCAACGACACCACCTTGATGGGGTCACGCAACGGCCATGCGGTGCTGGCGGTCTGGGCGCGGCTGTTCGGGCATGGCTATGGCGGCTATGCCCATGACGCCCTGCACTGCGTGAACCGCGCGCATTCTTTGGCCGGGCGGTTGCGCGATCTTGGGGCAGAGGTGCTTTGCAACCCCTACTCGCTGACGGTGGTATTCCCGGAACCATCTGACCAGATCGTTCGCACCTATCAATTGGCCTGCAACGGCGGTTTGGCGCATGCCATCGTCATGCCAAATGTAACAGATGCCCTGCTGGACCGCTTTGTTGCCGACTACGCCGCATGGTGGGCAAATCACGGCCGCTGACGGCACGCACCGGTTGCAACGGCCGGTGTTATCATCGCATTGGCCGCGGATTGCGCGCCAAAGCAGCCGCCTCTTCCGGGCTAAGCACCAACCGATGGCGCGCAACAAAGACAAAATACGCGATACCAAGCCCAATCCAGATCACAACCCAAACCACGCCCTCCAGAAACGCCGCATCGCGCACCTGATAGGCCAATGTCACCAGACAGATTACCACGGTAATCCACGCACCCGCCACCCCGAATGGGCTGACAAACGGCCGTGGCAGATCGGCATGTCGCCAGCGCAAAGCCAAAAATGCCGCTGCCCGCGAAAGGTACGAAAGCATCGCCGCAAACACCGCCATGTTCAGCAACAGCCCACCAATGCGCGCATCACTGACCCCCTTGGACCCGCTGAATGCCGTCAGCCCGACCATGAACGCCAACCCGATGCCACAACCGAACATCATGGCAACAATCGGCGTCTTGCGGTCACTGTGGGTGACAGACAAAAACCGCGGCAAATAGCCCGACCGTGACAGAGCAAAGATTTGCCGCCCCTGGGCAAACAGAATCGCGTGAAAGCTTGCAACCAACCCAGACAGCGCAATTAGGCCAAGAAGATCGGCCTTTGCGCCACCAAAAATGGCACGAAACCCATCCAGAACCGGTTCACCCGATTGTGCCAAACTATACGCGCCGACGCCCTTGATGGCAGGGTTGATCGCCGCAATCAGAAACGCCGTCGCAATCAAAGTGCCCAGCGCAAACAAAATCCCCTTTGGCATATCGCGCACCGGATCAACCGATTCCTCGGCAGCCATCGGCAGTTCTTCAATCGCAAGATACAGCCAGACTGCAAAGGGCAGACAGGCAAGCACACTGCCATATCCCATTGGCAGAAAGGCCCCATTGCCCTGCGGCAGTTCAGACCCGTCAGATGCAATATTCATCGCCCAGCGCGCGAAATCAACATGCGGCAACGCCGCGACGCAAAAGAACAACAGAATCGCCAGCGAGATCAGCGTCACCACCAATGTGACCCGAAAGGTCAACGCAACACCCACCATGTTCAACCCCATGAACAGCAGATAGGTGCCGCACCACCAGACCAGCACTGGCACATCCGGGCCCAGAATTGCACCCAGATAGGCCCCGATGAAATAGCAGATCACCGCCGGGGTCAGCACATATTCGATATGCTCGCACAGACCGGATGCAAACCCCCAGAACGGGCCCAACGCCATCCGCGCAAACGAATAGGACCCGCCACTAAACGGCAAGGCTGCGCTCATTTCCGCAATACAGAACGACAGGGCCAGAAACATCACGGCCATTATGCCGGCCGCAATCATCATGCCGCCCCAGCCGCCAACCGCGAGGCCAAGGTTCCAGCCCGAAAAATGGCCAGAGATCACAGCCCCAACACCTAACGCCCACAGTGACCAAACGCCCGCATATCGGCGCAGGCTTCGTTTTTCAAAATAGTCACCTTCCACCGCAACATACGTTACCGACTGCGGTGTCAAATCAGAATTGTTTTGTCCGGTCATGGCACGGGCTCCTGTCTAAGGTGCTGCAAATCGGGTGGGGTTAAGCGCCGGGCCGGTCTGGCTGCGCGCGACGATCAGGATTGCGATCAACATCAGGGCGGCCCCCAACAAAGGCAGCTGTCCCGGACGTTCACCCAGCAACAGCATGGCACCCGCCGCACCGAACAAGCTTTCTGCCGCAAGCAAAACGGCACAACCTGACGCTGACATATGCGCCTGTGCGGCGGCGGTCAGGGCAAAGGCAATGGCGGTTGAAAACAGACCCAAATAAAGCACTTCTGGCAAAGCGCCTTGAAAGGTGCCGGGCTGTTCTGGCGCGAATGGCACCCAAATGGCAGCAGAAAAAACAACCGCCACTGCGCAATGCAGGCAGGTGGTTGCAAAGGGTTTGCCATGCTTTCGCGAGTGCTGCGTCAAAGCCACCGTCCAGGCTGCATAGAACAGCGCCGACACAAGGCAGGCGATGTCGCCCACATTCATCGCGCCAAGCGATTTTCCCGCCCCGCTCATCAGAAACGCGCCAACAGCGGTAAGCGCTGCAGCAGCGCCGATGCAGGGATGCAAGCGTTCGCGCAGCCAGACAAAAGCGATCAGCGGCGTCAGAACACTGGCGGTATTGACCAGAAAGCTGGCGTTGGTCACGCTGGCCGATTGATAGCCCCATTGCTGCACAATAATTGCAATCGCGAACAGCACTGACGGAGGGGTGGCACTTTTGAACCAGACTGCGAGGTTCGAAACTGTGGCCAGATCACGAAACATAAAGGGCAGCAAAACAAGAAATGCCACAGAATTGCGGGCAATGGCCACGGCGAAAGGGTCAAGGTCATTCAGAACGGTTTTGTTGGCAACATTGCCGCTGCCCCAAAGACATGCTGCCAAAAGCAGCATCAGAACCGCAGCCTTTGGCCTATGTGCCATGCTGGGTTTAGCTTGCCGCAGGGCCAAATGTCGCGAAAAATCCATGCAAAGCCCTCCCCTGTTTGGCCGCCAGCAGCTCTCCTCTGCTGGGTGCAGGGCGGTCACCAAAGCAAGTTTGCCGATGATGCGTGATTGCACCGTAATCGCAGCGCAAACTCGGGATCACATGGTCACACCAACCTTGCGGGCGCGGCCATTGCACAAGCCTTGGGGTGTTGTGCGCATGTCGGCGAAATTGGGCTGCCCCCCGTCATTGAGGTTTCGCATCCACGGTGATACCGTCACGACAAGCCAAGGCACCGGGGCCGTATCGGCGCGCAAATTCTGGAGGACAATGTCCTGTCTCATTCTGATCCTACAACCGGGCTTCCGGTTGGTCCGCGTGCCGCTCGTATGACCGATTTGGCAAATTCTGGCACCGCTGACGCGGTTGATCTGACCAGCGAACAGCTTCTTGCCCACATCCTTGCGTCACTTGACGATGACAAGGCCGAAGAGGTTGCACAGATTGACCTGCGCGGTCGGTCCGAAATGGCCGATTACATGGTCATTTGTTCGGGTCGCTCTACCCGGCAGGTGGCCGCCATTGCGGAAAAGCTGGTAGACCGGCTGAAGCAAGATCATGGCCGTCTGTGCCGGATTGAAGGCAAAGATACCGCCGATTGGGTTTTGATTGATGCGGGCGATGTCATCGTTCACGTCTTCCGCCCCGAAGTGCGCGATTTCTATCAGCTGGAAAAGATGTGGCTGCCCGGTGGCCATATGGGCGTGCGCGTCGAAGAATGAGGCTGCACATCTGTGCCGTTGGCCGGATGCGGGCAATTGATGCCGAGCGCCCCCTGTTTGACGATTACCTGACCCGGTTCAACCGCACCGCCCGCCCGCTTGGCCTTGGGCCGCTGACCGAACATGAGGTCGAAGATCGCAAAGGCGGCGGTATGACTGCCGAGGCCGATCTTTTGGCGCGCATGGTACCGGCGGCTGCGGTGCTGGTTGCGATGGATGAACGCGGGGCAGTGATGTCCAGCCCAGAATTTGCTGCCCAGATTGCCAAATGGCGGGATGACGGGCGGCAGGATTTGGCCTTTGTCATCGGCGGCGCAGATGGCATAGCGCCTGCTTTGCGGGATCGTGCCGATATGGCACTGTCCTTTGGGCGCATGGTCTGGCCGCATATGTTGGTACGTGTGATGCTGGCTGAACAGCTTTACCGCGTCGCCACTATTCTGGCGGGTGGTCCCTATCATCGCCTGTGATGGTTGCCCCGGCCGCAACCACAGCGTAAAACGCGGCATTAGCATCGAAGGGCACGCCAATGACCGCTCCAAAACCCGTTGTCCTGTGTATTCTTGATGGCTGGGGTCTGCGGGAAGACACCTCCGCCAATGCACCCGCATTGGCAAATACCCCCAACTTCGATCGGCTCATGGCGACCTGCCCGCATGCGCAACTGATCACCCACGGCCCTGATGTCGGCCTGCCCACCGGGCAAATGGGCAATTCAGAAGTGGGTCATACCAACATCGGTGCAGGCCGCGTTGTGGCGATGGATCTGGGCGCCATTGATCTGGCGATTGAAACCGGCAACTTTGCCCAAAACCCCGCCCTTTTGGCCTTAATAGACAGGCTCAGGGCCACCGGCGGCACCGCACATCTGATGGGCGTCATCTCAGATGGGGGTGTGCATGGCCATATCAGCCACGTGCTTGCCGCGATGCGCGCGATCACCGCAGCAGGCGTTCCCGTCGCACTCCACGCCATCACCGATGGCCGCGATGTGGCACCAACTTCCGCAGCAAAATACTTTGCATGGCTGGACGAAGGCATGCCACAGGGCGCACGCATTGCGACCGTGATTGGCCGCTACTGGGCGATGGACCGCGATAATCGCTGGGAACGGGTCGCTTTGGCCTATGTCGCGATGGCAGAAGGCCAAGGTGCGCGTGAAGCCAGCGCAACAAACGCCGTCACCGCCGCCACAGCACGCGGCGAAACCGATGAATTCATCGCCGCAACCGTGATCGGCCCCTATGAAGGCATCAAAGACGGCGATGGCCTGTTTTGCCTGAACTTCCGCGCGGACCGTGCCCGCGAAATTCTTTCCGCCTTGGCCGACCCCGCTTTTACCGCCTTTGAAACTGCGCGACGGCCAAAGTTTGCAGCCGCCTTGGGCATGGTCGATTATTCCACCGCCCATAATGCATTCATGACGGTGGCCTACCCAAAACCGATCCTTGAAAACACCCTTGGTGAATGGGTGGCCAAAACGGGTCGCACCCAGTTTCGCTTGGCCGAGACGGAAAAATACCCACATGTGACGTTCTTTTTGAACGGCGGTCGGGAAACCCCTGTAACCGGCGAAGACCGCTATATGGCGCTGTCGCCCAAAGTTGCGACCTATGATCTGCAGCCAGAAATGTCCGCGCCAGAAGTGACCGATCATTTCGTCGGTGCCATTGAACACGGCTATGATCTGATCGTCGTCAATTACGCTAATCCCGATATGGTGGGCCACACGGGTGATCTGGCCGCCGCGATTGCCGCCTGCGAAGCGGTGGACCTTGGTCTTGGTCGCGTTCTGGCTGCCCTGACCAAAACCGGCGGTGCCATGATCGTCACCGCAGACCATGGCAATTGCGAACTGATGGTTGATCCGGTCACCGGTGGCCCGCATACATCGCATACCACCAATCCGGTGCCGGTCGTGCTGGTGGGTGGGCCGCCAGGTGCAATCCTGCGTTCTGGCAGGCTCGCGGACCTTGCCCCAACGTTGCTGCACCTGATGGGCTTGCCACTGCCACCAGAAATGACCGGCGAAAGCCTGATCGGTTGATCCGGGCTTTTGCCCTTTTTGTGCTGGCATGGTCGCTTGCGGGCAGCCCCACCAATGCCGAAACTGTCGCCGAACAAGCGGCACGGGCGTCGGCAGACCTGTCAGCCGCCGTCGCAGCGCTTGATGCCGCTAAATCAGCGCGTGATCAGGTCACTGCCCTAAGCCAAACCATCCACGCCTATGAGACGGGCCTTGATGCGCTGCGCGAAGCCCTGCGGCAGGCCAGCATCCGCGAAGCCACCCTATCGCTGGACTTTGCGGCAAAACGTGATCGCATCGCGCAACTGATCGCGGCTCTGACCCGGATCGAAGCCAACCCGGGCCCGCTTTTATTGCTGCATCCCTCTGGCGCATTGGGCACGGCGCGCTCGGCCATGATTCTGGCCGATGTGACACCCGCCCTACAGGCCGAAGCAAACAGTCTGCGCGCCGATCTGGCCGAACTGGCCGATCTGCGGGATTTGCAAATCGGTGCGGGGGAGAAACTGACCGCCGGGCTGAACGCCGCGCAAACCGCCCGCTCTGCCCTGTCAAAGGCCATTTCAGACCGCACAGATTTGCCCAAACGCTTTACCGAAGATCAAAATACGTTGCTGGGACTGCTGGAAAGCTCTGACACTTTGGATGCTTTCGCATCCGGCCTGACGATGACACCCGATGATACCGGCAGCATCCGCGATTTCGGCGCTGCAAAGGGCACCTTGCCGCTACCGGTGCTGGGCAAACCCCTGCGTGCAGCGAATGAGGCAGACGCCACCGGCACGCGCCGCCCCGGCATATCGCTTGCCACCCGCCCTTTAGCCATGGTCACCGCACCCTGGCCTGCAACCATCCGGTTTCATGGCCTTTTGCTGGACTACGGAAATGTGATGATACTTGAGCCCGGAGGCGGCTATCTTCTGATATTGGCAGGGATGGAGACGGTTTACGGCGAACTTGGCGAAGTTGTTGCTGCAGGAGCCCCTTTGGGCCTGATGGGCGGCACAGCACCAACCGCTGATGAGTTTCTGGTGACCACAGAAGAAGGCGGTGGTGCACAAGCCACAGAAACGCTTTATATAGAACTTAGACAGGGGCCCACACCGGTTGATCCGGCAGAATGGTTCGCCGCAGCACAGAATTAAATCTTAAGTCAGGGAAAACGTGTTGATGAAAAAGTATGCACTGGTTGGATTGGGCGGCACTTTGGCGGGGGCTTTACTTGCCACCCAAGTGGCCGGACCACTGATCGCCCAAGAAGCGACCAAATCGGAATCTGTCTATCAACAGCTTGACCTGTTTGGTGATATTTTTGAACGCATCCGTGGCCAGTATGTCGAGGAAGTAGATAGTGAAAAGCTGATCGAAGCGGCGATCAATGGCATGCTGACCTCACTTGATCCGCATTCCAGCTATCTAAGCGCCAAAGACTTTGGCGACATGCAGGTGCAAACCCGTGGCGAATTTGGCGGTCTTGGCATTGAAGTGACCCAGGAAGAGGGCTTTGTAAAAGTCGTCTCCCCGATGGATGACACCCCCGCCGATGCCGCAGGCGTCGAGGCGGGTGATTTCATCACCCATGTGGATTCAGAATCCGTTCTGGGCCTGACGTTGGACGAAGCGGTTGAAATGATGCGCGGCCCTATCGGGTCCGAAATTATCATCACCATTGTCCGCGAAGGCACACCAGAACCCTTTGATGTGTCTATCATTCGTGACACGATCAAACTTGTCGCGGTGCGCGGCAAGACCGTGGGCAATACCGTCGTTCTGCGCGTCACGACCTTCAACGATCAAACCTTTTCGGGGCTGCAGGCAGAGTTGAAAGAACAAGTCGATGCCCTGGGTGGCGCCGACAAGGTTGATGGGTATGTGCTGGATCTGCGCAACAATCCCGGCGGTCTGCTGAATCAAGCAATCATGGTGTCTGACGCTTTCCTTGATAAGGGCGAGATTGTCTCGACCCGTGGCCGCACAGAATCCGATGGGGAACGTTTCAACGCCGAAATGGGCGATCTGACCGGCGGCAAAGCCATGGTTGTGCTGATCAATGGCGGGTCTGCTTCAGCGTCCGAAATCGTTGCTGGCGCTTTGCAAGACCATCGCCGTGCCATAGTTGTCGGCACAAAAAGCTTTGGCAAAGGGTCGGTGCAAACCCTTGTGCCACTGCGCGGCGACGGCGCAATGCGTCTGACAACCGCCCGTTATTACACACCGTCGGGGCGATCCATCCAAGCGCTTGGCGTTGCCCCTGATATTGTGGTGAACCAACCAAAGGTGGAACCAGTTGATCCCGATGCACCGGTGGTCGAAGAACCCAAAGAGCGGTCCGAAGCGGATTTGCGCGGCATCATCACCAACGATTCGATGACCGACGAAGAACGCCAGTTGCTGGAAGAAGAACGCACCAAGGCCGAAGAATCCGCAAAACTGCGGGACGAGGATTACCAACTTGCCTATGCGGTTGATATCCTCAAGGGCCTTTCGGCAATTGAACCAAAGCCCTGACACTGTGGCAGGGGCTGCGCCAATGGCGCGGCCCCGCACCTTGGAATGCACATGCCAATAGACCCCGACACTTTGCCATACCGCCCCTGCGTTGGCGTCATGCTGATCAACGCAGACGGCCTTATCTTTGCAGGCCAACGGATCGACAGCGCGTCACCCGCGTGGCAAATGCCGCAAGGTGGCATTGACGCGGGCGAAAAACCACGCGAAGCGGCCCTGCGGGAACTGATGGAAGAAACCGGAATTCCCGCCGATCTGGTGCAGTACATCGCGAAAACCAAAGATTGGGTGACCTACGATCTGCCAGCAGACTTGCTGGGCAAGGTCTGGGGCGGCAAATACCGGGGGCAGCGCCAGAAATGGTTTCTCTACCGCTATCTTGGCCGCGATGATCAGGTGCAAATCGCCACCGACCACCCTGAATTTTCCACATGGCGCTGGATCGGGGCAAATGAAATGCTAGCCTCGATTGTGCCCTTCAAACGCGCCGTCTACGATGCGGTGGTTACCCAATTCCGGGCCAACCTTGCCTGATCAGGCCTGCAGCACTTTGGTTTCCGCCAACATTTCCCGCACCATCGGGATCACCTTTTCACCGTAAAGCTGGATACTTTTCATCATCAAACCATGCGGCATCGGCCCGCTGGAATATTTCATGTCAAACCGCGCGATCCCCAGCGTTCGCACCGTCGCCGCAATCTTGCGCGCCACAGTTTCCGGCGCCCCCACATAAAGCGATCCATGGGCAATTTCCCCCATAAACCGTTCCCGCGTCACCGGCGGCCAGCCGCGTTCACCGCCGATTTTGTCGTGCAACACTTTGTAATGCGGCCAGTTTTGTTCCATCGCATCGACATCAGTATCCGCAACATGCCCCGGCGAATGCACCCCCAGCGGGCGAACCGGGCGGTTCATTTGCGCGGTCGCACGGTGATACAGATCGACATAGGGCTTAAACCGCGCCGGATCTCCACCGATGATGGCAAACATCATCGGCAAGTCATGCCGCACCGCCCGCACCACCGATTCCGGGCTGCCACCAACCCCAACCCAGGCGGTCAGCCCCGCCGCACCAAGCGTCGGATACACCCGTTGCCGGTTCAACCCGGCCCGCGTTTGACCCGTCCATGTCACCTCCGGGCTGCGCAACAACTGCACGAACAGATCAAGGCGTTCCTCAAACAGCAGCTCGTAATCATCCAACTTTTGGCCAAACAACGGGAAGCTTTCGGTAAACGACCCGCGCCCGACCACAACCTCAGCCCGGCCATTCGTAATCGCGTTCAGGCTGGAAAACCGCTGAAACACCCGCACCGGATCGTCAGAGCTTAGCACAGTCACCGCCGACCCAAGTTTGATGCGGCTGGTCCGCGCACCAATTGCGGCCAGCACCACCTCTGGTGACGAAATCGCAAAATCCGCGCGGTGATGCTCCCCCAGCCCAATGAAATCTATGCCAACGGAATCGGCTAAAACACCTTCTTCCACCACATCGCGCAGCACCTGATCCTGCGGCTTAAGCTGCCCGCCCGCACCAAGCGTTACATCACCGAACGTGTCTATCCCAAGGGAAATGCTGGCAGTCATGGCAGACCTTTATCTGAAAACATTGAAGTGAATATAGGTACAGATGCCCTTAACAACAGGCCTATTTCAGAACGCTCGCTGTGCGCCATTCAACAGACCAATCTGGCAAATAGGCGGAATTTTTCCTTTGAACATAACGATGGGTTCAGGCAACCACCCTGCCGTGTTAGGCTTTCCATTCTTTATGGGGTCCGTCGTCTGCATCTGCCACAGGCTAAGTCAGACCAATGGAACCAAACGCAATGCTGCGCGTTATCACCTTAGCTCGGCAAAGCCTGCCGGAAAATTTGGAGTATGAGAAATGAAAAAATACCTATTGGCTTTGCCACTTATCGGCCTGCTCGCCGCCTGCGAAACCCAAGATCAAGCCCTGCTGGCAACCACAGCCACGGGTGCGGTCATCGGTGCCGCCGTTTCATCCGACGATGACCGCCTGACAGGCGCGCTGATCGGCAGTGCCGCTGGCCTTGCCGCCGGTGCGCTTTTGCTTGGCAAGAATGAGCGTGGCGACTGCATCTATGAACGCCCAGACGGCAGCCGCTACGCTGCTCGCTGCTAAGTCAATACCGCCTGCCGTCCAGCAAAGACTGGACGGCAGGCGGTTAGCGTTTCAATACACCACTACCGACCGGATGCTTTCCCCCGAATGCATCAGATCAAAGCCCTTGTTGATGTCTTCCAGACGCAGGGTATGGGTGATCATCGGGTCAATCTCGATCTTGCCATCCATGTACCAATCCACAATCCGCGGCACATCTGTGCGGCCCCGCGCACCACCAAAGGCAGTGCCTTTCCAAATACGCCCGGTCACCAACTGAAACGGCCGCGTTTCAATCACCGCCCCGGCAGGTGCCACACCAATCACCACAGACACCCCCCACCCCCGATGCGTGCATTCCAACGCATCACGCATGACCTTCACATTGCCCGTGCAATCAAACGAATAATCCGCCCCGCCAATCTGGTCGAACGGCGTTTTGGTCATATCCACAATCGCCTGCACAACAGACCCTGAAATTTCTTTCGGGTTCACGAAATGTGTCATGCCAAACCGCGTCCCCCATTCTTTTTTAGCGTTGTTCAGATCGACCCCGATGATCATATCTGCGCCAGCCAACCGTAGCCCCTGAATGACATTCAGACCAATGCCACCCAAACCAAACACCACCGCTTTCGCGCCGATTTCCACCTTGGCTGTGTTGATCACAGCACCTATGCCCGTTGTAACACCGCACCCAATGTAGCAAATTTTGTCAAACGGTGCGTCTTCGCGCACCTTTGCCAGCGCGATCTCTGGCACAACGGTGTGGTTCGCAAAGGTTGAACAGCCCATGTAATGGTAGATCGGCGTGCCATCCAACATCGAAAACCGGCTGGTGCCATCTGGCATCAATCCCTGTCCTTGGGTTGCCCGGATCGCCGTGCAAAGGTTGGTTTTCTGGCTCAGGCAACTTGGGCAGGTCCGGCATTCGGGCGTATACAGCGGGATCACATGATCACCGACTTTCAGGCTTGTCACCCCCGGCCCGCAGGCAATCACCACCCCCGCACCTTCATGGCCCAAAATTGCGGGAAATAGACCTTCCGGGTCGGCCCCGGACAGCGTAAATTCATCCGTATGGCAAATGCCGGTTGCCTTGATTTCTACCAGAACCTCACCAAACTTTGGGTCGGCAAGATTTACCTCCATGATTTCAAGCGGCTTTCCGGCGGCAACGGCAACGGCGGCGCGTGTGCGCATGATATGGTTCCTCCCCTATGAATTTTTCCAAAGCTGTGCGAAAGAAGCTTGAATTGCAATGTTGGATTCGACCTATGACCAAAGCTTTTTCCTGCATTCTGCTGGCGCTTATGCTGATGGGCTGCACACCCCCGGCAAAGCCGCTTCCCCCCACCGTTCCGGGTCTTGATCCCGTTACAGGGCAACCCGTCGATGTGACGCCTGGATTGAATGATCTGGAACCTGATGTGTGCAATGGCACCGCCTACAATCGGCTGATCGGCCAACCAGCGGCAGCAGTCGCAACCGCTGGTATCGCAGCGCCGACACGGGTAATCCCCCTCGGTGCCTTGATCACCGAAGAATACAGCAGCGCGCGGATAAACTTCTACCTCGACGGTGCGGGCAACATCGCGAAAATCAGTTGTGGATAATCAAATGGCAAAACTCTTGTTATGCACGGCTTTGATCGTGGCGGGTTGCGTGCCGACCCTGCAGCCTCCCGCAGAACCGCTCCCAACCGAAACCCTCTGTGGCGCGGCTGATCTGCAAGCGCTGGTCGGGCAACCCGCTAAGGTGCTTCAGACCATGCGCTTTGGCCAACAGGTTCGCATCATCCGCCCGGGCATGGCGGTAACGGCAGATTTTAGCGAAACGCGCCTGAACATCGACATCAATGCAAATGAAAAGATCAGCCGCGTTTATTGCGGCTGATCTGTCGTATCGCTGTGTGTTGCGCTTAAAGCTGATACTTCGAATGGCAATCCTTGCAGGCACCGCCAACCCCAGCCATGCCTGCCTGCAGACCTTCCAGCGTCGTGGCGTCAAGCGCGGCGGCGGCTTTGCCAAGACCGTCTGCCTTTGCCAGAAAATCATCCCAATTGGTCCAGATCTCTGGCTTTGCTTTCGATTCGGCATCGGTGCCCTGCGGCTCAAAGGTTGCGGCAATCTTGCCCGCAACATCGACGATGGCCGCTTTGGCGGCCTCGGCGGCGGCGGCATCGAATGGCACTTTTCCACCTGCCATTTCACCCAGTAATTTGGTGTTCATGCCATTGATTCCCATCAAGGCCTGCCGCGCCATCGCATCGGCATCAGTAGACTTGCCTGCAAACACAACTCCGGCACTTAGGACAAATCCGGCGACAAGGGCTTTGGTCACAAATTTCATTTTGGCTCTCCTGCTGCTAAATCACTTTAGTATAGCCGCGGCATTGTGTCGCAAAAGTAAAGGTTTTTTTTCGTCGCGCTGATCACAGCGGCGTCATCGCCCCCCATGTTCTTTGCACGCCTTCGGGATACAGGGGCTCGGCAGTAAAGCGGCGCGATACGCACCGGCGCTAAATTGACCGCCGTGTTAGGTCGAAAAATTCATTAAAATTTAGTAAACAAGATTTATGAAACCATTGTAAATCAATATCTTAAATAGTGTAACACACGTGTTACGTCTAACCTCGTAACTCATCCATAACCCGCACCAGTTCCGCTGAAATCCCCGGTTCCGACAAGGCATGACCTGCCATCGGAACCATCCGAAGCGAGCAATTATCCCACCCATCCGCCAATTTCCAGGCAGACACCGGCGGGCAAATCATATCATACCGCCCCTGAATGATCGCTGCCGGAAGATGTTCAATCCGGCCCCTTTCCCGCAAAATCCAGCCATCGGTTTGCAAAAACCCGCCATTTTGAAAGTAGTGGTTTTCCAGCCGTGAAAACGCCCGCGCATATTCTGCCGGGCTTTCCCCGATCGGCCCCTCATGATGAACCGACGCCAGCGCATTTTCCCAGTTCGCCCAGGTTCGCCCAAAGCGGGTTTCTTCCATCAGATTGCCCGAAAACAGCCGCCGGTTATAGGCGGCAATCAGATTCTTCCGCTCACCCTGCGGGATCGGATTGACAAACCGCGCCCAAAGCTCCGGAAAGAACGCCCCAGCACCGCCACCATAAAACCAGTCAAGCTCTGCCTTGGTCATCAAAAACACGCCACGCAAAACCAGCTGAGAAACGCAGGCCGGATGCGAAATCGCGTAAATCAATGCCAGCGTCGCCCCCCAACTGCCGCCAAACACGATAAAACGGTCAATCCCGAGTGTCTGACGGATCGTTTCAATATCCTGCACCAAATGCCACGTTGTATTTTCTTCAATACTGGCATGCGGCCGCGACCGCCCACAGCCGCGCTGATCGAACAGAACCACCCGAAAAACGTCAGGATCAAAATACCGCCGCATCGCCGGGCTACAGCCACCCCCCGGCCCGCCATGCAGCACGATCACCGGTATCCCCCTTGGATTGCCGCATTGCTCGATATAAATCCGGTGCCCGCCCCCAACCTCCATCACCCGCTGATCAAAGGGATCAATGGCTGGATATAAAAACTCGACTGCGCGCTTTTGGCCTGATCTGTGATCCATCTTTTCCTGTATAGCCTTCCAAAGGCTGCCCGGCTATGGCCGAAACGAAAGGACACTACCATGAACTCCGCGTCAACCGTCGATCCTGCCGAAGTGGCAAAGTTTGAGGCAATGGCCGCTGAATGGTGGAACCCGAACGGTAAGTTCAAACCTCTGCACATGCTAAACCCCTGCCGGTTGGATTACATCACCTCGCAGATCGCGTCAGAATTTGATCTGGATTTGGCGGGTCCCTTGCCTTTCAAGGGTCTGCGCATTCTCGACATCGGCTGTGGCGGTGGCTTGCTTTCCGAACCCATGGCCCGGCTTGGTGCCGAAGTGGTGGGTGCAGACCCTGCCACCCGCAATATCCCCGTGGCCCAGCTGCATGCCGAACAATCAGGGCTAACCATCGACTACCGCCTGACCACAGCCGAAGATTTGGCACAGGCGGGCGAGCAGTTTGATGTCGTGCTGAACATGGAGGTGGTCGAGCATGTGCCGGACCCGCAATCGTTTCTTACCGCCTGTCAAACCCTGCTGAAGCCCGGCGGATTGATGATTTGTTCCACCTTGAACCGGAATATGAAAAGTTTTGGGATGGCAATTGTTGGGGCGGAATGGATCATGAAATGGCTGCCGAAAGGCACGCATGACTGGAAAAAATTCATCACGCCGGATGAATTGACGGAATTCATTCGTAAAGCGGGCCTCGATCCAGTTGATCGTAAAGGAATGGTTTTCAACGCGGTCGCTTGGTCTTGGAGCCTGTCCGCCCGCGATTTGTCGGTGAACTATGTGACAGCCAGCGTCAAACGCTGATCAGATATCCTTCATCAGCCGCAGCGCATCATAGATCGCGGCATGGGTATTCCGCGCCTCGACAGCATCACCGATACGAAACAGTTGAAACCCTGCTGGCCCGCCGTTCAGGGTTTGCGGGACGCCGTTGATCAGAGCGTCGTAATCCACGGCCCCAAGGTTTGACGACACTGGTTTCAGATCAAAGTATATCTCAGCCAAAGGCTGCGTGCCGTGGTTGACGACCACCTGATCAAAGTGCCGCACCTTTGCCAATTCCATGTAGTCGCTGCCTATTATCGCCCTAAGCTGATTACCGTCGCGCGCAACCGCCAGCAGGCGGTATGTTACGGTGAAGGTGACGTTTTTATCCTGCAAGGCGCGCATATAGGGGACCAGATTCATTGCCATCACATCGGGGGCAAAGCTGCGATCCGGCGTCATTATTTCAACCTGCGCGCCCGCTTCGGCCAAAAGCTGGGCTGCTTGCAGCGCGGCATGATCACCAGCGTCGTCATATAGCAAGACGTTTGATCCGGGCTTCACATCACCAGACAAGATATCCCAAGCCGATACGACAAGATCATTTCCAGTGTCTAACACCGCGGAATCGGGCATACCGCCAGTCGCAATGATCACCACATCTGGGGCAAGAGCCGTCACGTCAGCGGCCTCAGCATAGGTGTTAAACCGAAACTCCACCGCCCTGGCCGCACATTGCGCCATCCGCCAATCTATGATGCCAATCATTTCACGGCGACGGGGGCTTTGCGCGGTCAGACGAATTTGCCCGCCGGGATGGGGGGCCGCCTCGAACACTGTAACAGAATGCCCGCGCAAGGCTGCGACACGCGCGGCCTCCAGCCCCGCTGGGCCAGCCCCGACGATCACCACCTTTTTAGACACTAATGCAGGGAAAATATCATGCGGCATGGTTTCTTCACGCCCTGTCGCCGGGTTGTGGATGCACAACGCCATGCCGCCCTGATAGATTCGATCAAGGCAATAGGTGGCCCCGACACAAGGGCGAATGTCGTCTTCGCGGCCTTCGATGATTTTGCGCACGGTATGCGGGTCCGCCATATGGGCGCGGGTCATGCCGACCATATCCAACTGCCCGGTGGCAATGGCGTGGCGGGCAGTTGCCACATCGGGGATGCGCGCGGCGTGAAAGGTGGGAAGGCCAACCTCCGCCCGGATACGTCCGGCAAAATCAAGGTGCGGGGCGGATTTCATACCTTGAATGGGGATCACATCGGTCATCGCTGGATCTGTAAAGATGCGGCCTTTGATGATGTTCAGGAAATCGACAAGGCCAGAATCGCGGAACAGTTTGCCAATCTGGATGCCTTCATCGACACTAATACCGCCTTTTGTGGCCTCATCCGCCGTGTAGCGCACACCAAGCAGAAATTTCTCGCCCACCTGTTTGCGGCAGGCGGCCAGCACATCCATCGCGAAACGGGCACGGTTTTCAAAGCTGCCACCATAGGGGGCGGCAAGGGAATTGGTCAGCGGCGACATGAACTGATCCATCAAATGGCCGTAGCATTCGAATTCAACCCCATCCAAACCTGCCGCCTGCATCCGTTCTGCGGCATCTGCGTAATCATCAATGATGCGGGTGATATCCCAATCCTCGATCACCTTCGGGAAGGCGCGGTGTGCCGGTTCACGCGCGGGGCCAGCGGCCACCACGGGCAGCCAATCGCCTTTGTCCCATCTTGTGCGGCGGCCAAGGTGGGTCAGCTGGATCATCACTGCGGCACCCTGTTCGTGGCAATCATCGGCCAGGCGTTTCATCCAGCCCACAACCTCATCCTTATAGGCAAGGATGTTGTTGAAGACGGGCGGGCTGTCACGCGAAACGGCGGCTGACCCGGCGGTCATCGTAAGCGCCACACCAGCCTTGGCACGTTCCAAATGGTAAAGCCGGTAGCGGTCTTTTGGCATGCCATCTTCGGGATAGGCGGGTTCATGGCTGGTGGTCATGATCCGGTTTTTCAACGTCAGGTGTTTAAGCTGGTAGGGCTGCAAAAGCGGATCGGTTGACATTGTTGGCCCCTATAAGATGCATGGTCTGAAGGTAAGGGTCTGACACCCCCACTGCCTGTGGAAAACCGACAATTTTGTGCCAGAACGGACCAGCCGCTAAACCATCCGCGCCAGCAATGCCAAAAGCGTGCTGCGTTCAGTTTGCGACAATGGGCCAAGAGTTTGCGCCGACACGGCGACGGCGGCTTCGCGATATTTGGCGAACAGGGCATGCCCTTCGCCTGTCAGGGTTACCGTCAAACGGCGGCGATCAACAGGGTCGGCCGCGGTGACCAGCAAACCTTGTTTGGCAAGCCTGTCAACGACCCCCTTGATTGTGGCCGCATCCATGGCCGTTTCGCGGCCGAGCAGGTTCTGCGACAAAGGCCCCATTTGCGCCAACCGTGCCAAAACAGCAAACTGTGTGGTGGTGATATCGGGGATGGTTTCTGAAAAAATCACCAGATGGCGCTGTGTCACCCGGCGGAGCACATAGCCGATCTGGTCATCCAACACATATGTCGATTTTCTTGGCATGTTGCGGACCGGGATACAGCGCCACCCGGTGCCGCGCAAGAAAGTTGACATGTGTCGCTTCCAGGGTCACATTAATATGCATACAAACAATATGGTCAGCCCGATGCGCGACTATGCCCGCCCTTCCGTTCTGATCGAAGCTTTGGCGCAATGCGCAGCAGGGGCTCGGGTTTTGGCGGGTGGGACGGATCTTTATCCGGCAGCAGGGGCCACTTTGGCAGGGCCGATGCTGGATCTGACCGGCCTGGCGGATTTGGATGGCATTACTCTGCAGGACGGGGCTTTGCGCATCGGCGCTTGCACAACCTGGGCTTCGATTGCCAATGCCAAAATGCCGCCTGCCCTTTCCAGCCTGCAGCAAGCAGCTTTGCAGGTTGGGGGTCGGCAGATACAGAATGCGGGCACTATCGGGGGAAACCTGTGCAATGCGTCCCCGGCCGCCGATGGCGTGCCGCCGCTGTTGGTGCTTGGGGCAGACGTGGAACTGGCGTCGCCAACAGGGACAAGGCTGTTGCCACTAGAGGCGTTTATCACGGGGCCGCGGCAAACTGCTTTGGCAGGAAATGAGATTCTGACAGCTGTCTTGATCCCGCAAGCGGGGCTTCTGGGCCAATCTGCGTTTCTAAAGCTGGGTGCGCGGGCGTATCTGGTTATTTCCATCGCAATGGTGGCGGTGCGGTTGGTTGTGGATCATGGTCGCATCGCGCAGGCCATGCTGGCAGTGGGGTCGTGCAGTGGTGTGGCACGGCGATTGCGGGGGATAGAAGCCGATCTGATAAATGCACCCGTTTCATCCGCCTTGGCCCGTATTCGCGATGCAGATGTTGCTGCTGCACTTGCCCCGATTGATGATATTCGCGCAACGGCAAGCTACAGGGCAAGCGCGGCTGCAGAACTTTTGCGCCGCGCTGTCGAGCAGGTGCTGACATGATCCGCTTTTCACTGAACGGGGCCGACATTTCGCTGCAAGCCGCCCCGACCGAGCGGTTATCAGAGGTTTTGCGTGAAAAAGCGGGATTGAAAGGCACAAAAGTAGGGTGTGACGCCGGGGATTGCGGGGCTTGCACCGTCTTGGTTAACGGACGCGCGGTCTGTGCCTGTCTGACCCCGGTGGCGCGTGTGGATGGCTGCCGCGTTGAAACGGTAGAGGCGCAGACCGAAACGCTTACCCGATTGCGCGCCTCTTTCTTGCTCCACGGGGCGGCGCAATGCGGCATCTGCACGCCCGGAATGTTGATGATGGCTGCTGCATTGGTGTCTAACACGGCCAAACCGACAGCTGACCAAACGCGTGAGGCGCTGGGCGGGGTTCTGTGCCGCTGCACAGGCTATGCAAAGATCATCGCGGCGGTTTGCGATGTGGAAGGGGAAAATACTGCCATTCAACCTGCTGCGGGGCAATCCGTCGGCAAAAGTGTGGCACGGCTGGACGGGAATGCAAAAATCGCAGGCGATAGTTTTGGCGCGGATTATGCGCCAGCAGGTGCATTGGTGCTGAAAGCCATAAGATCGCCGCATCACCACGCCGCATATCAATTTGGTGATTTGGCCGCGTTTGCCGGCCTTCCAGGTGTGGCTTGCGTTTTGACGGCAGCAGATATTCCCGGCCGCAACGCCTTTGGCGTGATCCCCGCTTTTGTCGACCAACCCGCACTTGCGCCAAGCCCCGCGCGATTTCGGGGCGAAGCGGTGGCACTTGTAGCCTTTGAGCCAGGAACAGAGCCTGACATTTCGGCTTTTCCAATTTTATGGGAGCCTCTGCCCGCCTTGATGAGCCCCAAGGCCGCCGAAGCGCCAGATGCAAGCCTGATCCAGCAAAATCGCCCACGGAACCTGCTGATCGAAGGCAGGGTAAAACGGGGCGACGCGGCGAAAGCAATTTCCGAATCGGCGCATGTCGTCTGTGGCCGCGTTACGACATCCTTTGTGGAGCATGCCTATATCGAACCCGAGGCTGGGGCGGCGTGGATGGACGGTGATACGCTGGTGATCCGCGCTTGCACACAAGCGCCAGTCATGGACCAGACTGAAACAGCGGCCATTCTGGGCCTGCCGATGGGCAAAGTGCGGATCATTCCATCGGCGGTGGGGGGCGGGTTTGGGTCAAAACTGGATGTTTCTGTGCAGCCCTTGTTGGGCTTGGTGGTTTTGAAAACCGGGCGCGCGGCGCGGATGGTCTATTCACGCGCCGAAAGCATGGCGTCCACCACCAAGCGCCATCCGGCCGAAATGCGGGGCCGCATCGGGTGTGATACTGCAGGGCGGATCACGGGCCTGGAATTTGAAGGCCGCTTTGACACCGGGCCCTATTCCAGTTGGGGCCCAACAGTGGCCAATCGGGTGCCGGTTCACGTGTCGGGGCCTTACCTGACACCCAATATCATGGCCCAAGCGCGTGCCATTCATACCAACGGCCCAGTTTCGGGGGCGTTTCGGGGATTCGGCGTGCCGCAGGCAGCCATCTGGCAGGAAACGATGTATGACCAATTGGCCGAAGCAGCGGGCATCGACCGGCTGGAGTTTCGGTTGATCAATACCCTGAAAAACGGCAACCCCAGTGCAACAGGACAGATTCTAAAAGCGGTCGGAATAGCAGAGTGTCTGGCGGCCTTGAAACCCCGCTGGGGGCAGGCATTGGCGGGTGCAAAGGCCGCAAACGCAGCAAGCCCGATAGTGCGCCGCGGTGTGGGTTTGGCCTCTTGCTGGTATGGTTGTGGCAATACGGGCCTGTCCAACCCATCGACCATTCGAATCGGAATTACCGCCCATGGCCGCATAGTATTGCACCAAGGGGCGACAGATATTGGCCAAGGGTCCAACACAGTCATCGCGCAGATTGCAGCAGATGGTTTGGGCGTACCGCTGTCCGCGATCACCTTGGTTGGCCCGGATACCCAGCTGACACCGGACGCCGGCAAAACATCCGCCAGCCGCCAGACCTTTGTCACCGGACGGGCGGCGCTGGCAGCAGCGCGCAGTCTTCGCGCCAAGATATTGCGTTTGGCGAATGCGGGTGACGGCGCGGCTATTGCGATTGAAGGGTCGCATTTGATGGTATCAGAAGGGTCTAATCGGCGGGAAATCGTACTTTCATCGTTGCCTAAAGATGCTTTCGGCTATGTGCTGTCGGCAGAGGAAACCTATGATCCGCCAACCACCACTTTGGATCAGGACGGACAAGGTACACCCTATGCCCTGTACGGCTACGGCGCACAGATGGTGGAATTGGCGGTTGATACTGCCTTGGGTACCGTCAGGCTGATCAAGATTACCGCCGCCCATGACCTTGGCCGCGCGATAAACCCACAACTGGCAGAAGGTCAGATCGAGGGCGGTATTGCGCAGGGCATTGGGCTTGCCCTAATGGAGGAATACCTGCCGGGGCGCACCGAAAACCTGCATGATTACCTGATCCCGACAACGGGCGACGTGCCGCCGATTGAGAGCATCCTGATTGAAGTCCCTGATCCGGAAGGGCCGTTCGGGGCAAAGGGCTTGGGTGAACATGTGCTGATCCCCACAGCCCCCGCTATTCTGAACGCAATACGCCATGCCACCGGCGCTGTGATCACCAAGCTGCCCGCATTGCCGCACCGGGTGTTGGACGCGATCAAGGCGGCACGGCCATGACGGATCTTGGCGCAAAGATTCGCTGCGATGCCTGCCCGGTGATGTGTTTCATCGCACCCGGGCAGACCGGGGCCTGTGACCGCTATGCCAATGATGCGGGGCGTATCGTGCGCACGGATCCGGTGGTGATGCTATCCCATGCGTTGCAAGGGGGCGCACGGATTGTGCCCTTTGCGGCGCGCGACTGGGACGGCGATCCGATGCCTGCGGATACCGTGGTAACCGGGATCGGGTCTGGCACGACCTACCCGGATTACAAGCCAGCTCCCTTTATCGTATCGTCCAAGGTGGCTGGGGCGGATATGGTCACAGTGGTGACTGAAGCCATCTTTTCCTATTGCGGGGTCAAGGTGAAGATTGACACCGACCGTTACCTTGGCCCTGAAGGTGCGACGCTGCGGATGGCAGGGGAGGCCGTGGGCCATGTCACAACCGCTGAATACGGCAGCCAGATGTTGTCGATTGGCGGGGTGCACCATCTGACCGGAGGATCAAAAACCGAAGGTAGGGTAACCTGTGCCGCGATGCTGGCGCTTTGCAATGGCGAGGCCGTTGAACTGACGGTCGACGAAGGGTCGGCCATGGTGGTTCAGGCGGGTGCTGCCCCGATTGTCGATGGCCGGGCTGAGCGGCGCATGCGGGTTGGGTGCGGGTCGGCGACGATTGGCATGTTTGCGGCCCAATGGCGGGGGTTGGTGGATGAGGTGGTCGTGGTCGATGATCACATCACGGGCGTGGTGTCAGAACATCAGGCGGGCAAAGTCATTGGGTGGGAACCGACGGGGATCAAAATCAAAGGCCACCGATCCACGCCGGGGCGATATTTCAAGGTATCAGAGCCGGGATTGGGATGGGGCGGCACGAAACTGACCGACCCGCTGGAAATTCTGGGTGACTGGAATCCCAAAAAGGGCGCGCGTGCAGGATTGACGTTGCTGATGGTGTCAACAACGGGCGAGGAGTTTGCGTATTATGTGCTGGATCGGGATCTGATCCCGCAGAAAGCCGAACTTCCTTTTGCCCTGCATGCCAGCGTTGCAATGATAGATGAAAACTGCGAGCCGTCGCTTTGCACGGTTTTATTCATGGGCGGTGCAGGCGGCAGTTTGCGGGCCGGAATCACGAAAAACCCCGTGCGGCTGACGCGATCTGTGCAATGGGGGACCACACGGCTGACATCGGGCGGGGCGCAATGCTACATCTGGCCGGGGGGGGGTATTACCTTCATGGTGGATGTGTTGACCTTGCCGAAAGGGGCGTTTGGCTATGTGCCGACGCCGGCATTGGTGGCACCGTTAGAGTTTACACTGCCACATGCGGACTATCTGGCGATGGGCGGGCATCACGACGCCATACAAACGCTGGATGAGGTGATGCAAAAAGGTGGCGAATACCCGGTTAATGCACGCCTCGAACCTTGGCCAAAGGATGGCACTTGATGGGTGGCTTTGCATATCAGTTGGCTGATGGGCGGTTGCATTTGCAGCACGGCCCGATTGACCTGATTTGCGAGGCTTGGGGGACGCCCGATATGGTCACGCTTGGTTATCGGCGGGCTTGCACCCGGTTTGACAGCTTGCTTGAAGAACTTTCAGCCGAGCTATCTGCCCTGCGCCACGAAAATGCGGCTCTGACAGGGCCAATTGCGGTGTCGATGGCGCGCGCAGTGGCCCCGTTTCGCCCCCTGTTCATAACGCCGATGGCTGCCGTTGCTGGGGCAGTGGCCGAAGCCGTTTTGGCGGCAATGGTTGGGCCGGGTATCCGCCGCGCCTATGTGAACAACGGCGGCGATATCGCGCTGCATCTGGCGCAGGGTGAACAATTGGTCTGTGCTGTGGCGGGGGCGGACAGTAAAATTACGGTGCGCGACCGCGATGCTACGCGCGGAATAGCTACATCGGGTTGGCGGGGGCGCAGCTGGTCTTTGGGAATAGCAGATCAAGTGTCTGTTTTGGCCAAAACGGCCGCGATGGCAGATGCGGCCGCGACCATGATTGCGAATGCGGTGGATCTGCCGGGGCATCCGGCGGTGATCCGCAAACCGGCCACCGATCTGCAAGCCGACAGTGATCTTGGCGATAGGCTGGTCACGGTTGCAGTCGGCCATTTGACCCCGTCGGATGTCTGCAGTGCACTGGCACGCGGTGAAGCGGCAGCAAATGCATATCGTAACGCTGGCTTGATTGAATCAGCTGCCCTTTTCTTGCAAGGTGAAAGCCGTATTGTTGGATCACTTTATTTGAAGGAGCATGCCATTGCCTGATTTTGCTGTCCGACGTATTACCCTGCAAACAGAGGATATCCTACACGAAGGCGGTCCGGTGGGGTTGCGGCAGCGTGGCGCCATCATGGCCGTGGTGGCAAACCCATTTGCAGGACGTCACGCACAGGATTTGCAAGCCGCGATGGAGGATCTGAAGCCACTTGGCCTTAGGTTGACCGACCGCTTGATTGCAGCACTTGGTGGTCGCGACGGGATTGATGCTTACGGCAAGGGGGCCATCGTTGGCGAAAGGGGCGAAGCGGAACATGGCGCGTTGTGGCATGTGCCGGGTGGCTATGCGATGCGTGAACGGCTGGGGGAAAGCCGCGCCATTGTGCCCTCTGCGATGAAAGTGGCGGGAATGGGCGCAAGCCTTGACGTGCCGCTGGGCCATATCAATGCCGCCTATGTGCGCAGCCATTTTGATGTGATCACTGTGCACATTCCCGATGCACCTCACGCTGATGAGATTGTCTTTGTACTGGCCATGGCAAAAGGCCCTCGCATCCATTCGCGAATGGGTGGCCTAGAGGTTTGGGATGTAACCGGCACAGACGGCCTGCGCTGATGCGAGGTTTGGCCGCAGCCTTGGTGCTTCTGCCCAGCGCTGGCTTTGCCTGTGCCTTGCCACCATCGGTGATCCTGACATTACCGACAGGTCACTACATGCTGGCGGCTGCAGTGACAGTAGGGCTAACAGCCGTTCTTGGCAGCGTCGCGCAGCGATTACCCCTGATGAAGCCGCATTTGATTGCAGACCGGCGCATTTGGGTGCCCGTATCGGTGACATCCTATGCCAGCTTCCTTTGTTTTTTTGGCCTGATCTTGATCGGTTTTTTTGGATCGCGCGATCCGATGCACAACTTGATGACATTGGTCTTCTGGACGGGGGTCTGGATTGCGCTGCCTCTGGCGTGCATTTTGTTTGGCAATCTGTGGCGGGCCATAAACCCATGGACCGGCCCGGTTCGCATTGCGCGAACTTTGTTGCGGTGGAACGGGTCGGTTGGACTGGCGTGGCTTGGGCATTGGCCGGCGGTTGTGGCCTACGCCGGATTTGGCTGGTTTCAGATCGTCTCAGTCTCGCCAGATGATCCGGCTGATCTTGCCCTGATCGCGTTTATCTATTGGGCAATCATCTTTATCTTGGCTATCGCCGAAGGCGAAGACTGGCTTCAGCAGGGAGAGTTTCTGACGGTGTTCTTTGGGTATATCGCCAAGATCGCCCCGATCTGGTCAAATTCATCAGAAAACCGGACGCAGCTTTTTGTGGGTTGGCCGGGGACGCAGATTTTACTGATGCCGGGGCTTAACAAATCAGCCATTGCTTTTGTGACGCTTGCCTTGGCTGTACTGACGTTTGATGGCCTGT
Source organism: Pseudorhodobacter sp. (assembly GCA_031413495.1). Classification (GTDB taxonomy): domain Bacteria; phylum Pseudomonadota; class Alphaproteobacteria; order Rhodobacterales; family Rhodobacteraceae; genus JACMNW01. Next base: position 6,591 of record JANOFE010000014.1, on the reverse strand, counting down.
CCGAAACATTTTGGTGGATGGCTTTGGTTGGGCAAAACCCGTTAGAATTTGCTGGCCGTTCTGCCATGATATGGGTCAATACGGCTGGATTAGTGTCTGTTTGGGCAATGACTGCCGCATTAATCCTTGGAATTCTTTCCCTGTCCCGGCGCTATGGTGGTGCTGGATTTGCGGCAGGGCCTGTGATGCTTGGCTTCTTGGCAATTGCTGCCGGTTATCACGCCGCCCACCATTTGGTGACGCTCCTGACGACAGGGCAATATACGCTTTTCGCACTGAACGACCCGCTGTTTCGCGGTGACAGCCTGCTTGGGCTGCCAATCTTCTATGTGTCATTCGGATTTCTTACTCAGGTTGAAAGTATGGGCATGATTTATGCCGCACAGTTTGCCGCCATCTTGGGCGCACATCTTTTGGCTGTGATCCTTATTTTGCAGATCAGCGCGCGCAATGGCGCAGTAAGGGCTATCGCGCATCTTCCCATGACGGTACTGATGGTGGCTTATACAATTCTTGGCCTTTGGCTTTTGTCCACTGCGCGGGGGGCTTGAAAACAAAGGACTTTTCATTTGTGCGCCTACAAATTTCAACCAAAAACGCACCATCGGGATGCGTTTAACCAATAGTGGAGACTGACCAATGACAAAGCTTTTGATTGGCACCAATCCATCACGTCGCACGGTGTTGCAGGGTCTGGTGGGCGGTGCCGCGACCGGCGTCGGCCTGCTTGCCATGCCCCGCTATATGCAGGCGCAAACATCGGCACCCATCAAGTTGGGTTTTCAGTTGCACCGCACCGGCATTGGGGCGTCGTATGGCCGCTGGTATGAACGCACCGCACAGGCCGCGCTGAAGGTGATCAATGACGGCGGTGGTATCAATGGCCGCCCGGTGGAGATTGTTTTTGAAGATGACGCGACCGACCCAAAACGCGGGTCCGAGGTGATTGAAAAGCTGGTCAATCAGCAAGGCGTCGATGCTATTTTCGGGCCGCTGTTCAGCCATGTTGTAATCGGGTCTGCCCCGCGAGCGGCTGAACTGAAAGTGCCCTATCTGGTCTGTTCGGAAGGGTTTCATGTAGCGTCCGGCATGCTGAACCGCTGGACCCTGCAACCCGGTATCACCGACGTGCGGTCGCAGATTTCGGCAATGGCACCATGGGTGGCGGCGAACCTTGGCAAGAAGATCACCATGATTTTCCCCGACTTCGCCTTTGGTCATGACCACCGTGATTTCTTTACTGCCGCGATCGAGGCGCAAGGTGGCCAGGTGCTTGCGCATATCGCGATTCCACCGACCGAAACGTCCTTTACCCGCTATCTGCCGCAAATCCCAAGCGATACCGAAGTGCTGTATCATGTCATGGTTGGCCCAGCCGTTCTGACCTTTGTGAAGGAACTGGGCGAGTTTTACGGCACTGGCGCGCGCCCGCAAATCTTTGGTTTTATCGATTCGGTTGAGGCGGTGGATACTGCAACTCCCGGTTTGGAGTTTTTGGAGGGAACCCATTTCTGGGAAGCCCACAACCGGGTCAAACAGTCAGACGCAACAGAGCATGAAACGTTTTACCGGGCCGCTGTTGGGGTAGACGACAATGGTGCATCCATCACAGATGCCGCCGATGTTGCCACCTATTCCCACATGTTTTCATGCTGGGAGACGTTGTTCATAATCAAGGCCGGTATGGAGGCGTCGGGATATCAAACCACTGCCGATCGCCAAAAGTTTGTCGAGGCGATCGAGGCCCTGTCAGATCTGCCCGCCGGCATGGAGCGTCCGCAAGGCGACAAGCGGTTTAACGGCAAGACCCATCAGGTGTTTGGCCATCAGAACATATCTAAGGTGGAGGGCGGCAAGCTGATGCGGGTTCACACCACATCACTGGATGACGGCGCTTACGCCGATGCGGTTGATTACACCACGCAATCGTTCTGACATCGTCAATGGGGGGTTGCCGACCGCAATCCCCCGCAGGGCTGGATAACGTATATTGGACTTCGGACCTTTCTTCTTACTCGCCGTGATGGAAGGGCTGGTTATGTCGGCGGTGCTGGCGCTGACGGCCGTTGGTCTAAGCCTAGTCTTTGGCGTCATGCGGGTGGTGAACGTCGCCCATGGCGAATTTTTTATGCTTGGCGCAGTGGGCGCATGGTTTGTGACCCAAGCCGTGCCGGGACCGCCGTGGCTGGGCTTTATGGCTGCTTTGGTTATATGCCCGCTGCTGGTTGCGGCAATTGCGGCTGTGGCCGACAGGTTGGTTTTGAAACGCCTGAACTATAACCCTGAGGCGACAATTGTTGCGACGATTGGGTTACTTTATATCCTGCAACAAGCGGCGCTTTCATTTTACGGCCCCGATGCCCGCCCTGTTGAAGCCCCCTTTACATTGCGGCTGCAATTCCCGTGGTTCGGATATTCCGGGTACAAGCTGTTTGTGGTGCTTGCGGCAGGGCTGGTCCTTGCTTGCGTTTGGTGGGGTACGACGCGCACCAAAGCAGGCTTGATCATGCGGGCCACACAGATAGACAGCACGACCGCCCAGGCGTTCGGGATCAATGTAGGCAGGGTCTATACCAGCGTATTTGCGCTTGGGGCGGGGCTTGCAGCGGTGGCGGCAGTGCTGATCGTGCCAATCAACCAAGCGCATTATCTGATGGGCGGCGATCCGCTGTTGCTTGCGTTCATCGTCGTCATCATCGGCGGTTTGGGCAGTTTGCGCGGCACACTTGTGGCAGCGCTGATGATCGGTTTGTCGGACGGCGTAATTTCGATGTTCTTTTCGCCGACGCTGGCCAAAATTATCGCGACGCTGCTCGTGGCACTGGTGCTGGTCTTTCGTCCACAAGGCCTGTTCGGGGCCAAACCATGACCCAGCATCGACGCAAAGTCTGGGCGCTGCACCTGGGGGTGATCGCCTTGTTGTTGGCGTTGAATTGGGCGCTGCCTGCCTATCACCATACCAATCTGGCGCGCATCATGGTGCTTTCGGTGTTCGCGATGGGCTATAACATCGCCTTTGGTTACACAGGCCTGCTTAGTTTGGGTCATGCGCTGTTCTTTGCCGCTGGCATGTATGCCGCGGGGATGGCCGCGCATTTCTTGGCTTGGTCTGCAGTCGCGGCGTTGATCAGCGGCATTCTGGCGGGTGGGTTTGTGGCGGCGGCGGTCGGCCTGCTGGCATTGCGAACCACAGGTGTGTCTTTCATGATCGTCACGCTGATGTTTGCCCAGACGGGGTATCTGACCCTGCTTTACTTTGGCGCTGTTACGGGGGGTGACGAAGGGATCGTTATTGTTGCCCAATCTCGCAAACTTGTGGGACTGGATCTTTCAGCCGAAGGTCCGCGCTATTGCGTTGCGTTGGCCTTGTTTGCGACCGCACTTTTGGGCAGTTTGGCGTTGGTGCGCGCACCGTTTGGCCGGGTGATGGTCGCCATGCGCGAGAACGAAGATCGAAGCCGCATGTTGGGCTATGATCCGTTTCGAACCAAATTGATGGTCTTGATGATTTCAGGACTTTATGCAGGCACGGCGGGTGCCGCCTATGGCCTGATGTTTGGCTATGTCGGGGCAAGTTTTGCCACTATCCAATACTCGATCCTTCCGATGCTGTGGGTGTTGCTTGGCGGGGCCGGGTTGGTATTGGGGCCGTTCGTTGGTGTGGTAGTGATGTTCTACCTTATTGATATATCAAGCAGTTATACGACGGCAAATCAGTTCGTTGTTGGCGCGGCGCTGCTGGTTGTCGTACTTTTTGCGCCACGCGGCATTCTGGGTGCGGTGCGGGACAGGTGGCTAAAATGGCTGCCGTGACCCTGCTGCAAGCAATGGGATTGACCCGGCATTTTGGCGGGTTGCGCGCTATTGACGACGTGGATTTTGAATTGAAATCGGGTGAAATTCACGCCCTGATCGGCCCGAATGGGGCCGGGAAAACAACTTTTGTAAGTTTGCTTTGCGGGCGGATATTGCCACAATCGGGCACCATAAGTTTTGACGGGCACGACATCACCCGCCTGCCCGCGCATGACCGGGTTGCGCGGGGTATTGCCTACACATTTCAGATCACGTCAATTTATGCGCGCCTTTCGGCCTTTGACAATGTTGCTTTGGCCGTGCAGCGACGCGGTGCAAAAGACCTGCACAAAAATACGCTCGCAGCACTGGCGCGTGTAGGTCTGGCCCAACTGTCCGGGCAGATTGCAGGAACGTTGTCTTATGGCCATCAGCGGCTGTTGGAAATCGCCATGGGTTTGGCCTTGGCGCCCCGTCTTTTGATTTTGGACGAACCAACACAAGGTTTGGCAGAGCCCGAGATTGAAGCCTTCAAAACCCTTATTCAGAGCCTTGTTCCGCAAACGACCATCCTTTTGATTGAACATAATATGAATGTGGTCATGGATGTGGCGCACCGGATTACTGTTTTGAATTCCGGCACCGTTCTGGCGCGGGGAACGCCAGCCGAAGTTCGGGCCACCGCTGCCGTGCAGGCCGCCTATCTGGGGTCTGATCATGTTGCAGATTGACAAAGTTGATGCTGGATATGGCGGGGTCCAGGTGCTGCATACCCTGTCGTTGCACGCCCGCGCAGGCGAAATTACCTGCCTGATGGGCCGCAACGGGGCCGGAAAAACCACCACATTGCGTGCGATCATGGGGCAAGTGCCGGTCACTTTGGGCCAGATCAAATTGGATGGCGAAAACATTGTGGGTCTTCCGGCACATGACGTGCCACGTCGTGGTATCGGCTATGTGCCGCAGGGACGGCGCTTGTTTGGCGAGATGACCGTGGCAGAAAACATAGAAATCGGCCTTATGGCACGCGGCAAGGGGTCTGCAACACGGGATCGCGTTCTGGACCTTTTTCCTAAACTGCGCGAACGATTGACCCAACAATCGAGAACCCTGTCTGGCGGCGAACAGCAGATGCTGGCGATGGCCCGCGCGCTGTGCCTCGAGCCCCGCGTCCTGTTGTTGGACGAGCCGACCGAAGGATTACAGCCCTCGATGATTGCGCTGATCCGCGAAACGGTTTTGGCACTAAGGTCAACCGGGGTGGCTACGGTTCTGGTGGAACAACGGGTCGATGCGGTTCTATCACTGGCAGACCATGTGGCATTTGTTGTCGAAGGCAGGGTTATGGAAACGATTTCGGCTGCCAGCTTAAGCAAAGATGCGCCGCAGTTTCGCAAATATATAGGGATATGAAGGCATGGCAGGGCTGGTTGCAGGCGTGGATGTGGGTGGCACATTCACCGATCTGGTGATCTTTGATCCCGCCAGCGGTGCCGTGCGTTTGGCAAAAGTGCCAACGACGCTTGACCCTGCGCGCGGCGGTCAATCTGCAGGCGTTTTTGCCGCGTTAGACACTGTTTCTGTGCCGTTAGCCCAAATTGATCTGATCGTGCACGGCACCACGACCACAACCAATGCAGTGCTCGAACGCAAGCTTTGTCGCACCGGGCTGATCACCACGGCGGGGTTTCGCGACGTGCTGGAATTGGGTCGGCGCACGCGGCCTAATCCCTACGGCATGACCGGGCGCTTTACACCTGTTATTCCCCGTGATCTTCGGCTTGAGGTGCCGGAACGGATGGATGCACAGGGCCGGGTGATTACACCGCTGAATGAAAACGCCCTGCGGACAGCCGTAAAAGCCCTGATCGCGGCGGGGTGCGAAAGTCTGGTGATCCACTTTCTGCACAGCTATGCCAACCCCGACCATGAACGTCGTGCTGCCGTGATCGCAGCCGGCATCTGGCCGACAAATTACATCACCATGGGCCATGCGCTGCTTTCTGAAAGTCGCGAGTATGAACGTGGGGTTACGGCGGCGGTAAATGCGTCGGTACAACCGATGTTAGAGCGGTACATCGCCCGGCTGGCCGATGGTTTGGCAGAGCGCGGATATACCCGCAATCTGTTGGTTATGAACGGCAACGGCGGCATGGTATCGGCGGCAAAGGTTGCCCAGGAAGCGGTGAAAACCGTGATGTCCGGGCCAGCATCGGGTGTGATGGCCGCAGTTTATACCGGCGTCCGCGCAGGTATGCCCAATCTGGTGACCTACGACATGGGCGGCACGTCAACCGATGTGGCGCTGATAAAGGCTGGCGTCGCCCCAGTATCGAATGAGATTGAGATTGAATATGCGATGCCGATCCACGTGCCAATGGTGGATGTCCGTACCGTTGGGGCGGGCGGCGGATCTATCGCGCGGGTCGATGCCGGGGGGATGTTGCGGGTAGGGCCGGAAAGTGCAGGGTCAAATCCGGGGCCAATTTATTATGGCCGGGGCGGCAGCAAGGTTACGATTTCCGACGCCAATCTGTTGCTGGGCAGGCTTTCGGCAGACCGATTTGGCCAGGCGATAGACGCGGCAAGGGCGGCAATGCAGGATCAGATTGCCACACCTCTGGGCCTGACTGTCGAGGCGGCGGCCGAGGCGGTGATACGCGTCGCGAACGCGCATATGGGGGGGGCGATCCGGATGGTTTCCATTTCGGTCGGGGCTGACCCGCGCGATTTTGCTTTGTTTGCCTTTGGTGGGGCGGGGCCGCTGCATGCGGCGGCTTTGGCGCGGGAGTTGGC
>JANOFE010000013.1:0-15680 GCA_031413495.1 Pseudorhodobacter sp. | reverse complement strand
GGCAGCAGCCCGGTGGCGCTGGCCTTGGCCGACATAGCCGGGCGGTTTGGCTTTGCGGTGACGGCCTGTGCGCCGGGGGTGGAATTGCTGGCCTTTGGGACGGATTTAGCCTTGCATGATGGGTATGTGTTGCCCGCAGGGTTTGGGGCGAACCGCTATATCGTGGTGGCGACGCAAGGTAAGGGCGATGAGGTGGCTTTGCGCGGGGCTTTGGCGGTGGACGCCGGGTTTACCGCCTTTGTGGGTAGCCGAAAGAAGATGGCGGCGCTGCGGTTAAAGCTGGCGGTGGATGTGCCAGCAGCAAAGCTGGACACGGTGCAAGCCCCGGCGGGCTTGGATTTAGGGGCGATAACGCCGGATGAAATTGCGCTGTCGATCCTGGCCGCGATGGTGCGGCACAGGCGGTTGGATCAACGGGGGGGGGAAGTGGCATGAAACGGTTCTGGACATGGCTTTTGCGCCGCCCCGATGTGGCCCCGGCTGATAAGGCGGCGATACTCGCATCCATCAAATTTCCCTGCTGTTGAAGGACGAAACCATGGCTTTGGAACTAAGCGACGAAATCCTAATCTCTGCCCCGCGCGACCGGGTTTATGCGGCGCTGAATGATGCGGCGATTTTGCAGCAGTGCATTCCGGGGTGCGAGGAATTGATCCAGCATTCGCCCACCGATCTTGAAGCAAAGGTGGTGCTGAAAATCGGCCCGGTGAAGGCGCGGTTTGGCGGCAAGGTGACGCTGGATACCGCAGACGCGCCCGCCGGATTTTCGCTGCGCGGGGAAGGGTCGGGCGGGGTGGCGGGCTTTGCCAAAGGCGGGGCGAGCGTCACGCTGGAGGATTTGGGCGAGGACACGATGCTGCGCTACACCGCAAGCGCCGATGTTGGCGGCAAGATTGCACAACTGGGCAGCCGGTTGATTTTGGGCACGGCACGGAAGCTGGCGGGGAATTTCTTTGAGACGTTTGCCGAGGTTATGAAGGTGCAGGAGGCGGGGGTGGATTGAGGGCGTTTTCATCCCGTCTTAAACGTTCGTCTTACAGGTGTTTGCGTCGTTATCGACAATAGTTGCCCGCCTGATTTGATGTTGCAAATGACCTAGTGTGGAGCGACGGCATTGGCATGCGCGGATACTCCGCCCGTTTCGATAAAAGGTCGTTTAATGCCGCGCAATTTAAGCCTGATACTGGCGCTCACCGTGATCGGGGCGGTTTGGGCGTTGACCTTTCCGTTGACCAAAATCGCAGTGTTGGGCGGCTATCGCAGTTTTGGCATTATCTTTTGGAGTTCGGTAATCGCCGCGACAGTGCTGAGCGCCATTGTGCGGTTGCGGGGGCTGGGATTGCCGCTGCACAGGGCAGCATTCGGGCGATATCTGTTTGTGGCTTTGGTTGGCACTGTGTTGCCAAGTGCTGCGACGTACACTGCAGCCGAACACCTTCCTGCGGGCGTGATTGCGGTTTGCATGGCGATTATCCCGATTGTGGCCTTTCCGATGGCCCTTGCGCTGGGGTTGGAAGAGCCGAACTTACGGCGCTTTTCCGGGCTGCTTTTGGGGTTTCTGGGGGTGCTGTTGATCGTGCTGCCGGATGCCAGTCTGCCCGACCCAACGAAGGCTGTTTTCATCCTGTTGGCGCTGGCATCAGTACTGTTTTACGCGACAGAGGGCGTGGGGCTTGGCAAAATGGGCCGGGCGGGGTTGGACCCGGCGCAGTTGATGCTGGGGGCATTTATCCTGTCGGCATGTCTGACACTGCCGATGGCGCTGGTGACGGGCACGTTCATTGTGCCGAAGGCGACGTTTGGCGGTGCTGGGCTGGCGGTGGTGCTGTCGGGGTTGGCCAATGTGGTGGCATATGTCGGCTATGTCTGGATCATCGGGCGTGGTGGTGCGGTGTTTGCGGGGCAGGTTAGCTACATCGTGACCGGGTTCAGCATTCTGTGGTCAATGTTGCTGCTTGGGGAAAGCTATTCTGTATGGGTATGGGCGGCGATGATGGTGATTTTCGCAGGGCTGTTCCTGACCCAGCCTCGGCAGAGTGGTCCGGTGCAGGTAAAGGCCAACTCTTAAAATATGCGATCGCGCAAACAGTGCGCCCGGCCAGAATGAACGCGGGCAGAATGTTGCCGTTGCAAGCGCCTTACAGGTCTTATTCGGGACTGCCCGTGCCTTATTAAGCACCGCATTGCGCCGCGCCAGCTGTGTTATAAGATGATTAATCTCAATCGAACGAAGGGGAGCTTTACCGATGCCCGAATTCACACTTCGGCTGGCTCCTCCGGGCGACGAGGGGGCGCTTCTGGACTTCTTGTGTCGCCACGCGGACAGCTCGCTTTACCTTCGATATTTCCTTGCCGAAGGCGGCCTGGTGGATGACGGCAAACCGCTTCAGGGGACTTATGCTGCGGCGTTTGACGGTGCGGATGTGGTGGGGGTGGCAATGCACGATTGGCAAGGCGCGGTGTTTCTGCAAGCGCCGGATCATGCGGTTGCTCTTGCAAACGCCGTGGTGAAAGCATCGGGGCGGACGCTATTTGCCATTCTGGGGCCTTTTTCACAGGTCGAAGACGTGCATCGTGGTCTGGGCGAGCATCCAGAAGGCAAACCTTCAAAGGACGGCCTGTTTGCCTTGAACATTGGTGATATGATCGGCCCGGACCTTGGACTTGCCTCATCTGCCTGCCGGATTGCGCAAAGCGAGGATCTGACACTTCTGCTGGATTGGCGCATTCAGTACGACATGGAATCGACCGGACTGCCTGATACCGAAAGCTCTCGAGACTTCTCGAGAAACGCGATCATTGGGCATGTAGAGCGTGGCGAGGCCTTCATTCTGGAAGTGGACGGGCTGCCTGTGTCATCGTGTACCCGGATCGCACGGGCCACCGAAGCAATCCAGATCGGTGGCGTCTGGACACCGCCCGAACTTCGCAATCGAAGATATGGTCGCGCAGTTGTCGCAGGATTGCTGCGGCTGGCCGCCCAAGCGGGCATTATTCGCGCGGTACTTTTTACGGATGACCCAGCGGCAAGGCGATCCTATGAGGCGCTTGGCTTTCGCCAGATTGGGGATTACGGGATTGTGGTCTATACGGATTAGGATCGCTGGGCCGGCGGGCCGCTGACCTGCATCAGAAGCCTCGGCGCATTTGCAAAACGGGTAAGGTTCCGTCGTTTGCTGACGTTGCCAGTTCTGTCCGGTAAGGTCTGCTCAGGGTCAATAGCCGCCTAAAGCATACAGGTTTTTTTGAAATGGCGGAGAAATGGTGCACCCGGAGCGATTCGAACGCCCGGCCCTCAGATTCGTAGTCTGATGCTCTATCCAGCTGAGCTACGGGTGCACGGTGTGGGGGATTTAGCGGGGTGGGCTGGGGTTTGCAAGGGGGGAATCGGGCGGGGGTGCGGTAAAGTTGGGGCGGGCGGGCTGAAGGCTGGTGCAGCTCTGCCGGGGCCTAATGCGGTTCTGCCGGGTCGCGTTGTTTGGGCAGGCGGATCAGAAATTCGGTGCCCGCCTCGTCTGACCGCGCGAGTTCCAGTTTACCGCCGTGGCCGCGCACCAGTTCGGATGCGATGGCAAGGCCAAGGCCGGTGCCGCCTTTGCGGGTGCCGCCCTGAAACGCGGTGAACAGGTGATCACGCGCGCGGGCGGGCAGGCCGGGGCCGGTATCGCCGACCCGGATCCACCAATCGCGGTCATCCTCGCCGCCGGACACTTCGATGGTGCCGGGCGCGTTTGTGGCCTCGATCGCTTGCCGCGCGTTGCGGATCAGGTTGGCCAAGACGCGGTGCAGTTGTTCACCATCGGCATGAATGGCCATGGTGGCGGGGATATCGACAAGGCAGGTGACAGCGGCATCCGAGGTAAACCCTTCACCATCGACAACCTCATCCACCAATGCCTTCAAGGCAAGCCGTTTCAAGGTGGGCGGTGGTTCTTCGGCCTTACCAAAGGCCAGCGTAGATTCGCACAGGCTGACCGCGCGGCTGATGGAGTTCACCAGTTTTGGCACGGACCGGGCAACGGCGGGATCGGCGCTGCCTTCAATCCGGTCGGCGAACAGTTGGGCGGTGGTGAGGATATTGCGCAGATCGTGGCTGATTTTGGCCACCGCAGAGCCCAGTTGTGCCAACCGTTCGCGTTGACGTAGGGCCCCCGTCAGTTGCGTTTGCATGGATTGCAAGGCTTCTTCGGCCACCCGCAATTCTTCGACATTGCCTGCGGGTTCGATGACGCGGCGGGCATCTTCGGGGGCCTCGGCATAGGCCTGCATGTGGCGCACGACGCGGCGGATGGGCAGCACCATCAGGCGGCGCACGGCAAGAAACAAAAGCACGGCCGTGACCGCCGAAATAAGGGCGGACAGCAACAGAATGCGCAGGCCGTATTCCAGCATGGCTTGGCGCAGGGGGGCGGATTCCATGGTGATTTCGATCAACTGACCTGCATCCTGTACCGGCTGACCGATGACGCGGATCACTCGGTTGGCGGGATCTGCCAGCAAACCGAACGCGTCGTTGATCAGTTGCATTGGCCCCGCCATGCGCAGATCATAGGTCAATTCCACAGGTTTCGGCATCGGGGACGCCAGCACCAGTTGACGGACATCATCGCGGCGCAGAACGACGTTGAACACCTCGGCGTTTTTCAGCAGTTCCGCCTCAAGTTCCGGCATGATCATGCCATCGGTGGCCAATAGGGCAAGCGAGGCGATTTGTGCTTTTTCCAGCCTGAGCAGCAGATAGTCGGCGCGGAAACGCGCGATAGAGGGCACAAAGATCAGCACCTCGGCCAGCATAACAAAGGCCACGGTCAACATAAGGAACCGCCCCGAAAGGGTATTTAGGAACCGTCCGCGTTTGCCTGGCACCGCTGATCTATCCTTTTACTTGCCCGGCTTTGCGCCGCTTGCCGTTATGGCAAGACCCGCTGCACCAACCGGACAACACGTTTAACGGTAGGGTTATCAAAAAGCTGCGGGGAAAAATAGGCTCCTGCTACCCTTTTGGATATTTCGCCAAGGGTTGGGTAGGGGGCGACCATTCCTGCCACGGCAGACATCTTCAGGTTTGACGAAATTGCCAGCGCCCAAAGGCCGATCAGTTCGCCCGCTTGCGGCCCCGCGATTGATGCGCCGATGGGACGCCCCTTCAGGACCATGACTTTGATCAGGCCTTTGGTTTGCCCCATTGTTTGCGCGCGGTCGTTGTGGTGAAAAGCAAATCGGGTGACGGTGACGCCCGCGCCATGGGTGGCGATGGCCTGGGCTTCGGTCAAGCCGACTTGCGCCAGTTCGGGGTCTGTGTAGGTGACCCATGGGATATGGGCGGTTTTGGCGCGGGACGGCAGGCCGAACAGGGCAGAGCGGATAATCACGCCTGCGTGGTAGCCCGCGACATGGGTAAATTGCAGGCCACCTGCGGCGTCGCCTACCGCATAAATGCGGCGATTGGTGCTGCGCAGATCGGGGCCGACTGTCACGCCTTTGGCGGTATGGGCAACACCTGCGGACCCAAGGTTGAGGCTTTCCAGCGAAACTTTGCGGCCCGCGGCGAGCAGAAGGTGCGAGCCTTGAACTGTGCGGCCATCTTTAAGGGTAACGACAATTGCCCCCGCGCTGCCGGATAGGGCGGACACTGGCGTGTCTTCGATAATCTGGACCCCTTCTGCACGCAGGGTGTGCAAGATGATCGCCGCCAGTTCCGGGTCATCTTTGCCCAGCGCCTTTGCACCCTCGATGACAGTCACGGCACAACCCAATCGCCGGTGCGCTTGCGCCATTTCCATACCAATAGGGCCGCCGCCAATGATGACAAGGTGGGTCGGTTTTTCACGTTGACCAAAGATCGTTTCATTCGTCAGGTACGGCACCGTATCCACACCGGGGATGGGTGGGATCAGGGGACGTGATCCGGTCGCGATGATAAAACGGCGGGCGCGGATAATGTGATCGCCCGCTTGCAGTTCGGTGCGCGAGATAAAACTGCCGAAAGCGCGGATGACGTGGACGCCAAGGCCTTCGAACCGCTGTTGGCTATCCAGCGGTGCTATGGTTTCGATCACGCGCGCGACGTGATCTTTGACGGCGGCAAAATCAATTTGCGGCGCTACGGGGGTGATGCCGAAAGGCGCGCCTGTTGTCATCGCATGGGCGTGTTTGGCCGCTGCAATCAGCGCTTTGGACGGAATGCAGCCCGCGTTCAAGCAATCGCCACCCATTGCAGCCCCTTCCACCAGCACCACGCGCGCACCCATTTGCACGGCACCTGCCGCGACGGACAGGCCACCTGACCCTGCGCCAATGACGCATATATCGGTGCTGATGCGGGTTTGGGGTGCCATGGTCAGGGGGCTTTCTTGCGTAATATTTTCAAAAGGATCGGCAGGGCAGACAGGGCCACAAGGCCAAGGATTGGCAGCAGAATATGCGGGGCAAAAAGGATCGACAGATCGGGCATGCCGCCACTTTCAAAAACACTGTCGAGGCCTGCGCCAATGGATGTTAAAATCAGACCGCCCGGCATGATGCCAAAGAACGTGGTAAAGATAAACCGGCTGGTGCGCACACCAACAAAGGCCGGGATCAGGTTGGCCAGAAAGAATGGCACCACCGGGGCTAGCCGCATGATCATCAGGGCGGACCATTCGTTGTCTTTCAGGGCGGCTTGAAGGCGGGTCGCAGGACCGCCGCGTTCTGCCAGTTTTTCCGAAAACCGCGCGCCAAAGCCATGTTTTGCCGCAAGGAAAATCAAGGTTGCGCCGATTGTGGCCGCTGTGATGTTGAACAAAACGCCCGGAAAGATGCCAAACAGAAAGCCGCCTGTCAGCGTGGCAATGGTTGCGCCCGGCAAGCTAAGACCAACGATTGCGATATAGGCCGACATAAAAGCAAGCACGGAAAGAAAGTAGTTTTGATCGCGAAAGCCGATCAATATTTCGCGATTTTCGGCAAGCGCATCAAAGGTCAGATGATCACGCAAGGCAAAGGCCCCGACGGCTGCTGCAAACAGGATCAGCAAAAATGGCAGCTTCGCAGCAAGGCCTTTGGCTTTTGGGTCCGTCATCTGGTGCGCCTGTTTGTAAAGCGAGGTGGGGTATATTCTTGACTGTAGATGTGCTATCCGCAGCCCCGGCGATAGGGGCATCACAGGCGCTTGATGGATGGTGACCTTTTTGGCAAGAAAAACGACCGTTTGTAACCTTTGCCGGGCGATTTTGGGAAAAACACCGCCGCGTTTGCGAAATGTTGCAGAAATCCCCGTTGGGGCGAATTGACTTCACCCTAACGTGCCCCTAAAGACCGGGCTTCGAATACACAGCGCGCTCGAATCTAGCCAGGTTTAGCGCCACGTCTGATGGAGTTCCGCTATGAAGCGCACGTTTCAACCCTCGAACCTTGTTCGCGCCCGCCGCCACGGCTTTCGCGCCCGTATGGCCACCAAGGGCGGTCGTCTGGTGCTGACTGCGCGTCGTGCAAAGGGACGCAAAAAGCTGTCTGCTTGACTTTATCCGGCCCTTTGCAGGGCTGATCCATGCGGATGCACGATATGACACCGCCGGAGGCACAGGGAACAGACACAACCGCCGGGGCCCAAACGCCCCCGGCGGTTTCTGCTTTTGTGGTGCCTGATGGGATTTCCATCTTGAAGGTCCGTGCGGATTTCCTGCGCGCGGCACAGGCAAGGCGGCATGGTGCGGGCAGCTTTCTTTTGCAAGCGCGGCTGCGCGGCGATGCTAACCCCGGCATTCGGGTGGGGTTCACAGCATCAAAGAAAATCGGCAACGCCGTGCTGCGCAACCGGGCCAAGCGGCGGATGCGGGAAATTGCGCGCGCAGTTTTGCCCGGTTTTGGCGTGCCGGGTTGGGATTATGTGCTTGTGGCGCGGCCCAGCGTGACCGTGGCGCATGATTTTGCCGACATGCTGGCAAATATGGAAGCCGCACTACGCGCCATTCACAAAGTAAAGCCATGACACCCTTCGCGCACATCATGGCTGTGCCTGTGCGAGCCTACCGCCTGTTCCTAAGCCCGTGGGTTGGCCATGGCTGCCGGTTTCAACCAACCTGCAGTGCCTATGCTTTGGGCGCGCTGGAAAAGCATGGCGGCATCAAGGGCGGCTATCTGGCCGCACACCGGATTTGCCGCTGCCACCCATGGGGTGGATCGGGCGTGGATAACGTGCCGGACTAAGCGTTTGCGACGATGTCGATTGGAAGAAATGAAGGGCAAGCTATTTGCGCCACAATCTGATTTGTTTCTGGCCGATCTGTAAACGCTGCGGGGCAGCGTTTTTCGGCCTGTTGTCCAAAAGTCCACAGGCCGTTGGGCAAGGGCGGCAGTGCAGCAAACCACTTTATGTAAATCGGGGCGCGACTGGCTGGCTGGTGCGCAAAGCGCGCCTGCCTCGGGCAGTCAGGCGCGACCCGATTTGACACCGGTCAAATCAGGCAAGGAGAGGCGCTTTACGTTAACGCAGTTTTTCAAAACTGATGCTGACATCGCCAAAGCCAAATCCCAGTCTTTTCATATAGGCCCGGTTGAAGATGCGGTTGTCTGCCAGCAGCCACATCCAATCATCGAACATAACGCGCTGAATTTTGGGGGCCCCTTTCGCATCGGGGACCGGCAGATCAATGGTGTAGCGCCAGTTGAAACGGTTACCATCCTCGATCCCGATCGCATCGCCTATCACATTGGGCGCGGTGCCGCGCCATTGCCCCGGCCCGGTCTTCACCAGCGTCCAGATGCGCCGATCCGTGGTGCCATCGTCAAAGGCAAAATCCTCGACCAGCCGCAGGCGCGTACCATCCCAGTCGCCCTGCATGGTGACGGCAAAACTGCGCCGGACTGTGCCGAACACAGTTTGATACTGTCCCTGCCCCACGATTTTGCCATCGAAGAACTGCTCGATATGGAGGGTTCGGTTGCTGATGAGAGGGTCGGTGAGAGAGGGCTTGCCCGCGCAGGCCGTCAGCGCAAGAAGGCAGAAAGCAAACAGTATGTGGCGCATCATCTTTCCTTTTTCAAAGATACGCGCGCGGGGTTCGACAAGTTTTCTGGCACACGCGAACGTGCGGTTTGGCCGCCTGAAAAGCACATCCGACACTGCGCAAAATTGACGAAAATCCTACACAACTTATCCGGGCGGGTTAATAAAGCGCTTAGTCTGTTTGCCTAGTCTGACCGCTGTTCGATGGGCTTGTGACCCGTCGGTGATTAAGGGGTCGACAGGCATGGCAAAACAGATCTGGGAACGGCTGTCAGGGCAATTGTCGGGCAGTGCCGCCCTGTTGCGACGACCAGAGTTAATGGTGTTCTTGCCTGCCGTAACGCTTGCCGCCTTTTGGTATGGCGGCGAAGAAGCGTTGATCTTAACCGCCCTCGCAGCCCCGTTGATCTTTACCATTTCTGGCGCGTTTCGGTTCAATGACCCGGCGAAATTGCACATGCCCGATGGGTTAAGCGGGCTTGCCCTGCGCCCGCAGGTGATCGCCATGCTGGATAAAGCGCTGCAGGACGGTGCTTCGGGGGGCCGGATGACCGGCTGTTTGGTGGTGCAGTTTGATGAGGCGGGCGTGATCCTTGACCGGCACGGGCGGGCGGCGCAGGCAGAGGTGTTGTTGCGGTCTGCGGAACGCATTTGTTGTGCCCTGCGCGGCGGCGATACGGTGGCACGGCTGGATGGCGGTGGTTTTGCCGTGGCTTTGGCACCTGTGCGCTGGCTTGATCTGGAAACGATGGTGCAATTGGCAACCCGGTTGCAAACCTCCCTTGCCGACCCGATCAGTCTGGATGCAGCCAAGCTATATGTGACCGCATCGGTCGGATTTTGCCTTGGTGCGCGGGCACCCGATGGCACCGGGACATCGCTTTTGGATGCAGCCCAGGTTGCGGCGGATGAGGCGTTGCGCAATGGCCCCAGCAGCATTCGCGCCTATGCACCCGGTATGGCGCGCAAACGTGCCGACCGCGACGCCTTTCGCGAAGTGCTTGAAGTGGCGTTGGACGAAGGCCAGATCCGCCCGCATTACCAGCCACAAATATCCACCGATACGGGCGCGCTTTCGGGGTTTGAGGCGCTGGCGCGCTGGCACCACCCGGAACGGGGAGTTATTATGCCCGCCGATTTCTTGCCCGCCGTTGAAGACGCGGGCCTGAGCGAGCGTTTGGGCGAAGTGATCCTGTTTCATGCGCTGGCCGCCCTTGTGCGGTGGGATAAGGCAGGGCTGCGGGTGCCCACGGTCGGGGTGAATTTTTCTGCCTTCGAATTGCGCAACCCCCGACTTGCCGAAAAGCTGAAATGGGAATTGGACCGGTTTGATCTGGCGCCAGACCGGCTGTCGATTGAAATACTGGAAACTGTCATCGCAGAAACCGACAATGACGTGATCGTGCACAATATCGCAGCACTCGCGCGGATGGGCTGCGGCATTGATCTGGATGATTTCGGCACCGGGCACGCATCCATCACCAGCATCCGGCGGTTCGCGGTGCGGCGTATCAAGATTGACCGCAGTTTTGTGACGCGTGTGGACGCG
This sequence comes from Pseudorhodobacter sp., assembly GCA_031413495.1. Classification (GTDB taxonomy): domain Bacteria; phylum Pseudomonadota; class Alphaproteobacteria; order Rhodobacterales; family Rhodobacteraceae; genus JACMNW01. The sequence continues at coordinate 5,145 of JANOFE010000013.1, read as the reverse complement.
GACCGCGAGCAACAAAAAGTGGTGTCAGCCGTGCTGTCAATGGCAGAACGATTGGGGTTAGAGACGCTGGCAGAAGGGGTAGAGACGCAGGCCGAACTTTCGATGCTGGGCCAGCTTGGCTGTGGCCATGTGCAGGGTTACGGCATAGCGCGCCCGATGCCATTTGAAGACACCGCCGATTGGATAACAAAGCACCGCGCACAGGTGATTGCGACACCAAAAATCGGGCACAGGGCGCGTTAGCGGCCATTTGCCATGCGGTGCACCAATCTTGCGCGCAAAGCGCGCTGTTAACCGGGTACGGCAGGGAAAACCGCTTGACCTTTCCGCCCCCCTATCGTTGAACCACCGCTGACCCAGAACAGCAATGGTGGCAGTCCCCATGGACGATCAAAATAAGAACCTTATCCTCGCAACGGCGCTTAGCTTTCTTGTGATCCTGGTTTGGTTCGTCATGTTTCCACCACCAGAGGCGGTGGTTGACACGACGCTTCCCGCCGCCGCAGTTGCAACCGATGGCACCACGCCGCCTGCAGCCGATAGCACCGCAGGCGCACCGGCGGCGGCAGAGCCGCTGCCAGAAGCGCCGCGTCTGACCATTGATACCCCCCGCCTTGCAGGGTCCATCTCTATGCTCGGTGGCCGGATTGATGATCTGTCGCTGAAAGGTTACCGCGAAACGCTTGATCCTGCGTCTGATATTGTGCGGTTGCTGTCACCGGTGGGGCAGGAAAACGCCTATTACGCGCTGTACGGCTGGGCCCCGGCGGGGACGTTGGATTTTGCCGATGTGCCGGGGGCCAATACCGAATGGACATTGTCCGCTGGGGCCACATTGGCAGCCGACGCGCCGGTGACATTGCGCTGGGACAACGGCAAAGGGCTGATCTTTTCGCGCACCATCAGCGTTGATGACAACTATATGTTCACGGTCAAGGAAGCGGTGCAAAACAACACCACCGCCGAAGTGCGTCTTGCCCCTTACGGCATTGTGGCGCGGCATGGCCAACCCAGCACGCTTGAGAATTTCTTTGTGCTGCACGAAGGCGTTGTCGGCCGCACCGATGGTGAACTGTCGGAGACAAAGTATAACGATCTGATGGAACTGCCGGTGGTCGAACGGGAAGCGGCCCAAGCCGAAGTGGTGGAAGCCACGACCGACGGCTGGATCGGTTTTACCGATAAATATTGGATGACGTCGCTGATCCCCGAACAGGGCAAGCCATTTACATCGGTCACGAAATACGTGGCCAGCGCCGATATCTATCAAACCGAAACGCGCCTTCCCGCCATCAGTGTCGCACCCGGTGCCACTGGCGAGACGACATCGCGGTTGTTCGCCGGGGCAAAGGAATGGGAAACCATCCGCGCCTATCAAAACGACGCCGGTATTGGCGGTTTTATCGATTCTATTGACTGGGGTTGGTTCTATTTCCTGACAAAACCGATTTTCGCGGTGCTGCATTGGTTGAACGCGCTGATCGGGAATATGGGTTTGGCGATCATCGGGCTGACCTTTGTGCTGAAGCTTTTGGTACTGCCGCTTTCGTACAAATCCTATGTCTCAATGGCGCGGATGAAGGAATTGCAGCCAGAAATGGAGGCGCTAAAGGAACGCGCTGGTGCCGACAAACAGTTGATGCAGCGCGAAATGATGAAGCTGTACAAGGAAAAGAAGGTCAATCCAGCGGCGGGATGTCTGCCGATCCTGATCCAGATTCCGATTTTCTTTTCGCTCTACAAGGTGATTTTCGTTACGTTGGAGCTGCGTCATGCACCGTTTTTTGGCTGGCTGACCGATCTTTCGGCACCTGACACATCATCGCTTTATAACCTGTTTGGACTGCTGCCTTGGGCGGTACCTGTACCGGGGTCGATCATGGCGCTGATCTTTATTGGCGTGTTGCCAATTCTGCTCGGCATTTCAATGTGGATGCAGCAAAAACTGAACCCGGCACCCGCCGATCCGACACAGCAGATGATTTTTGCCTGGATGCCATGGGTGTTTATGTTCATGCTGGGCAGCTTTGCCAGCGGTCTGGTGGTCTATTGGATCACCAACAACGTGATCACGTTCACGCAGCAATATATGATCATGCGCAGCCATGGCCATAAGCCAGATATTTTCGGCAACATCAAATCCAGCTTCCGCAAGAAACCGGTGCCGGTGGTGCAAGTGGCGAAAGCAACACCCGTGGCGAAAGCGACGCCGGTGGCAAAAGCAACAACAGTGGCAAAAGCAACACCTGCGAAAAAGCCCGTCATCAAGAAATGAACTTGCCGTTTCCCCTTGCTGAAGACCCCGAATTTGCGGCGCGTGAAGCCGGGCGTTTGTTGTTTGCCGGCCCGGTGGACTTTGTCAAAGGCGTGGTTGCGATGTCTGGCCTGCCCCCCGCAGACCGGTTGGAAGTGTGCTTTGCTGGCCGGTCCAACGTGGGTAAATCAAGCCTTATCAATGCGCTGACGGGCCGCAAGTCTTTGGCGCGTGCATCAAACACACCGGGACGGACGCAAGAGATTAACTATTTCGCACTGGGGGTGGAGCGCTATCTGGTTGACCTTCCGGGCTATGGCTATGCCGAAGCGCCCCTGCCGGTGGTGGAAAAGTGGCAGCGGCTGTTGAAGAATTACCTGCAGGGTCGCCAAACCCTGCGCCGGGCGTTCGTATTGGTCGATACGCGTCACGGGGTGAAAGCTGTGGACCGCGAGATTCTGACCATGCTGGATAAGGCTGCCGTGACGTTTCAGGTGGTACTGACCAAGGCTGACAAGGTCAGCAAGGCTGAACGTGACGCGGTGATTGCCCACGTGCAGGGCGCGTTGGTAAAGCATCCGGCGGCCTATAACGAATTGGTCGTGACCAGTTCGGAAAAGGGCGACGGGATCGAAACCCTGCGCGCAATCATCGCAACGCTGGTTTAGCGCGACAGTCGAATTCTTCGAAGAATTCGGACCGGAATTTTCGATAGTTCCGAGTTCCTGTCAAACGTGCTGCGCGCCGTTCACTTCGATCTCTGCGCCGGAGATGTAGCTGGATTGATCTGAACACAGAAACCAGATCACATCTGCCACTTCTTTGGGTTGCCCCAGTCGCTGCATCGGCAGTTTTTCAACGATTTTATCGGTGCCGGGGGAAAGGATGGCAGTTTCCACTTCGCCCGGTGCAATTGCGTTCACGCGCACGCCGTAGGGACCAAAATCATGCGCCATTTCGCGCGTTAGCGCGGCAAGGGCCGCCTTTGATGTGGAATAGGCGGCCCCGGCAAAAGGATGCACCCGCACCCCGGCAATCGAGGTGACGTTGACGATCGACCCTTTGGTTGCCGCCAATTCCGCCTGCAGGCCCCGCGCCATGATGACAGAGGAAAAGAAATTCACATGGAACACCTGCCCCCAGGTGCGCAAATCCGTCTCCAGCGTGTTCAGCCGTTTGCCACCTTCGCCTTTCGGCGAAATACCGGCGTTGTTGACCAGCGCATGCAGGCGGCCATTGATTTTGGATTTGATGGTTTCAATCGCAGCTATGGTTTTGTTCGGATCAGCCAGATCAAGCTGGATATGGTTTTCCTCACCGCCCGGCCAAGGACAGCGCGGATCGAACGGTTGGCGCGAACAGGTCAACACGCGCCAGCCTTCGGCGGAAAAGCGTTTGACGGTGGCATGTCCGATGCCGCGACTGGCACCTGTCAGCACGATTATTTTCTGTTCAGTCATGGGTAATCCTTTGTTCAAGAAAAACCTACCCTTCCTGTCGGAAAATACAAGACGTTGAGGTTGACTTGGCAAGTGACTTGGCAGGGCTTTGCAAAGGAAGTAGCAAAGCAACGCACGGGTGCAGCACCCCCGGAGACCCCTATGAAAAAGCAGTTGGCAGCCATGCGCGATTCCATCACCACCGCCCGGACCCTTTCGGAAGCATTGCCCTATCTGCAACGTTACGCGGGGGCGATTGTGGTGGTAAAATTCGGTGGCAACGCCATGGGCGATGACGGCGCAATGGCCGAATTTGCCCGCGATGTGGTGTTGATGCGGCAGGTGGGCGTGAACCCGGTTGTGGTGCATGGCGGCGGGCCGATGATCAATGAAATGCTGACCAAGCTTGGCATCAAGTCCGAATTCGTGCGCGGCAAGCGGGTGACGGATAAAGCCACCGTCGAAGTGGTGGAAATGGTGCTGTGCGGGCTGGTCAACAAACGCATCGTGCAAGCGATCATGGATGCGGGCGGCCGGGCGGTTGGCATTTCCGGCAAAGACGATGATCTGATGGTCTGTGTCGCCGATGACCCGGAGCTGGGCTTTGTTGGCAGACCGGTGGAAATGAACGTGCAGGTTTTGCGCGATCTTTACAAGGCGGGCATCATTCCGGTGGTGGCCCCGGTGGCCACAGGCATGGCCGACAATGAAACCTTCAACGTCAACGGTGATACCGCGGCAGGGGCGATTGCGGGGGCGCTGCAGGCCGACCGGTTGCTGCTTTTGACCGACGTCTCCGGCGTCAAAAATGCGGCAGGCGAGGTGGTCACCCAAATGACGCCGGATGAGGTGCGCGCCATGATGGCCGAGGGCGTGATTTCGGGGGGGATGATTCCCAAGACCGAAACTGCACTTGCGGCATTAGATGCGGGTGTGCGGGCGGTGGTTATTCTGGACGGGCGTATTCCCAATGCCTGTCTGCTGGAACTGTTCACCGATCATGGGGCGGGCAGCCTGATCCGGTCTACCGAGCCACGGGTGAAGCCACGAGGCGAGTAGCTTTTTACTGCAGCTACCTTTAGTCTTTTGATCATGGGTAACGAAGCAATCATCCGCCTTTCAGTTTTTCTTGTCCTGTTCGTGCTGTTCGCCGGACTGGAGGCACTGGCCCCACGCCGCGTGCGCGACATGCCGCGAACCTCGCGCTGGTTCACCAATATTTCCATGACAGTGCTGAACACGCTGACCCTGCGGGCGGTGGCGGTTGCCATGCCGTTTCTGGCGATCGGGGCGGCGGTAGATGCCTGGCGCTTGGGCTGGGGGGTGCTGAACCAAGTGCAATGGCCGTGGTTGGTTGAGGGGGCGTTGGCACTGCTGGCCTTGGACTTTGCAATTTGGGTGCAGCATTGGGTCACGCACAAAGTACCGCTGTTCTGGCGGTTTCACCGCATG
>JANOFE010000012.1:0-1174 GCA_031413495.1 Pseudorhodobacter sp. | reverse complement strand
TGTCCTACGGCATGTTGACTGGCTGTTTCCAGCAATAACTGTTCTTTTGGGCATATAGAGGCTGGAAAAGGTATACGGGTAATTGTATATTACATAATATGTATTATAAGATATAAATACCCGCCCCGGCTGTCCTAGCCCCTTGCATTGCCTTGAACGCCGCCGGACTTGCGTTCAGCCCTATGTGGTACTTCAGGCCTGCAATCACCGGCCCGCCACCGAAACAAATTTTTAACTAATCTTGCCCCCATCTGGGCATAGAAAGCAGCGCCTGGCTGATTCTTTTGCGTAGATTCGGCCTTGGCTGCGGATATTAAGCGCAAAAATGAATGATTGTTTCGTGTTGCCCAAATTAAAACACGCAATCGTCATCCGGTGGTCGCTGAAATACCGCTTAAACGCCCCGAGCCTTAAAAATACCTAGGAATTGCCATGATCGCGCCCCGTATGCAACTCTAAGTTGTACTTGTAAGTAAATGGTACCCTAAAAAAACCTCAATCAAACAAAGGGAAGAACGACCATGGACAATCTGTTGAACAAAGCTCGCGAAGGCCGTCATGTTGCTCTGGCTGGTATGGTACAGCGCAAAAGTGGCAATACATTCCGTATGTTGGCTGAATCCAACTGGGCGAATGCGTCTGGTGGCAGCGTGGCACTTTTCAAATCCACCCGCGCCCGGTGATGCGGCTTGCTAGGGTCGTTGATCAGATGGGCTGACAAATGACCCGACCCGATCTGCGGCACTTTATTGCCACAGGTGTTAACAAATAGGCAAATGACCGAGCAGTCACATCTTAGATTTGCCACGCTGTTAAATCGCAAAAAGCGATTTTATCAGACCCGCAAAAGCAAAGCCCGTCGGCAGCCCCTGCCCGCGGGCTTTTGCACATCAACTTTGGTCTGTGGTGCACCCAACAAGATTCGAACTTGTGACCTCTGCCTTCGGAGGGCAAACGCTAGCGATGCTCCAATGTTTACCCTTGGTCTCCATCTCCCACAAACTACCGAAGTATCTTGATTTATTGCCTTTCTTGTGGGCACCTGTCAACTATCAACTGCGCTAGTGTTTGCTTACCTGTGCTTACCCAGCGCTTACTTGAGGTGACACATGCCCAAATTTACCAAAACAACCGTTGATGATACCGCCCCCTCTGCCAAAGAGGCGGTGTTGTG
>JANOFE010000011.1:0-25839 GCA_031413495.1 Pseudorhodobacter sp. | reverse complement strand
CAGGATTTTGTGGCGCTGACCGGGGCGAAGGCCGGATTTGCGGCGGAAATGGAGGCCAGTTTCAAGCGGCCATTGGCCAAGCAGGTTGTGGTGGCGGGCGAGGATTACACGCTGTCATCGGGCAAGGTGGTGATCGCGTCGATCACATCCTGCACCAACACCTCGAATCCTTACGTGATGATCGGGGCCGGGTTGGTGGCGCGTAAAGCGCGCGCGCTGGGGTTGACGCGCAAGCCTTGGGTGAAGACATCATTGGCACCGGGTTCGCAGGTCGTTTCCGAGTATCTGGAAGCCGCCGGTCTGCAGGGTGATCTGGATGCGATTGGCTTTAACCTTGTTGGTTACGGCTGCACGACTTGCATCGGCAATTCAGGGCCATTGCAGCCCGAAATTTCGGCAGCGATCGCCGAGGGTGATTTGGTGGCGGTATCGGTGCTGTCGGGCAACCGCAACTTTGAAGGGCGGATCAGCCCAGACGTGCGCGCGAACTATCTGGCGTCACCACCGCTGGTGGTGGCCTATGCGCTGGCGGGCGATATGAATATCGATATCACGACGGAACCCTTGGGCATGGGCACCAACGGCCCGGTTTATTTGCGCGATGTCTGGCCAAGCAATGCGGAAATTGCCGAATTGGTCGAGGCGACAGTGACCCGTGCCGCGTTCCAGAAGAAATACGCCGATGTGTTCAAGGGCGACGAGAAATGGCAGGCGGTGGAAACCACAGACCGCGAAACCTATGATTGGCCAGCGGCGTCGACCTATATCCAGAACCCGCCCTATTTTAAGGGCATGGCGCGGGAGCCCGGCGTTATCAGCGATATTTCCGGCGCGCGGGTGCTGGCACTGTTGGGCGATATGATCACCACCGACCACATCAGCCCTGCGGGTTCATTCAAGGCCTTAACTCCGGCGGGTAAGTATCTGGCAGAACACCAAGTTCCGGTATCCGAGTTCAATTCCTACGGTGCCCGTCGCGGCAACCACGAGGTGATGATGCGTGGCACCTTCGCCAATATCCGCATCAAGAATGAAATGCTGGATGGCATTGAAGGCGGCTATACGCTGGGGCCAGACGGGGTGCAGACGTCTATATTTGACGCCTCGATGGCGTATCAGGCGGCGGGCGTGCCCTTGGTGATCTTTGGCGGCATCGAATATGGTGCGGGGTCGTCGCGCGATTGGGCGGCCAAAGGCACGGCATTGCTGGGCGTGAAAGCAGTGATTGCGGAATCGTTTGAGCGTATTCACCGATCAAACCTTGTCGGCATGGGGGTTATTCCGTTTGAATTTATCGGCGGCGATACCCGCAAATCGCTTGGCCTGAAGGGCGATGAACTGGTTGCCATTCACGGTCTGGCAGGCGATTTGAAGCCGCTGTCAACCGTGCCTTGCGTGATCACCTCGTCCGATGGGTCTACCCGCACGATTCAAATCAAATGCCGGATAGATACGGAAATTGAGATTGAATATGTCGAACATGGCGGCGTGCTGCACTATGTGCTGCGCAATTTGGCAAAGACGGCATGAGCGAGGCAATACAACCATAGGTGGAAACTGAGTGTTTCCAAAAATAAGGGCCCGGGCGATCCGGGCCTTTTGTTCGTGTTAAGTTCTTGTTGGCATTGATTGTGCATCGACCCCATGAACGGAACATCCCATGCACAACCGTCTTTTGCCACTGACCCCGCCAAGCCCCACCCCCACCAGACAACTGCAGCGTCGCGTTCTGAAGCGCAGCAGTGCCCTGCCTTCGATGCCATGGATGGAATTCGGGCTTGTCGCACTGCTGCTGTTCTGGGTGATCAGGCTTGGTGCTTGACGGCTATTCGGCCAAGGCAGCTTTCAAAGCAGGCACAAAGGCCTGTTCGTAATAGCTGCCAACCAGGGGCCCGATGAACCGATGAATCACCTTGCCATCGCCGTTGATGATGAAGGTTTCCGGCGGGGCGGTGACGCCCCAATCAATCGCGGTGCGACCCTGTGGATCGAAGGCAAGGGCGAAAAACGGATTGCCATCCTTGGCGAGATAGGCCGTTGCATCCTGTGCCTTATCCTTGAAATTCACCCCTGCAACGCGAATGCCATCTGCTGCCATCTGTTTCAGCACCGGGTGTTCGGCGCGGCAGGGTGGGCACCAGCTGGCCCAGAAGTTGACAAGCGTAACCTCGCCCGTGGCAAGATCTGCAGCGGTCAGCAACGGGAAGGTATCCAAGGCATCCGCAGGCAATGGCGGGGCCAGTTTGCCGATCAGGGTGGACGGCAGCCCATCGGGGTTGTCGCGGGTCATGCCAAAATAAAAAGTCGCAGCTAAGCCAGCAAACAGAAGTGGCGGCAGAAACATCAGAAGTCTAGCCATGGGCTTGCCCGATGCGTGCTTCGGCGTCGCGCAACGCACGACGGGTTTTTGCGGCTTGCCAAAGGCTAAGACCGATGAGCGCGCTGATCAACCCAACCGCGCCCAGATAAGACCAAAGCACGGTTTCCGCGTATTTTCCCAAATCCATCAAGCCATCCTTTCGCGAAGCAGCAGGGCTTGCAACCGACGTGCCCTGATCTCGGTTCTGGTGCGCAACAAGACCAGCGACAGGAACAACAGAACAAATCCCGCAATGCACAGCAGCAGCGGAAGGTAGTACACGTCCGACACGTTTTCTGTTTTGTCCAGCGAAAGAGACGCGCCCTGATGCAGGCCCTGATTCCAGAAGTTGACGGCGTAACGGCTAAGCAGCGCAAAAACCGATCCGACGATACACAAAACTGATGTCAGGTCCGCCGCTGTATCGGGGTTTTCAATGGCTTGCCACAGCGCGAGGTAGCCCAGATAGAACAGGGTCAGGATCAGGAACGCGGTTAAGCGCGGGTCCCAGGCCCACCAGGTGCCCCACATCGGTTGGCCCCAGATCGCACCGGTCAACAGCGCGATCAACGTCATCGTCAGGCCAACGGGGGCGGCAGCTTTGGCGGCAAGGGCCGAGACATGATGGCGGCGGACCAGCCAGATCAGCGAGGTCACCAACATCATGATCCAGGCATTGATGGCCATCATCGCGGAGGGCACATGAAGATAGATGATCTTGACGGTAGAGCCGAAATTTACCGCTTGCGGTGTGAAGAAAAAGCCCCAGATCAGGCCAGTGATCAGGAAAATCGCCGCCAAGCCAGACACCCAAGGCAGCACTGCGCCAGAGGTCTGCATGAATTTCTTCGGATTGGCATATTCCCACATCGACATGACTGTTCGCTAAATCCTTATGGCTTTGGCTGCAAGAGATAGCATGGCCCGTTCACCTAAGGTTGACGCGGATTGCCGCAGCCGACGCAAACGGCAGCAGTGCTGCAGAGGCCAGACTGATGGCGGCAAGGAACAGCAAAGGTGTCGCGGCATCAAGGCCCTGCGTGCCCCGACGAATGACCTCGGCCCCGAAAATCAGCGTCGGCAGATACAGCGGCAGCACCAGCAACGACAACAGCAAGCCACCGCGTTTGAGGCCGACGGTCAGCGCCGCGCCGAAAGCACCGATCACCGACAGGGCGGGGGTGCCAAGGGCAAAGGCCGCGATCAGCCACGGATAGCCCGCGGTGGGCAGGTTGAGAAGCAGGCCCAAGGCGGGGGCGGCAAGGGTAAGGGGCAAACCCGTTACCGCCCAATGGGCCAGCGATTTTACCGCGACAACGCCCTCTAGTGGGATCGGGGCGGTGGCCAGCAGTTCAAGCGAGCCATCCTCGGCGTCCAGCGCGAACAGACGGTCAAGCGACAACAGGCAGGACAAAAGCGCGCCGACCCACAGGATGCCGGGGGCGATTTTGGCGAGGGTTGTGGGGTCTGGGCCTACGCCTAGGGGGACGAGGACCGCCATCAGCAAGAAGAACGCAAGGCCAAGGCCAAAGCCGCCGCCAGAGCGGGTCGCAAGGCGAAGATCCCGGATCAGCAGGGCTATCATGCGGTCACCCCATCAAAGGGGGATGTTTGGGGCCGGTCATGTCCGGCGAAAGCCGTCAGGTCAAGCGTGGCGGCTTGTGGCAAACCAAGGTCGATATGGCTGGCAATCAGCGCCGCCCCACCTTGCCCCAGATGCCGGGTGATCATCGCCACGAACAGCGCGGTTGACGCGGCATCCAGCGACACGGTGGGTTCATCCAGCAACCAGATGGGCCGTCCAGTGACAGCCAAGCGCGCAAGGCCGAGGCGGCGTTTTTGGCCAGCAGACAGGGTCGCGGCCGGGCGGTCAGCAATCCCGGTGAGGTTCATCGCCGCGAGCGTCATTGCAAGGTCGCGCTTGCCAAAGATGGCGGCCCAAAAGGACAGGTTTTCGCGCACTGTCAGCGTGGGTTTGATGCCATCGGCATGGGCGGCATAGGCAATGCTGTCAGCCGGGGCAGTGATTTGCCCCGATTGCGCCCGCTGCAGCCCGGCGATGGTGCGCAAAACTGTGGTCTTGCCGATACCGTTCGGGCCTTGCAGGATCAGCGCGTGACCGGGCAAAAGGGTGAAACCGATGCCTGCCAGCACCGTCAGCCCGCCACGTGCGCATGTCAGATTGGTGATCGTCAAAGTCATGCAGCAGGCCTAGCGCACTTCGCCATCTGCGAAAAGATCAGACGGGCCCAAATCAGATGGGCAACAAGGCCGCCGCAATGCGTCGCCCCTCGGACAACAGCACGTTGTAGGTGCGGGCGGCAGCGGGGGAATTCATCACCTCGACGCCGATACCAGCGGTTTCCAGCGTTTCACGGAAAGCGGCGGGAACATGGGCAATTTCAGCGCCCATGCCGATAAACAAAACGTCGATCTTGCCTGCAAGGGCCAGCGGCGTGGCAGTGTCGTCCAACCCGCCCCAAGCGCCTGCACCCCAAGGCGTGATCAGGCAAGCGCCGTGCAGCAGCTTGCCGTCGATGCGGAAAAAGCCGGGGCCGTAGCCATCAATCGGTTTGGCCGTATCATAAATGATCTCGGTCAAACGCATGGATCACGCGTCGATATTGGCGAAATCGTTTTCATCCGACTTGGCTTTTTTCGGCTTTTCGTCGCGGTTGACACCAAGGAACAGCACGATGTTCTTGGCCACATACAGCGTCGAATAGGTGCCGATGATGACGCCAAACAGCATGGCGAACACAAAGCCGCGCATCACATCACCGCCAAAGATCAACAGCGCGGTCAGCGAAATCAGAACCGTTGTCGCCGTCATCAAAGTGCGGCTTAGGGTTTCATTCGCGGTCAGGTTCATCATTTCGCGCAGCGGCATGGTTTTGTATTTCGACATGTTTTCACGCAGACGGTCGAAAATCACCACGGTATCGTTGACTGAATAGCCCAGAATGGTCAGCAGTGCGGCAACAATTGTCAGATCAAACTTCAACTGAAACAGCGAAAACACGCCGACGGTGACAACCACATCATGCATCAGCGCCACAACGGTGCCGACGGCAAACTGCCATTCAAAGCGCGCCCAGACATAGATCAGAATGCCAAGCGACCCCGCCACGACAGCAAGCAGCGCCTGCCAGATCAGTTCAGACGATACTTTCGGGCCTACTGATTCGACCGACGGAAAGGTGATTGCCGGATCGGCGGCCGTCATTGCGGCCTCGACCGCTGTGATGATTTCGGGCGTCACGGCCTCGACCCCATCCTGTGCCTGAATGCGCACCATGGCGACATGCTGGTCGGCGCGGAACGCCGGATCAAACACTTCGGAAATGGACACATCGCCCAAGTCGAGCGGCGTCAGCGCCGCGCGGTAGACACCGACATCAACCGGGGTGGTGCTTTCGGTGCGAATGGTGGTGCCGCCGCGAAAATCAATGCCGAAGTTCAGGCCCATGGTTGCCACCAGCAAAGCGGTTGCCAACACAAGAAAAACCGAAAAGCCAAAGGTCACATATTGCAGTTTGAAAAAGTCTATATTGGTCTTTTCCGGTGCAAGTTTCAGCCGCCAAGCCATCAGATCGCCCCCTTAAACCGTGATCGTCTTGGGGCGTGACCACGCCATCCAAGATTCGATGATGAAGCGCGTCACATAAACGGCGGTGAACATTGATGTGAGGATACCAATCCCCAGCGTCACCGCAAAACCACGCACCGCACCGGAGCCGACCATGAACATGATCACAGCGGTCAAAATGGCGGTGACGTTGCTGTCCATGATGGCGGAAAAGGCTTTTTCAAACCCCAGTTCAATCGCCCTGCCCGGCGATTTTCCGTCACGCAATTCTTCGCGGATGCGTTCATAGATCAGCACATTGGCATCGACCGCCATACCCATGGTCAGTACGATGCCCGCGATCCCCGGCAGGGTCAGCGTGGCCCCGATGATCGACAAGGCCGCAAACAATAGGGTCATGTTCACCGCCAGGGCGACGTTCGCCATGACACCAAACCAGCCGTAACAGGCGATCATGAAGACCACGACGGCGATCATGCCGACCACGGCGGCGCGCCGCCCGGCATCAATGCTGTCTTGCCCGAGTTCGGGGCCGATGGTGCGTTCTTCAAGGAAGGTCATTTCGGCGGGCAAGGCACCGGCGCGTAGCAGAACCGCCAGTTGGGTGGCTTCCTCGACCGAGAAACTGCCGGTGATGATGCCCGATCCACCCGCAATGTGGCTTTGGATTGTAGGGGCAGAAATGACCTCATCATCCAAGACAATGGCAAAGGGCGAGCCGATATTGTTGGCGGTATAATCGCCATAGGCGCGGCCACCTGATGGGTTAAACCGGAAGTTTACAGCGGGGCGGTTGTTCTGGTCAAAATCGGGCTGCGCATCGACCAGATCTTCGCCCGATACCACCGGGGTTTGTTCAATAATGTAGAACACGCCGTCCTCATCCATCGACGGCAACAGCAGATTGCGCGCCCCTGCATCAGCGCCGGCATCTGTGGTGCGGCCAACGACCGGATGAAAAGTCAGCTTGGCCGTGGTGCCGATCAATTCTTTCAGTTCGGTTGCAGACCCGATCCCCGGCACCTGAATAAGAATGCGGTCGGTGCCCTGGCGTTGGATGGTGGGTTCACGTGTGCCAACCTCATCCACCCGGCGGCGGATGATTTCAAGACTTTGCTGAATGGTGCGGCTGTCGGTGGCCTCACGCTCCGCTTTGGATAATTGCACAACAATATCAGCGCCCTCGACCACAATATCAATGTCATTTGATCCGATTCCCGTCAGGCTGACCACCGGTTGCGCCAAGCTGCGCACTTTTTCAACGGCGGCAGCCATGCCTGCAGGGTTAGAGATTGTGACGCGCAATACGCCGGGAAGGGACGGCTGGCGGCGCACATTGCCCACCTGATCGCGTACATCGCGCAGCGCGTCGCGCACATCGGGCCACATGCCGTCGATGCGGGTTGCATAGACATCTTCAACCTGCACTTCAGCCAACAAATGCGCACCGCCGCGCAGATCGAGGCCGAGGTTCATCAAGCCGGACGGTGCCCAGCTTGGCCAAAGGGCCAAGGCTGCTTCTTGATCAGGGGTGGCAAAGCCTGCAGCCTCGATCGCTTTGGCGGCATCGTTGTGCTGTTCCACCTGCGTATAAAAGGCGTTCGGAAGTGCGTAAAGCAAGCCAAGCGCGCAGACGAGCAAGATAGAAAGACGCTTCCACAGCGGCGTATGTGTCATCAAATAAGTCCCGGATCAGGCGGCGGCAGGTTCTGTTTTCGACATCACTTGCGAAATGCTGGACCGCATCACCTTGACCTTCACGCCATCGGCAATTTCAACTTCAAGCACGCCGTCGTCGTTCACTTTGACGACTTTGCCCAAAATGCCGCCCTGGGTTAGCACCTGATCACCCCGGCGCAGCGCCTCGACCATGGCTTTATGCTCTTTCAGCTTTTTCTGCTGCGGGCGGATCAAAAGAAAATACATAATTGCAAAGATCAGGATCAGCGGCACAAAGGACGCGAAAGCAGAACCAGCACCGGCGGCTTGGGCATATGCAGGGGTGACAAACATGGACGTCCTCTTTCTACTTTGTTTTAGGGGGTTGGCCCCAGAAATCTGGTTGCGCACCCTATCCGCGAGGGGGCCGAAGCGCAAGGCGATGATGCGGCAAGCCGCACCCTTTCCTGCCACAACTTTCAGGATATAGAGGTCGTGTTGCGCCTGTTCAATTCCTGTGCGGGCAAAAGGGCCGTAAAGATGAAGTGTTCAAGACTAGTGTCGAGTTTGGCTTGTGCGGTCTGGATTGGCCATTTGCCCTATTTAGCGCAGGCAGGGTCTGGTGCGCAGCCATTGGCCGATGCGGATCAAGCAGCTTGGTCGGCGATTGGTCAAATCAGCTACGGCGAAAAGACGGATGGGGCGATTTGCACTGCAACTTTGGTGGCCCCGGATCTGGTATTGACTGCCGGGCATTGCGTGGCGGTTGATGGTGTGGCGATCCGGGCGGGGACCATCAAGTTTTCGGCGGGCAAACGCGGGGCAGAAAGCGTTGCCGTGCGCTATGGCACAGAGATCATTTTGCTTTCTCCGCCCGCTGGGGAGCCTTGGCGCATGCGCCATGACATTGCTTTGGTGGTGCTTGATAAGCCAATTGAGGCCAATGACGCCGTGCCGCTGCCATTGGCGCAGCAAACCGAAATAGCAGGGCGTTATTCATTTATCGGATACCGCCGAGCGGCCCGCGATTTTGCGCTGCGTGATGACGACTGCACCGTTTTGGACAAACGAATGACGGTTTTGTCCCTCAGCTGTAGTGTCGTGTCGGGCAATTCAGGATCGCCACTGTTGACGCAAAAAGACGGCGTTTGGCAGGTTTCCGGTGTGATCGTATCGGATGGCACCGGCAAAGGCGGCATCAACGCTTATGCCATCATTCCGGGCGACGATTTTCGCAGCCGGATAGGCATCGCCGGATAGACTTGCATTTCAGGATTTGAATTGCTGGGCCGGGTCGGGCATATGGGGCGGACCGAGCCTTTATCGCAGGACAAACCCGATGCATGATATCCGCGCCATTCGCGAAAACCCAGCTGCTT
The DNA here is from genome assembly GCA_031413495.1 of Pseudorhodobacter sp. Classification (GTDB taxonomy): domain Bacteria; phylum Pseudomonadota; class Alphaproteobacteria; order Rhodobacterales; family Rhodobacteraceae; genus JACMNW01. Next base: position 16,853 of record JANOFE010000011.1, on the reverse strand, counting down.
TTGACGCCGGACTGGCCCGTCGGGGGTTGCCGGGGATGTCTGCTGAGGTGTTACGTCTTGACGGTGCTCGCCGCGCAGCCATCAAAATGGCAGAGGATGCCAAAGCAGCAATTAATGCCTTGTCGAAGGAGGCTGGTGACGCCAAAGCACGCGGCATAGAAGGAGACTTTCAGCGGCTGCGCGGCTTGGTCGCCGAAAGAAAAGAAGCGTCAGACGACTATCTGCGAGAAGCTGAGGCTCTTGATGCTCGTCTACGCGATATGCTGCTGCGGATTCCGAACCTGCCGCTGGCAGAGGTGCCGGATGGCCCAGATGAGACGGGCAATGTTGAAATTCGCCGCTGGGGCACGCCGCGTATTTTGGATTTTGCCGCAAAAGAGCATTTCGATATTGCGGGCGTAAAACCGGGGATGGATTTCGCGACGGCTGCCAAACTTTCCGGCGCGCGGTTTGTGGTGTTGAAGGGAGCTGTGGCACGGCTGCAGCGGGCCTTGGCGCAGATGATGCTGGATGTGCATACCTCGGAGCATGGGTTGGTTGAAACCTGGGCCCCGGTTCTGGTGAAAGACGACGCGATGGAAGGTACGGATAAACTGCCGAAATTCGCCGAAGACAGCTACCGCACCACCAATGGCTGGTGGTTGATCCCGACATCGGAAGTGACGCTGACCTATTCGGTGGCGGGGGACACGCTGGACGCGGCAAACCTGCCCATTCGGATGACCGCGCATTCGCAATGCTTTCGGTCCGAGGCGGGGTCAGCGGGCAAAGATACCTCTGGCATGTTGCGCCAGCACCAGTTTGAAAAGGTGGAAATGGTGTCAATCACCACGCCGGACACCAGTTTGGCGGAACATGACCGCATGACCCGCTGCGCCGAGGTGATCCTTGAAAAGCTGGGCCTGCCCTACCGCACGATTGTGCTGTGCACCGGCGATATGGGGTTTGGAGCCACCAAAACGCATGATCTGGAGGTCTGGTTGCCGGGGCAGAATACCTACCGCGAGATCAGCTCTGTCTCTGTCTGCGGGGATTTTCAGGCACGGCGGATGAATGCCCGCTTCAAGGTGCCGGGGGGCAAGCCGGATTTTGTGCATACGCTGAACGGATCGGGGCTGGCAGTGGGGCGTTGCCTGATTGCGGTGGTGGAAAATGGGCAGCAAGCGGATGGATCAATTGACCTGCCCGCGGCATTGTACGGCTATCTCGGCGGTAAGACGCGTATTTCGGCAGCGGGGCATTTGGAATGAACATCAAACCATGGCTTGTTTTAGTGGCGGCGATCGCGTTTTTCGTAGCGCCCTTCGTATCGCCGCCCTTCATGGGGTATGATCCGGGGATGTTTCCGGTCGTCATCGACCGCCCCTATATACAACCCGCAGGCTATGCATTTTCGATCTGGGGGCTGATTTATGGCTGGCTGGCGGTGCATGCGGTCTTTGGCGTGACCCGCCGCGTCGATGATCTCGCATGGGACGCGACACGTTGGCCGCTGGCGGGGTCTGCGCTGCTGGGGGCAGTGTGGCTGGCCATTGCAGGCGCGGCCCCTGTTACGGCGACTGTGGTGATCTGGGTGATGCTGGGTCTTGCCCTGCTGGCTCTTTTACGTGCTGATCCGGCGCGTGACCGCTGGTTGCTGGTGGCCCCGATTGCGATTTATGCGGGCTGGTTGTCGGCTGCGGCGGCGGTATCGCTTGGCGTGGTGCTGGCGGGCTATGGCTGGCTGACCAATACCGGATCAGCGATTGCCATGCTGGCGTTGGTGCTTGCAATTGCAGTGACGGTGCAACTGCGCAAGCGCGGCGTGTCAGAATACGGTGCCACGGTGAATTGGGCGCTGGTCGGGGTCATCGTGGCCAATTGGGGGGATGCGCGCACAGTGGCCTATGTGGCCGTGGCGGGCATTACGGTGATGGCGGGCATGATGGTTCTGGCCCGCCGCTAAGCGATTTCTCTTTCGCCTAAATACTCGCGCGCGGAGCGCACCGCCCCCAGCGCGCTATTTCTTCACCGGATTGCCCACGTGCTTTCGCAGGCGGCTTGGGGTGTGGAACTTCGGGTCTTTGAACGGGTTCTTGTCGCCCTGACCGCGCAAAGTGATGCGAATTGGCGTGCCCGGCATATCAAAGTGATCGCGCAAGCCATTGACAAGATAGCGTTTATAGCTTTCTGGCATCAAATCAGGGTGGCTGCACATCGCGATAAACCCCGGTGGCCGGGTTTTCACCTGTGTCATGTAGCGCAGCTTGATGCGCCGCCCGCCGGGGGCAGGTGGCGGGTGCGCTTCGGTCATGGCACCCAGCCAAGTGTTCAGCCGCGCCGTGGGCACGCGGCGGTTCCACACGTCATGGGCCTTGACGATGGCATCATGCAAACGGTCAAGGCCGCGCCCGGTTTTGGCGGATACGGTGATCAGCGGTGCGCCGCGAAGTTGCGGCAGATAGCGTTCAAACATCTCTTTCAGGGCCGTCAGCTTTTCTTGCTTTTCGCCCTCAAGATCCCATTTGTTGACCGCCAGCACCACAGCGCGGCCTTCGGTTTCGGCATAATCGGCAATGCGCAAATCCTGCGTCTCAAACGGGATATCGACATCCAGCAAGACCACAATCACCTCGGCAAAGCGCACGGCGCGCAGGCCGTCGGACACCGACATTTTTTCCAGCTTTTCGTTGATGCGGGCCTTTTTGCGCATGCCGGCGGTGTCAAAAATACGAATCGGCGTGCCGAGCCAATCGGCTTTGACCGAGATTGCATCACGGGTGATGCCCGGTTCTGGCCCGGTCAGCAGGCGTTCATGGCCGAGAATTTTGTTGATCAGGGTCGATTTACCGGCATTGGGCCGCCCGATCACCGCGATTTGCAGAGGTTTCGCAATCGAGGCGCGGTGGGCCAGCGGATCAACCTCGACGTCGGCTTCTTCTTCGGGGATATCCAGATCGACCAATGGCGCATCCGCCTCGGCACGTTCGGAAAACTCATCCGCCATCGGGCGCAGCAAGTGGTAAAGATCGTCCAACCCTTCGCCATGTTCGGCAGACAGGCGCAGGGGTTCGCCCAGACCCAGCGACCACGCATCAAGCGCGCCTGCGTCAGCGGCGGACCCTTCGGCCTTGTTCACGCCCAAGATCACCCGCGCACCTTTGCGGCGCAGGATATCGGCAAAAATCAGGTCGTTGGCAGTGACCCCTGCCCGCCCGTCAATCAGGAACAGGCTAAGATCGGCCATATCAACGGCACGTTCCGTCAGGCGGCGCATGCGGCCTTGCAGGCTGTCGTCGGTGACGTTTTCCAAGCCAGCCGTATCAATCACGGTAAAGCGCAGATCAAACAGCTTGGCGTCGCCTTCGCGCAGGTCGCGCGTCACACCGGGCTGGTCATCGACCAAGGCCAGCTTGCGCCCCACAAGGCGGTTGAACAGGGTGGATTTGCCCACATTCGGGCGGCCAACTATGGCCAAGGTAAACGTCATGTCGCGCTCCGGCGGGTCGTGAAGCGGTTGCCTTACACGGACGCCGCGTTAACGGAAAGCGTGAAGTTGCCCGTTGCCCGACACTATATAGAGCACACCGCCCGCTAAGGCCGGTTGCGAGGCCGCCCCGCCGGGGATATCCGCGGTGCCAAGAAGCGCGCCGTCGGTGGGGTTGAAGAACCGCAAGATGCCGTCGCCCGACGCCACAACAAGCCGCCCACCTGCCAAGACCGGGCCGTAATGCGCAGTGATAGCTTTGCGTTTCTTGACCTTTTCCTTGACAAAATAGGGCATCTCGACAGTCCAGACCACTGCACCGGTGGCCGCATCAAGCCGCACAAGGCGCGCCTCGTCATTCACCAGAAACACCGAACCGCCGACCGGCAGAACCGGGGCCAAGGCCCCCTCGCTTGCAGCCCAGATCAGTTTGCCGGTTTCGGTGTCCAGCGCCACCGTGCGCCCCGCCGATGTGCCGACATAGGTGGTGCCGCCCGATATGACCGGATCACCCGTCACATCGGTGACCGTCGCGTAGACGCGGCCCAGACGCTTGCCTGCCACAGAGGTCAGCCAGACGCGCGAGGTGCCATCTTTCAGCACAGCGGTCACTTCGCCGCCCGCTGTGGGGAATAGGACTGTATCGGTTGTCACCGCAGGGCCAGCAGCCCCCACCATGCCAACGCCGTTGGGCGTGCCAGCAACATCCCACAGGATACGGCCTGCATCAGCGGTCAGCGCAAAGGCCGCGCCATCGCGGCCACCGACGTAGACGACACCATTGTCAACTGACGGCGCGCCCATCACCGGCGCGTCAAAGCGTTGCCGCCAGATCACCGCACCAGAGGTGGGGTCAACAGCCACAATCTCGCCAAAGCCGGTGGCGGCGAACAGTCTGCCATTGGCATAGGCAAGACCGCCGCCGGAAACATTGCCGCCCCGGTCAAACTGCGCGGCAAGATCGGTTGACCAGAGCTGCGCGCCTGACGTGGCGGTGGCCACAAGGCCGGATTGCCCGTCGATGGTGAAGACGCGGCCATCGGCCACGATGGGGGCGGCGGCGATGCGGTTGCGCCGCGTGCTGCCTGCGCCGATATTGACGCTCCAGACCCTTTGGGGCGCGGCGGACAACGCGCCATGCGGTGCAAGGTGGCGGTTGTTACCGCCTCGGTGGGTCCAATCGGCATTGGCACTGGCGGCGGGCAAAGAGATCGGCGCACTGATGTTTTCTGGACGGTCCGGCGGGGCAATCGGCTCTGCTTCGCCCTCAACTGGGACCGAGGCATCCAGCGGCGTGCGCACGTTGAAGCGTTCACCCGGCAAGATGAGTTCTCGCTGACCACAAGCGGCAAGAAGGGCGAACAGGCTTAGGCCCGTCACCGCAAGGCCAAGTGTTCGCTTTGCTGCCATGTATCCCATGTCTTGCCCCGCACCCTGTATTCTAAATATCAACCCCTGCCAGATGGGCAGGGGGCTAACCTTCAACTGTCGCCGCACCGCCCAAAGCCAATATCACCTGATCGGCGCGCGACCGCAGGCCTTGCGACGCGTCTTGATCTTGCGTCAAGGCGCGCAGCGCGTCGATAGCCTCGGTCACTTTGCCGTCCTCGATCAACAGATAGGCAAGCTGTTCCTGCGCCAAGGTGCGGTAGGGCCGGCCCGGGGCCGCAATCGCCGCCAACGCTGTCTGTCGATCTGCCAAGGGCATTTCTATGCCAACAACGATCATTTGGCGCAAGACAGCAAGGTCGCGGTAGGTATCGGGAAGGGTTGCGTCCGCCGCAACGGATTGCAAGGCAGCAATGGTGCCAGCGCGGTCCTTGTCCGGGTCACTGGCCAGCAACAGCTGCAATATGCCAGTCTGGTCTTCGGTGCCCTGCACGCCCTGCAGTGCTGCAACGCGCGCCTCTGGCGTGTCAGACGACAACGCGCCCATGACCGCATCGCCGAACCCTTCGGCGCGGGTCTGGCTTTGCGATTTTTGCCATTCGGTCCAAGCGGCACCACCAACGATGCCCGCCACCAGAACCGCGCCAATCCAGCCATATTTGCGAAACAGCGCGAACAGCTTGTCACGGCGGACCTCTTCGGTCACTTCGTCAATGAAGCTTTCATTGTTGCTCAAGGCGCGTCTCCAATCAGATGACCCGTCTTACACGCAAGGCCAAGGTCTTGCCAAGGCCTGCGACAGTCAAGACAGCGCACCTGCGCTTCAAAGGGAAGCGGGTTCAAATCGTTGAATGGGGATTTCGGCGTCATAATTGGCTTTTGAGGGGACCGACTTGTTTGCGTCGGTCTCATCTTCCGCCGATTGGCGCGCCCACATGGCGGCGTAGCGGCCATCCAGCGCCAGAAGCGCGTCATGCGTGCCCTGTTCGGTGACGCGGCCTTCCTCCAGCACCAAAATCAGATCGGCGTCGGCAATGGTGGACAGCCTATGCGCGATGGTGATGACCGACCGGCCCTGCCCCATTTCCAGCAGCGAATCCTGTATGTCGCGTTCGGTCTGGGTATCAAGGGCCGATGTCGCCTCATCCAGAATCAGGATCGGCGGGTTTTTCAGCAAAGTGCGGGCAATGCCGACGCGCTGTTTTTCGCCACCCGACAGTTTCAGGCCACGCTCGCCCACCGTGGTTTGATAGCCCTGCGGCAACGAAACGATAAAGTCATGAATTTTTGCAGCGCGCGCGGCCGCTTCGATTTCGGCGACCGAGGCAGAGGGGCGACCATAGGCGATGTTATAAAAGACAGTGTCGTTGAACAGGACGGTATCTTGCGGCACCACCCCGATCTGGTCATGCAACGACGATTGCGTGATGTCGCGAATATCCTGCCCATCAATGCGGATTGATCCGCCCGTCACATCGTAAAAGCGAAACAGCAGCCGCCCGATGGTCGATTTACCCGACCCGGACGGCCCGACAAGGGCGATGCGCTGCCCCGGACCCACCCGCAGGCTGACGCCTTTCAGGATCGGTCGGGCAGCGTCATAGGCAAAATCTACGGCATCAAACACAACTTCGCCGCCACGCACTTTCAAAGCAGGGGCTGCGGGTTTGTCATTGACCTCGGTTGGTTGGCCCAAAAGGCCGAACATCTCGCCCATATCGACCAAAGCTTGCCGGATTTCGCGGTAAACCGTGCCCAGAAAGCCCAAGGGCAAGGTGATCTGGATCATATAGGCGTTGACCATCACGAAATCGCCCACCGTCAATTGCCCTGCCTGCACGCCCATCGCCGCCATGGCCATGACAATGATCAGGCCCGCAGTGATCAGGCAGGCCTGACCCACGTTGAGGAAACTGAGCGACAGGCCGGTGCGCACAGCGAAACCTTCGTATTTTTCCATAGCACCATCATAGCGCTGCGCCTCGCGCGCTTCGGCACCGAAGTATTTGACGGTTTCAAAATTCAACAGACTGTCGATGGCCTTTTGATTGGCATCGGTGTCCTGGTCGTTCATCGCGCGGCGAATCTTCACGCGCCATTCGGTGACGCGAAAGGTGAACAGCACATAGAGCGTGATCGTGGCCACCACGACGGCCATATATTCCCAACCGAACACCACCGCGAAAATGACCGACACCATGATCAGTTCCAGCATCAAGGGGCCGATCGACAGCAACATGAAGCGCAGCAGGAAATCGACGCCTTTGACCCCGCGCTCGATAATCCGGCTAAGGCCGCCGGTTTTGCGGGTGATATGATAGCGCATCGACAGGCGGTGAATGTGGGTGAACGTCTCTAGCGCCAGTCTGCGAATGGCGCGTTGGCCGACCCGCACAAAAATGGCATCACGCAATTCGCCAAAACCAACAGCAAGCAAGCGGGCCATGCCGTAGGCGACGGTCAAGCCCACTGCCGTCAGCGCCATTAACAGCCCGACTGACGGCGCTTCACCCGCCAGCGCATCGACCGCAAATTTGTACATGAACGGCGTGGTGGCCGACACAAGCTTGGCCAGAACCAAGGCAATAAGTGACAGCACGACGCGGCGTTTCACCCATGGCTCACCGGCAGGCCAAAGATAGGGGCCGACCCTGCGAATGGTCTGCCAGCCACTTGAAGGGCGATTGTGCACATCGGTGCTGGTGGCTTTGTTGGAAGGTCTGCGCATGTTCGCCTTGTTTTGCCTTGGAGGTCACAGATCACGTGTTGATCTGGTCGCGGTCCTGGGTTAGAAGATCATAGTTCAACATATCATGAGTAGTTGAGATATGGATCGAAGTAAAGTCTTGGCAAGTCTGTCAGCGTTGGCGAATGAAGCGCGGCTTGATCTGATGCGCCTGTTGGTGGTTTCAGGCGATGAAGGCTTGGCCGCCGGAAAAATTGGGTCAGAACTGGGCCATTCGGCATCGCGGTTGTCGTTTCATCTTGGCATTTTGGAACAGGCCGGATTGATACGGTCGCGCCGGGTTGCCCGCAATGTCATTTATTCAGCTGATTTTGAAGGGCTTGGCGGCACGATTTCTTATCTGTTGCGCGACTGCTGTCAGGATCACCCCAGGGTGCATGCCTGCTGCAACAAGGCCCACCACGCCAACGCCCCTATTCCGATGCTGTAGGAATAACAAAGACTTGCCCCGGATATATCAGGTTCGGGTCCCGGATTTTATCCTTGTTCGCTTCAAACACCTGCACATACAAAACACCATCGCCAAACTGTTCTGAAGCAATGCCCCAAAGGGTAAAGCCGGGCTGCACAGTGATCGTGATAGGGTTTGTGGGGCCGGGTTCCGCGACCAATGCGATTGGGGCTGCGTCCGCGGTATCAGCGGGCACAATCGGTGCCAAAGCCACGTCCGAACTGGCGGCGGGTGGTTCTGGTTCAGCGGGCGCCGGAATTGCGGTTTCGGCGGCGGGTTCTGCGACGGCCTCGGCGACGGCCGCTGCTGGGGGCTCGGCGGCACCTTGGGGGTCTGCCGCAGGAACAGCATTGGCAATTACCGGGGCGGGGTCTAGGGTTTGTGCGGCGGCTGCCAGTGCGTCTTTGGTTTCGCGCTTGAACGGCGTCTCAAATCGGGCGGTCACAGTGCCATCAGCCGCCAGCGCATCCACGCGCAATGTATAAAGCCCCGGCGCGATCATCGGCATGGTCGATGCCCAGCGGCCATCGTCGCCAACGGGCAGGTCGATCAATGGGGCATTATCAAGATAAATGCGCACAAAGGCCCCTGCTGTCGCACGGCCCGCCAACTGCACGTCACCGGCGGGCGTGTAACTTATGGTATCAATCGCCAACAGTGAAGGGCCGTCTGTTGCGGCTGGCTGATCCTCCGTTGGCAGCAGATTGACGCCATCTTTGGTCACCAGAAGTGCCGCTGGCGCATCAGCCGCAAGGCTGGCGCCGTCTTCGAGGTTAGAGGTGGCTGCCGGGTTAGCGGTGGCGGCGGAATCTGGCGTTGCCTCTGCACTGACCGCCGGGTCAGCGGCGATTGCAGGCCCGGCACTGACAACCGGGGCCACCGTGGGGGCCAGGGCACTTGTGGGGGCGAGCGCAATTTCAGCGGCGGCCGGAATTTCCGACAGGTCGGGAAGAACACTGGCCATCGTCAACATGCGCGGCACCGGGCTTGGATCCAGCACAAACAGCACAACAAAGTTACCCTGCGCATCGGCCGTAGTGGCAGACAACGCTTCACCGTCAAGCCGCAAGACCACCTGCGCCCCTGGCGCAGCCTTGCCGGCAACTAGGGCTTGGCCATCGGGTTCGACCCGGACCAGATCAAAAGTCGGACCGTTGGTATCGGCGGGTTGCGCTGCGTCATCGGATGCAGGCGGGTCTCCGTCAACCGGAGCCGCGATGCTCGGCTTTGGTGCGATTGCCGCAGGGTCGGCTGTGGCGTCAGCTGCCGCAGGAGCCCCTGCAGTCTGGTCGGCATCAGGTGGTGGTTGGGTTTCTGTCATTAGGTCCGCAGGCGGGGCCACCTGATTGACCGACCACAACCCGTATCCTGCCGCCGCCGTGATGACCGCGCCACCTGCCAGAAGTGCCGACCGGGCAGCCGTGCCCATGTCTTTGAAGCCCGCCATTTGCATTCCCCCTGAAGGCCGCCATTTTGCCCTCGATGAAGCGTCTTAGCCGACGCCCCTTTCCTTTAGGCCAGAAACGCCGATATCTGGGGGCATGGCAACTGTTTTTGCGGGAAAGATCGTCATGAAGACTACGCTTCGTTCCGTCTGTGTCTTCTGTGGCTCGCGGGCCGGGGGCAATACCAACTATGCGCTTGCCGCCCATGAGGTTGGCGTCCTGATCGCCGAAATGGGGTGGCGGCTGGTTTACGGAGCAGGCGATGTAGGTTTGATGGGTGAAGTTGCCCGCGCGGCCCAAGCTGCCGGAGGCCAGTCGATGGGCGTTATCCCGACGCATTTGATGGCGCGCGAACAGGGCAAGCGGGATTTGACAACATTGGTGATCACCGAAAACATGCATGAACGTAAGAAAGTGATGTTCATGAATTCGGACGCCGTGGTGGTATTGCCAGGCGGCGCGGGCAGTCTGGATGAGTTTTTTGAGGTGCTGACCTGGGCCCAGATCGGATTGCATGAAAAGCCAATTTTCCTATTGGACACAGATGGTTACTGGCAACCTTTGATTGGTCTTATTGACCATGTGATCGTGCAGGGCTTTGCCGATGCGTCGATCCGGGGGCATTTTCTTATCGTGAAAGATGTCTACGAACTCGGCGCTGGGTTAGAGGCGGCGCTGGGATGATCTGTCGGGCCGAAATATTAAAAGGGCCTGCCGAAAAAATTCCGGCAGGCCCTTGAATTTATTTGTTATTTTTCAGGTCACAGACGCGCAGCGACGGCCTCCCAATTCACCAGCTTTTCAAGGAAGTTGGCAAGGTAAGCCGGGCGCTTGTTGCGAAAATCAATGTAATAGGAATGTTCCCAAACATCGCAACCCAGCAGAGCGGTTTGGCCAAAGCACAATGGGTTAACGCCATTTTCGGTCTTGGTGACTTTCAGCGCGCCGTCTTTGTCTTTGACCAGCCAAGCCCAGCCTGACCCGAACTGGCCCGCACCGGCGGCGGCGAAATCATCCTTGAATTTCTGCATCGATCCAAACGCGTCGGTCAGGGCTTTTTCCAATGCGCCGGGCATGGCCTTACCTGCCGGGCCCATCACTTCCCAAAACAGATTGTGGTTCCAATGCTGCGACGCATTGTTGAAAATCCCATTTTGAGCCACAGAACCGGCAACGTATGTTCCGCGAACAACATCGTCCAAGCCCTTGTTTTCCCATTCTGTTCCGGCAATCAGCTTATTGCCGTTATCAACATAGGCCTTGTGGTGCAGATCGTGATGAAATTCCAGCGTTTCGCGCGACATGCCAAGACCGGCGAGTGCGTCATGGGCATAGGGCAGATCGGGAAGGGTGAAAGCCATGGCAGGGATTCCTTTCAAAGGGCGGGTGATTGGCCTCTATAAGAGGGCTCGCAGGCATAACGTCAAGGGGCCGGGCAAGGTTCCGGCCCTTAAGGCAACAATCAGCGCAACTGCAGTTCAGACCCCGATTGAGCAGAATGTTCAAGCAGGCCCATGACATACCCTGCGACCGACCGGAAACTGACCAAAGTATATCCTTCACCCTCACTCCAGAAGGCTGCCGCAACCTGGGCCACACGCGTTCGGCGCAATTCACCGGGGGCTAAACTGGCAAAATCTACCGGTGATAGCTTCATCAAAACGTCATCGGTTTTAGACCCTGTGATCCGAAAGACCGCGCGGGCATCTGACACATCAACGGCCAGATGATGAACCCCGTTCAGCTTTTTTCCAATTGTTTCAATTGCTTTGGCAACGTCTTTATAAGGCAACATCAACAGAAGTTCATCGGGCGACATCCAGCCCGCGCCTTTACCATCCTTCAGTTCCATCCGGCGCGGGCCTGGCAGTTTGGTGCCGGTTATTGATTTGATAACAGCGGGCAAAGCCTTGTCTGCCAGATCACACCGCAGGCTGATCATACCAAGCGGACCGATTTCGCGGATGCTGGCAAACCCATCAAAGCTGGCCCCGTTTAGGGCAGAAGTCGGATCAGACATTTTGCTTTTCCCCATCCTTATCGTAAAACACCGGGTCGCAGATTTTCGCCACAACGGATGTGCCACCAACTTTTGGAAATTCTACAGTTTGACCAATACGTTCTGGCCCGTTCCTCACCAACCCCATGGCGATACCGCGCTTCAAGGTGGGCGAGTAGTAGGTCGAGGTGACGCGGCCTTCGGTGTTGCGTTGTCCATTCGCATTATTGCCGGGGGATACGGCATAGGCCCCATCGGGGATGACAGACCCGTCCAGCGTTTCCAGACCGACCAGCTTCCAGCGGTTCGGGTCGGCAAGGTGAGTGCGTTCCTGGCCGCGTTTGCCGAGGTAGTCTGGCTTTTTCTTTGAAATAGCCCAACCAAGATTAAGATCTTGCGGAATAACGGTGCCATCGGTTTCGTCGCCAATCATGATGAAGCCCTTTTCGGCGCGCATTATGTGCAGCGCCTCGGTGCCGTAGGGCATGGCACCGAATTCAGCCCCCGCCTCTAACACTTTGTTCCAGAACGCCAATCCGTGGCTGGCTGGGACGGCGATTTCATAAGAAAGTTCGCCCGAAAAGCTGATCCGGTAAATGCGGACGGGGAAGCCTGCAAGGGTGCCGTCAGCCCATTGCATGAAGGGCAGCGTGTCTTTGGACACATCCATGCCGCCTAGTTTTTCCAGCAATTTCCGCGCGTTAGGGCCGACCACGGCGACTTGGGCATATTGTTCTGTGACGTTGGCCACATAAACTTTCCAGTCCCACCATTCGCATTGCAACCAATCTTCCATATGTGCGTGAATGCGGTCGGCACCGCCAGATGTGGTGTGGCAAAGCCAGGTGTCTTCGGTGATTCTGGCAACAACGCCATCGTCGCTTAAGAAGCCGTTCTCGTTGCACATCAAACCGTAACGGCATTTGCCGATGGGCAGTGTCGACATGACCCCGGTATAGAGCATGTCGAGGAAGCGGCCTGCGTCGGGGCCTTTGACGATGATTTTGCCAAGGGTGGATGCATCAAGGATTCCAAGGGCTTGGCGGGTGTTGTTCACCTCGCGGTGGACGGCTTGTTCGTGGGACTCGGCACCGCGCGGGAAGCAATATGGTCTGCGCCAATGGCCGACGGGTTCGAAGTAAGCGTTTGAATTTATGTGACTTTCGTGCATCGGCGTGCGGCGCAGGGGTTGGAAGATATTGCCCCGTGCCTCACCTGCCAATGCCCCGATCGTGACGGGGGTGTAGGGTGGCCGGAAAGTTGTGGTGCCGACTTGTGGGATGGTGACATTCAGGGCGTCGGCCAGAACGGCCAGGCCATTGATATTGCTGAGTTTTCCCTGATCGGTTGCCATGCCCAAGGTGGTGTAGCGCTTGGTGTGTTCGACGGATTCGTAGCCTTCGCGGGCGGCGAGTTGTACGTCGGAAACCTTCACATCGTTCTGGTAATCGAGCCACATTTTGGAGCGCAGCTTGAAGCTGGCCCCCTGCGGCATGAGCTGTATGTTGCCCGTGCTTTCTGCGTGCTTTTTCTGTGCATACGCTGCCGCGCCGTCCAAAACGCCGTTTGCGGCGGCTATTGCGGAATTGAGGGTGCCTTCGATATCGAAAACACCAAGCGCCGCGCCTGCGGGAATGACCATTGCCGCGCCGTCGTGGTTTGTTGGCGGGCGGGTGGCGTCGGGGATGAAGGCGGTAAGGCTGTCTTCCCATGTCAGCTTGCCGCCGCAGTGGGACCAGAGGTGGACGACGGGGGACCAGCCGCCGGAAATGGCGACGGCGTCGCATGGGATGGTTTCTGTGACCGCCCCTTCGCCTGCTTGCAGGCAGAGGGCTACGGCGGTGACGCGCTTGCCGCCTTTGACGGATGATATGGCGTGGCCTGTTAGGACGCGGATGCCTGCGGCGCGGGCTTTGTTTGGTAGATCACCGTTGGCCTCGGTGCGGGCGTCCACGATGACCGGGACGGACAGGCCAGCGGATTTGATGGCGAGGGCGGTCAGGTAGGCGTCATCGTTGTTGGTGGCAATGACCGTGCGGTCGCCGGGTGAGACGGCGAAGTTGGTGATGTAATCGCGCACCGATGCGGCCAGCATGACGCCGGGGATATCGTTTCCGGCGAAGGAAAGCGGGCGTTCAATCGCCCCGGTGGCAGTGATGATCTGGGTGGCGCGGATACGCCAGAGGCGTTGTTTGGGGCGGCCATCGCCGGGGGTGTGGTCGGCTACGCGTTCATTCGCCAGCACATAGCCGTGGTCGTAGACCCCTGCCCCGGTTGTGCGCAGGCGGAGGGTGACGTTTTCCATGTCGTTTAGAGTGGCGATGGTGGCGTCGATCCACTGCGCCGCTGGCTTACCATTGATTTCTGCGCCGTCCACGGGTGCGCGGCCGCCCCAATGGGCGGTTTGTTCCAGCAGCATGACGCGTTTGCCAGCTTGCGCTGCGGTTAGCGCCGCTTGCAGCCCGGCGATACCGCCGCCGATTACCAGCGTATCGGCAAAGGCGTAGACATGTTCGTAGCGGTCTGCGTCGCGGTCTTTGGGGGCTTTGCCCAAACCCGCCGCTTGGCGGATAACGGGTTCAAACAGGTGCTTCCAGAAGGCGCGCGGGTGGATGAAGGTTTTGTAGTAAAAGCCTGCGGGCAGGAAGCGGGCGGCGTAATTGTTGATGACGCCGATATCGTAATTCAGGCTGGGCCAATGGTTTTGGCTTGCGGCTTCCAGACCGTCGAACAATTCGGTCGTAGTGGCGCGTTGGTTTGGCTCGAACCGCCCGCCCGCGCCTAGGTTCATCAGGGCATTCGGTTCTTCCGGGCCAGCGGCGACAATGCCGCGCGGGCGGTGGTATTTGAAGCTGCGGCCAACCAGCATCTGGTCGTTCGCCAACAGGGCGGAGGCGAGGGTATCCCCCGCAAGCCCGCGCAGGCGCTTGCCGTTGAAGGTGAACTCTTGCGGGCTCGTGCGGTAAATCAGGCGGCCACCGGAGGAAAGACGAGTGCTCATTTGGGGGCCTTTTTGGTGGGTTGGTTTAGCCCCCCCACCCCGGCCCTCCCCCACAAGGGGGGGAGGGAGGCGGCGGTTCTGATAGGGACAGACTGGTGGTGACGGGCGCTGTGCGGCCCCTCCCCCCGCGTGGGGGAGGATGGGTGGGGGGGTTGGGTAGTGGCCATCATTTGAAGCCTTCCCAATCGGGGCGTTTTGCTTTGATTTTGGCGATCAGGTCCGCAGGCGGGCCGCTGGATTGCGCGGGATAGGTGCCGAACACCTCCAGCGTCGCCGTATCACGGGAGGCGAGGAACCATTTGCCGCAGCCATAGGCGTGCCGCCAGCGTTCAAAATGCACGCCTTTGGGGTTTTTGCGGGCGAACATGTAATCGGTGAAATCGTCGTCAGTGGAGCCGGGACCGTAGCGTTTCAGATGCGCCTCGTAGCCGGGGGCGAGTTCGGTTTCGTCGGCGCGGATGCCGCAGTAGGGGCATTCAAGCGTGAGCATGTTTCATCTCCAGTTCAGTCAAGACTTGGACCAAAAATTGGCTAAACGCCAAAAGGTATACTTTTAGCCTTTCGGGCGAGATCGCGATCATCAGTCGGTCAGCACTTTTAGAAAAACTTCTCGTTTCGACACCCGGTATCTTTGCAAGCTCGTTGTGTCGATCAGTGCCTTGCTCAACTAAACCACCACCATGCATCACAACATTCCGTATTCGTTCACACTCAAGGAGGAGTGACCATTCCGGCGTCAAAAAGCAGTTATTTAGCCCACCAATTCGTCGCAAAATAGTTTTAGCCCTTTTAATTCCATTTTCATTTATGTCGCGAAGTTCAAGATTTACCTTCTCGAAATTTAGAATTTCTTGTGCCAATTGGCTAAGCCCAAATTCCATAGCTGCAAATGCAATCGCGAAAGTTGATTGAACTTCAAGGACCTGCAGTATCTGCGCATCATTAGTTGCGATCAAATTTTCGGAGAACCAATCAACGTCACTTCCTGAATACCGCTCTGGTACTGATGGAGACAAAAAACTGAATGTTGGCGGACTACTTTTAAGTGTCTGTATTGTGTGTTCATGCAAACTTTGAATTTGCCAAAGCAAAGTTAAGGCATTGTGCGTGACGGCTTTCAAAGCGATCAATGCGCCACCCCCGCCGCGACGCTTTCGTCAATAAACCGCCCTTCCCGGAAACGGTTCATCCCGAACGCCTCGGCCAATGGCCCCGGTTCGCCTTTGGCCATCAGCTCGGCCATGGCCCAGCCGGAGCCGGGGATGGCTTTGAAGCCGCCGGTGCCCCAGCCGCAGTTGATGAAGCAGTTGGTGAGGGGGGTTTTGGAGATGATGGGGGAGCGGTCGCCTGTCATATCAACAATGCCGCCCCATTGGCGCAGCATTTTCAGGCGGCTGATCATCGGGAAGGTTTCGACAAGGGCACGCAGGGTTTCTTCGATGTGGTGAAAGCTGCCGCGCTGGGTGAAGTTGTTAAAGCCGTCGGTGCCGCCGCCGATAACCATTTCGCCCTTGTCGGATTGCGACATGTAGCCGTGCACGGTGTTGGCCATGACGACGACATCCATGCAGGGTTTGATCGGTTCGGACACGAGGGCTTGCAGGGCGACAGCCTCGATCGGCAGGCGGAAGCCCGCCATTTCGGCGACCTGGCCCGAATGGCCTGCGACCACGATGCCGAGTTTTTTGCAGCCGATGTGGCCTTTGGTGGTGTCTACGCCGGTGACTTGGCCGTTTTCGGTGGTCACACCCTTGACCTCGCATTGCTGGATCACGTCCATGCCCATGGCGGAACAGGCGCGGGCGTAGCCCCATGCGACTGCGTCATGGCGGGCGGTGCCGCCGCGGGCTTGGTAGAGGGCACCGAGGACGGGGTAGCGGGGGCCGTCGATGTTGATGATGGGGACCAGTTCTTTGACGCGGTCAGGGCCGATGTATTCGGTGGATACCCCTTGCAGCATGTTGGCGTGGACAGTTCGTAAGTAGCCGCGCACTTCGTGGTGGGTTTGGGCCAGCATCAGCAGGCCACGGGGCGAGAACATGACGTTGTAGTTGAGGTCCTGGCTTAGGTTTTCGTACAAGGACCGTGCTTTTTCATAGATCGCGGCAGAGGGGTCTTGCAGGTAGTTCGAGCGGATGATGGTGGTGTTGCGACCAGTGTTGCCGCCGCCAAGCCAGCCTTTTTCGATGATCGCCACATTGGTCAGGCCGTGATTTTTGCCAAGGTAATAGGCGGTGGCGAGGCCGTGGCCGCCTGCTGGTACGGTGGCACAAAACCAAACTCGGGACAAACGGCGATCTTTAATAACCTCTGCACCAACTGCAATGTGACCACGCAATCGACAGCGGTTGACGTG
>JANOFE010000010.1:0-6099 GCA_031413495.1 Pseudorhodobacter sp. | reverse complement strand
CGCCAGGCGGCGCCCCCGTCGCAGGCGTGCTGGCAGAAATCGTCGCGGCTGAAGGCACCACCGTCGCCGCATCGGCCCTGCTCACGCAAATCACCGAAGGGGCAACTGCTGCGCCCGCCAAAGCCGCGCCCGCTCCAGTGGCCGCTGCAGCAGCCCCCAAATCCAAAGACATCGAAGACGCCCCTTCCGCCAAAAAAGCCATGGCAGAGGCAGGCATTTCCCGTGATGCCGTCACCCCATCCGGCAAAGACGGCCGCGTGATGAAAGAAGACGTGGCAAAAGTTGCGCAAGCTACCCCGGCGCAGGCCGGGGCCTCAATCCCCGCCCCCATCGCTGCAGCAATCGCCATCCCCCGCGCGCCCATCCCCGCCGACGATGCCGCCCGCGAAGAACGCGTCAAGATGACCCGCCTGCGCCAAACCATCGCCCGCCGCCTGAAAGACGCTCAAAACACCGCCGCCATGCTGACCACCTATAACGAGGTCGACATGTCCGCCATCATGGCCCTGCGCAACGAATACAAAGATGTGTTTGAGAAGAAACACGGCGTCAAACTCGGCTTCATGTCGTTCTTCGTCAAAGCCTGCTGCCACGCGCTGGCCGAGGTGCCAGAGGTGAACGCCGAAATCGACGGCACCGATGTGGTCTACAAAAACTTCGTCCATATGGGCGTCGCCGTCGGCACCCCCAACGGCCTCGTCGTCCCCGTGGTCCGCGACGCCGATCAAATGGGCTTTGCCGCGATCGAGAAAAAAATCTCCGAACTCGGCCTACGCGCCCGCGACGGCAAACTTTCCATGGCCGAAATGGCCGGCGGTTCCTTCACCATCTCCAACGGCGGCGTCTACGGCAGCCTGATGTCCTCGCCCATCCTGAACCCCCCGCAATCCGGCATCTTAGGGATGCACAAAATCCAGGACCGCCCGGTCGTGGTCGCAGGACAAATCGTCATCCGCCCGATGATGTATCTTGCGCTCAGCTACGATCACCGGGTTGTTGATGGGAAGGGGGCGGTGACGTTCCTCGTGCGGGTGAAAGAGGCGCTGGAGGATCCACGGCGGTTGTTGATGGATTTGTGAGGGGGTGGCGACAACTAGAGCCATTGCATGATGCTGAAAGTGCCTCGTATTAGCAGACGTCTGTTTTGGCTTTCAGCACTTGGCAGTGCGGTCCTCTTATATTTCATCACGTCAACCCCGCCAACAAACTCTGACTTTCCAAAGGCAATCGCAGATCAATTGGAGCAGCATGGAGACATCTACTTCCCAGATTATGATCAGCAATTGAAATACTTCTGTTTCGTTGGCGGCTATGAAAGTGTGGAAGGCTTCTTACGCGAACGCGGCATGCAAAGTGACTTTGACCTAGGTGTCAACGAGCGTGAGGTGGTGCTTGTGCTGGTTGGCTTGGACGGTGAATTTAGCCACCACACCTTTGTTCCATATGAACTCGAAACTGAAATTGACGTCTATGGATGTTACCCTCCTATCCCCAACCGACTGGTTTTTAATCCCAAAACTCCATACGCCGAGAGACCCGACATCCTTACTGTCGAACGGGTCGTAAGCCCATGACCTCCGCCAAGCCCCCCCTCACAAACCTGCGCTCCCCCTCCCCCTCGTGGGGAGGGAAGGGGTGGGGGGCCATCCCACACAACACCGCCAACACCCCCCTCCCCCAACCCCTCCCCACGCGGGGGAGGGGAGGCGCACCCGCCAACGCCCCACCTCTCGCCCCGGCGAAGGCCGGGGCCTCGACCCGAAAAGCGCTATGCCCATCGCGGTTCCGGCCGTCGCCGGGACGACCGTATGATCCGCTACGAAAGCTAACCGCATGACCCCCGAACTCACCACCCTCGCCCTCGCCGCCCTCCTGCAAGCGCTGCAATTCGTCTCCTTCGCCACCTTAGCCAACCGCGATCTCACCCCCGGCTACACCTCCTCCCCCCGCGACCGGCCACCGTCGCGCGAAATGACCATCCTCACCGCCCGCCTGCAACGCGCGTTGAACAACCATTTCGAAGGGCTGATCCTGTTCACCCTCGCCGTGGTCGTCGTCACCCTCGGCAACCAATCCACCACAACAACGCAATACGCCGCCTACACCTACCTCGCCGCGCGCATCCTCTACGTGCCCGCCTACGCGCTCGGCTGGAAACCGTGGCGATCCGCCATCTGGGCGGTCGGATTTATCGCCACCTTAACCATGATCATCGCAAGCCTGATCTGATTGCTGTAAGCACGGATAAAGCACGCAAAAAGCACGGCTGTAACACGGCCCGTAATGAGGAAACGCCCCATGGCACACTATGACGCAATCATCATCGGTTCCGGCCCCGGCGGCTATGTCTGCGCCATCCGCGCCGCCCAACTGGGGTTGAACGTGGCCGTGGTCGAAGGCCGCGATACCCTCGGCGGCACCTGCCTGAACGTCGGTTGCATCCCGTCAAAGGCCCTGCTGCACGCCACCCACCAATTGCACGAAGTCCATGAAAACCATGAGAAAATGGGCCTGATGGGCGGCGCACCCAAGGTCGATTGGGCGAAAATGCAGGCCTACAAGGATGATGTCGTCTCCGGCAACACCAAAGGCATCGAATTTCTGTTCAAAAAGAACAAAATCACCTGGATCAAAGGCTGGGCCACCATCCCCGCCCCCGGCCAGGTTAAGATCGGCGAAGACACCCACACCGCCAAAAACATAGTCATAGCAACGGGTTCTGAGGCATCAAGCCTTCCCGGCGTCACCGTGGACGAGAAGGTTATCGTCACCTCCACAGGTGCCCTGACCCTCGGCAAAATCCCCAAAACCATGGTTGTCATCGGTGCAGGTGTGATCGGCCTTGAACTGGGCTCTGTCTACGCCCGCTTGGGCTCGCAAGTCACCGTGATCGAATACCTCGACGCCATCACCCCCGGCATGGACGCCGATGTTGCCAAAACCTTCCAACGTATCCTTGCAAAACAAGGGCTTAAGTTCATCCTTGGGGCCGCCGTGCAAGGCGCAACAGCCGCCAAAGGCAAAGCAAAAGTCACCTACAAACTGCGCAAAACCGACGCCGAAACCACGATCGAGGCAGAAACCGTCCTCGTCGCCACAGGCCGCAAACCCTACATCGCTGGCCTCGGCCTCGAAGCGCTCGGCGTAGACATCCTTCCCCGCGGCCAGATCAAGACCGACGCGCATTTTTCCACCAATATCAACGGCCTATACGCCATCGGCGACGCCATCGCAGGCCCCATGCTGGCCCACAAAGCCGAAGACGAAGGCATGGCCTTGGCGGAAATCATGGCAGGCAAATCCGGCCACGTTAACTACGCGGTAATCCCCGGCGTGATATACACCACGCCAGAGGTATCGTCCGTAGGTGCCACCGAAGAACAACTCAAAGCCGAAGGCCGCGCCTACAAAGTCGGCAAATTCTCCTTCATGGGCAACGCCCGCGCCCAAGCCGTTTTCCAAGGCGATGGTTTCGTAAAAATCCTCGCCGACGCCGCCACTGACCGCATCTTAGGCGCGCATATCATCGGCCCGATGGCAGGTGACTTGATCCACGAGATTTGCGTTGCCATGGAATTTGGCGCATCGGCACAAGATATAGCGCTAACCTGCCATGCACACCCCACCTATAGCGAAGCGGTCCGCGAAGCTGCCCTCGCCTGCGGTGACGGTGCAATCCACGCCTGACCGCTTTCATTTTGGCCTAAATATCCTCGGGGTGAGCCGCGCCAAGAAAATAGTCCAGTGGACTATTTTCAGCGACGAACGCGGAGCCCGTGGCGACGCTGGCACGCAGGGCAGACAGCCCCCCGAAAATTATTCCTTCAATAATTTTCCTTACTTTACAAAACACTAAGCCGACAAATGCCGCAACCCCTGCGCCACATCCATCCGCACCGCCAACCGCAACCCCGGCTCATCCCCCGCCCTGAGTGCCGCCAGAATAGAACGGTGATGTTGCGGCGGCTCGTTCCTGCGCAGCCGCGCATACAAAGCCCGCATCGTCGGCCCCAGCTGCAACCACACCGTTTCCGTCATCGCCAACATCGCCGGGGCCTGCGCGCGCAAATACAGCGTCCGGTGAAATTCCAGATTAGTGCGCACATAGCCCACCGCATCCTGCTTGGCCGCCGCCTCCGAATTGGCTGCGTTGATAGCGGCCAGCCGGTCAATCAAAGCAAAATGCGCCCTCGGCAGTGCCCGTGCCGCCAGTTCCGGTTCCAGCAACGCCCGGATCGCCGCCAATTCCTCAATCCGTTCGGGTGACAATTCCGGCGTCGATACCCGCCCGGAAAGTGACATCGTAAACGCCCCTTCGGCCACCAACCGCCGCACCGCTTCGCGCGCTGGGGTCATGGATACGCCAAAGCTGCGCCCCAACCCGCGCAGCGTAAAGGCTTGACCGGGCACCATTTCGCCGTGCATCACCTGCACTCGCAAGGCGCGGTAAAGCCGTTCATGGGCGGCGGCTTGATCTGACGGTCGTGGTGCAATTACCATAGCCGCAGCCAAACACTGCAAACCAAAACCGTCAATCCCCGAAGCGGTATCCATGCAGGGTTTGCCCCTGCCCCCGCAGCCACGCCCGGTGCACGCCGTAGCCGGGGCATAGGCCCTCCACCACCGCCCAAAACGCCGGTGAATGGTTCATCTGCGCCAAATGCGCTACCTCATGGGCGGCGACATAGTCCAGCACGGCAGGTGGTGCCATGATCAACCGCCATGAAAACATCAACCCGCTATCGGATGTGCAAGACCCCCAGCGCGACCGCGTATCACGCAGGCTTAGGCTGCGGAACTGCTGCCCCAAACGCCCCGCATGCAGATCGCAGGCTGCAACCAACCGATCCCGCGCCAGCACTTTCAAATAGGCCGCCGCCCGCACCCCGGCGCGGGCCGGATCGCCCGGCAAAACCAGCGAATCATCTTCCACCCGTGGGCTTCGCCCTGTGCCAGATGCCAAGGTCAGCAGCCGCCCTTCGATTGGCAGCAGTGACCCTATCCCCACAACGGCAATCCCCGGCATGCGTGCCAGCGCCGCCCGCAGCCAGCCTTCCTGAGCCGATAAAAACTTCATCGCCTCAACCTCGCGCGCGGCCAGTGGCAAAGACAGCGTGACCCGTCCGTCAAGTTGCGATACGCGCAAGGAAAATCGCCGCGCCCGCGCCGATCTGCGCAGCTCCACATCGACGGGGGGGGATCCGGGTAAAACAGGCATAGGCACCTCTGGCTGCACGACCCAGCATAGCGCGCCCACCAACAGCCGCAACGCCCCGCAAATCATGCGAAAGCCTTTGACACCCACCCCCACCTGTGGCAAGCGGGCGCCTCACGAGACATCCGACAACCAAGGGAAGCAACATGCCCAAGGAAGAATGGGGCACGAAGCGGCTTTGCCCAACCACTGGCAAACGCTTTTATGACCTGAACAAAACCCCGATCATCAGCCCCTACACGGGCGAGGTCGTGGATATCGAAACCGCCCGTCGCAAGATGCAGGCGTCTGTCATTGCGCGCGTTGTGCCAGAAAAAGACGACCCGTTGGTTGATGATCTGGAAGCAGAAGACGAATTGCTGGAAACCAGCGTCGCTGATGATGCGGAACTGGATGACGAACTGCTGGAGGATGATGCGGATGATACCGTATCACTTGACGATCTGGCCGATGTGCCGGGTGATGAGGAAGACGTCTGATCGGGCTCGGGCGCGTGGTTTTGCACTTGCGCGCCCCGGCTGCCTTTACTAAACAGCCCGGGCAACAGGGTCTCTGTTGCGCCCAACAATCGGGGTCATAGCTCAGTTGGGAGAGCGCTTGAATGGCATTCAAGAGGTCCGCGGTTCGATCCCGCGTGGCTCCACCAGACCTTCAAAAGCCGCCCCGCACTGGGCGGCTTTTGGTTTTCATCCGCCTGACTTGACGGCTTTTTCTGTTCCTAAGGCTCTAGACCATCAATTCTAGCCTGATAGGCTGGAAAGATGAACGAGAAGAATGGGTTAAGCAAGTATCGGCAGAGAAAAGTAATGCAAGCGTTCTGCGCGGACCTCACGGCCTCCCAGACTGCGGTTCTGCTGGGGCTGAATCGCAAGACGGTGAACCGC
>JANOFE010000009.1:0-1400 GCA_031413495.1 Pseudorhodobacter sp. | reverse complement strand
CCTTCACCATCCTAGAAAAGGGGCCGCTGGCGGGCGCGGCCGTCGCGGATTGGGGTCATGTCCGGGTGTTCTCGCCCTGGAGATACAACATTGATCGGGCGGCGCGCGATCTGTTGCTTTCCGATGGTTGGGTTCCACCGGAGGACGAATATCTGCCGACCGGTGCCGAACTGGTGCGCGACTATCTGGCGCCACTTGCGGCTCACCCGGCCATTTCGCCAAATCTGGTCCTTGGGGCACGGGTCGAGGCGATCACCCGACAGGGACATAGCAAGGTGATGACAAAGGGGCGCGATGCAGCGCCGTTTGCGATCCGCTGGCGCGATGCGGCGGGGCAGTCGCAGCAGCTGCTGGCCCGCGCGGTGATCGACGCATCGGGCACTTGGGGGCAGCCCAACCCGATCGGCACTGATGGTCTGCCGGTTCCAGGAGAGGTCGAGGCGCGGGACCGCATCGCCTATGGCATTCCCGATGTGATCGGCCGTGACCAGAAAAGCTTTGCGGGGCAGCACACGCTGGTGATCGGGGCGGGCCATTCCGCCATCAATGCGGTGCTGGACCTGTTGGACCTCCAAGACAGCAACCCCGCGACAAAGGTAAGCTGGGCGACACGTGGCGGCGGCATCGCGCGGCTTCTGGGCGGCGGCCTCAACGATGCTCTGCCCGGTCGTGGCAGGCTTGGCGTGCGCGCCGAAGCGGCGATCCGGTCGGGGCGGCTCGCCTTGCTGTCGCCCTTTGCGGTGAACCGGATCGGCAGTGATACTGAGGGGCTGAGAGTGAGCGCCCGTCACGCTGACAGGGACACAACCCTGACTGTGGACCGGATCATCGTCGCAACGGGCTTGCGGCCTGATCTTGCCCCTTTGCGCGAACTCCAATTGGCACTCGATCCAATTGTCGAGGCTCCACCGTTGCTGGCCCCGCTGATCGACCCGAACTTGCATTCCTGTGGCACCGTGCCGCCGCACGGCGTGGTCGAACTGTCCCACCCTGAACCCGGCTTCTACATCGTCGGCATGAAATCCTACGGTCGCGCACCGACATTCCTGATGGCGACAGGCTACGAGCAGGTCCGCTCTGTGGCAGCCGAGCTTGCGGGCGACCACGTGGCAGCCCGGCAGGTGCATCTTGACCTGCCGGAAACCGGTGTATGCTCTGGCGAGCCACTTGTCGCAGAATGCTCCGGCGGATCTGCAGCGCAGGATGCGGATGTGTGTTGCAAGCTGGATGCCGATGCGAAGGCGGACGGGAAAGCTGGGTGCGGGTGCTCTGCCGAAGCGCCGGTGATCGGGGCTTTGCAGAAGGCGTCGTGTTGCGGTCAGGCGGCATGATGCGACCAGCAGCACCCGGCCCTTGGCTAGTGTCGGTTCTGGGCATCGTCCAGATTTTCGCCTGGGGTT
>JANOFE010000008.1:0-23935 GCA_031413495.1 Pseudorhodobacter sp. | reverse complement strand
ATAAGGCTGACCGAGGCGCGCAAATCTGTGGCCATCACCGGCGCGCCACGCAGTTTTTCAACCCCGGTCACCGTGGCCGTACCGCCATGCACCTCAATCTTTGCCCCCATCCGGGTCAGTTCCGGGGCGTGCATAAAGCGGTTCTCGAAAATGCGTTCTTCCAGCACGGATGTGCCATCCGCAGTGCACAAAAGCGCCATCATCTGCGCCTGCAGATCGGTCGGAAAGCCGGGGAACGGCGCTGTCACCACATCAACGGCGCGGACGCGGCCGTTTTTGCGCGATACTTTCAGGCCACGGTTGGTTTGGCTGACAGACACGCCCGCCGCATCCAGTTTTTCGCAGAACGCACCGACCCGATCAATGCGGCCGCCCAGCAATTCCACCTCGCCGCCGCAAATGGCCGGGGCCAGCATATAGGTGCCAAGTTCAATGCGGTCGGCGACAACCGGATGCGTGGCCCCGCCCAGACGGTCAACGCCCTGAATGGTGATGGTGGATGTGCCTTCGCCGTCAATCTGCGCGCCCATGCGGCGCAGGCATTGGGCGAGATCGACAATTTCGGGTTCGCGCGCGGCGTTCTTGATGACGGTCGTGCCTTTGGCCAATGTTGCCGCCAGCAGCGCATTTTCCGTGGCCCCGACCGACACGAAGGGAAATTCCACCACCGCGCCGCGCAGACGGCCACCGATCGCCTTGGCATGCACATAGCCATCGCGCAGGTCCAACTCGGCCCCCATCGCCTCCAGCGCTTTGAGGTGCAAATCGACGGGACGTGCGCCAATGGCGCAGCCGCCGGGCAGTGACACCACGGCATGACCATCGCGCGCCAGCATCGGCCCCAGCACCAGAATGGACGCCCGCATTTTGCGCACGATGTCATAATCGGCCATGTGGTTGCTGATCTGGTGTGAGGAAAGCGCCAGCACCTGACCGCCCTGCAAGCTTGCCACTTCGGACCCCAAGGATTGCAACAGCTGCGTCATGGTGGCGATATCCGACAGGCGCGGTGCATTGGTCAACGTCAGCGGTTCTTCGCTAAGCAGGGTCGCGGGCATCAGGGTAAGGCAGGCATTCTTTGCCCCTGCGATAGGGATCACCCCGTTCAGCGGGCCATTGCCCTTGACGACTATTGAATCCATGTGCCTGCCCCACTCATTCTGTTTCTTGCCCCGCATCGGAGGTGTCTTCACCGGCGTCCTGATCTTCGCGTGCACGAACCTGCGCCTTGCGCCGCGCCATATTGGCCTTTAACGCCGCCTTTGAGCGCAAATCGCGCTGCATTTGCGCCGATTGCCCACGCTTTAACGGCGGGGCTGCATCGGCATGGTCCGGCTGGTCTGGTTGGGACGCTTTGGTCATCACAATGTCCATAGCGCAACGGATGCGCAGGGTCCAGATTGCACACCAAATCATCGGGGCGAGATATCCCTTGCAAGGCCACCGGATAGCGTCTAATCACCCGCCACGCTGGCAAGGCTGATCCGCCCAATGCCCCGGCGCTGTGGTAGCTCAGTGGTAGAGCACACCCTTGGTAAGGGTGAGGTCGAGAGTTCAATCCTCTCTCACAGCACCATTTATCGGTCAACAAACGATTGAAAATTTGGCGACCTGACGCCCAGTGCAAATTTCTGACGTGCGGGCAGTGTCTGTCGCTAAGATTTTTCGTACTGCTGCTGCAAACGAAACGCCCGTTGGGTTTGCGGGGCTTTTCGACAAGTAGCTTTGCCTGCATCGTTGTGATCAGGCGATAGCAAGGAGATCGGTGCGTTTAACCGGCCTGTTTCCAGCAGATGACCCAAAAAAAGGGCCGTCGTTTTACACGTGCGACCCTTTTTCACTTTGATATCACCGAGCCACTTCTACAGCGGAGGGCGGCCCCGAAGTGCGCGGGCAATCATGGCTACTATGAACAGGGCGATGAAAACAAAGAACAAGATCTGCGCGATACCCGCCGATGTGCCTGCAATGCCGCCAAAGCCAAGGGCGGCCGCCACCAGAGCCACGACGAGGAAGGTAAGTGCCCAACCAAGCATAGGATTTTCCTTTGAAAAATGAGGCATCAGATACCACTGGGTGAACAACGCAGCTTGCCTTCACAAAGTTCCGCGTCTGCAGTTGATTGCGACCCTTGCGTTCAAACACAGGTCCCGCAGGGCCCGCGCGGTGACAAAGACTAAAAACCCCCGGCACGAGTGCCGAGGGTTTTCTTTTGCCGCCAAATTGAGATCAAAGGCCGCGCAGCCAATCGTCGACTTCGCGCTCTGCTACATCGCGCGCGTGGCCGTAGCGCTTTTGCACAAGGCCCACGACTTCGTCGCGGCGTCCGCTGATGCTGGTCCATTCGTCGCCGGTGATGTCGCCCCATTTGGCTTTCGCGCGGCCTGCCATTTCTTTCCAGCTGCCTTCGATAGTGTCCCAGTTCATGGTGGTATCCTTTCCAATATGTGACTGTCCCGATCAACGCAAAATCCGGCGTCAGGGTTCCGTCATGGTTGGGATATGTCGTCGTTTTCGGCGTCTTGCTTTGGTGCCACCAACGGGAAATCGAGACGCACAACGTAGCTGCCACCCTCAGGCCCGACTGTCAGATTGCCCATCAATTGCGACGCAAAAGCGGTCAGCAGTTGCTGGCCAAGACCCGTGCTTTCCAGGCTTGCTGAAAAAGCGGATTGGCTGTTGGCACCAGCCGAATTTGATATCTCAAGCGTCGCGTGATCCACCCCGGTGCGGTGAAGCGTTACTGACAGATTTGTTTTGCCCGGTGTAGAAGACCCTGCATGTTTCAGCGCATTTGTCAGCGCCTCTGTCAGGATCAACGATAGGGGAACTGCCTGATCGGGGGTCAGGCGGATGTCGTCGAAAGCGGTCTTAGTCTCAACAAACTGGTCCGCTCTTGCACCCATGCGCAGCACCTGTGCCACAATACTTTCCAACAACTCGTCCGCCCGCACATCGACCAGTCCGCTGGTCTGATACAGCTCGCGGTGCACTGTTGCCAAGCTCATCACCCGTTCATGCAGGCTGCGCAGAAGTGACCGTGCTTCCGGGTTCACCGATTTGCGGATCTGCAAATTCATGATGGAGGCGATAAGCTGCAGGTTGTTCTTTACGCGGTGATGCACTTCGCGCAGCAGAACCTCTTTTTGGTGGATCGTATCCTCCATCACCGCTTCGTCGCGCAGCACAGACGCCATCATGCTTTCATAGGCGCGCCCGACATCGCGCAATTCGTTCGGTGCCGCCGACAGATCGGGCGAACGGACCAGTCGGTTGCCGCCGGCAAAAGCGATGATCGACTGGCGCAGCGCGCGAATATGGCGGAGAACCTGATGTTCGGACACAAGATACGCCACCAGCATGCTGGCCAGCCACATCGTCAGCGGAAACACCCAAAGCGGCAAAAAGCCGACAAAACCCGAATTGGCCGTCAGGGCGGCAGGCCACGATCCAAGCACGTAAAGCGTTCCCGGCACGATAGAGACAACGGCAAAGGTCCGCTGTTCGCCTGAAAGGACGGTATCGCGGAACGTCGTGGCCCTTACGTCAACAAAATCTGTCAGCGGCCGGTTTGCAGGCAAGCGATCTTTCGCCGTCGCCATCCCGAAGGCCGAGGTCAGCACGGTTCCCTCGCCATTGAATGTCATCAAAGCCAGCGGTGCCTGTGTAGGTGTCAATCGGCTGTTCATTTCGGGAAGGCGCGGCGTCAACGCCAGATGTGTCATCGACAACGAAACAAATCCAAGAAGTTGCCCGTTCGGATTGACGACCGGATGCGAAAAAATCAACACAGACTCGCCGGTGATGGCGCCTTTGGCGTTGACGGTCATTATCGGCTTTGGATCTGCCAGCATGGCGGTTCGTTGCGGACTATCCGGAAACTGGAACGGCTTGCCGGTTGACGCGCAGGTCATATTGCCATCTGGCGGAATAAAGCCTGCAAAGGTCAGGTTAAGTTCTGCGGTAAGCACTGACCGCATCAGATCGACGCATTCGTTCACTTGATTGATTTTTGGGACGATCATTGTTGCAAGACCCGAGGCCAGTCCGCGCGCCCTGCTCATCGCGTCGATCTGTGTAGCTGCTGCCAGCAGGGTTTCGCCAAACAGGGCAGATTCCCAGCGCGCCACGGATTCAGTTTCAAACTTTTGCGCTTGATTGTAGGACAGCAAAGCGAGCGGCATCAGGGCGATGCCAAACGCCGCCATCAAACGAAACCCAAGCCGTCCCAACACCGGACCGCGCACGGCATTGGGGATCATGCGACAGCACGCCCGGACTGCGACAGCACTGCTAAAGCGGCGGGATCAGCAAGCGCCGCGTTTCCTGTAGGCCCGGTCATACCCATCAATTCGCACAGTCGCGCGCGGGCCCGGTTGGCGCGGCTTTTGGCGGTGCCTGTGGCCACGCCCATCATGCCCGCCGCCTCTTCATAGGAATACCCGTTTGCCCCGACAAGAATAAGGACTTCGCGATGTTCGGCCGAAAGTTGGTTGAAGGCGACCAGAAATTCCCGGAATGCCAGCTTGCCGTCATGCTGCGGCAACACGGATAAGTTGCCCGCGTGAATGCCGTCAGGATCGGCGACTTCCCGGCTGGCTTTGCGGCGATTGGAAAAGAAGGTGTTGCGCAGGATGGTAAACAACCAGGCCCGCAAATTTGTGCCAAGGGCGAACTTATCAAAGTTTGTCCATGCTTTTATGATGGTGTCCTGCACCAAATCGTCGGCGGCAGCGTGATTGCGGGCAAGCGACATGGCGAAAGCGCGCAGGTCTGGGATGTGATTGGTAATTTCGTCACGTGGATCCGCGTCGGAAAGCGTCATGACTTTCTTTCCTTCTCTCGCAGCTGGGCCAGAAGCTTGGTAAAGCGGTCTGGCACTACATCTTTCAGGGCGTCCTGATAGACCAGCTTCAGATTTTCATCTATTGCTTTGGTCACTGCTAAGCTGTTGATCCGCAAGTGGGACGATTTCGCCCCCTTAGACTTTTCAGTCATGTTACCGTTCCCTGATATGTCGCTTAACACTTTTTATTTTCCAATCAGCACTTTCCTATGGAACCTAACGCGCGACTTGAACGTTAGGTTCCCGAGTTTGCAAAAAAATGTGGGGACCGCAATGAATTCATCGCAAGAAGTTGGCCTAAGCGCCGAAATTGGTCGAAACTTGCCCTATCTGCGCCGTTACGGTCGCGCGCTTACGGGCAGCCAATCCAGTGGTGACCGGTTCGCTGCCATCACGCTTGAGGCGATCTTAGAGGATCTTTCCGCGAT
This sequence comes from Pseudorhodobacter sp., assembly GCA_031413495.1. GTDB lineage: Bacteria > Pseudomonadota > Alphaproteobacteria > Rhodobacterales > Rhodobacteraceae > JACMNW01. The sequence goes on along the minus strand of JANOFE010000008.1, from coordinate 18,661 downwards.
GACCGTGGCGTCGGAACCCAAGGTGGCTTTGTTTCGCGCGTTTCACCGGGTTTGGGCCAGTGCGGGTGCACCGATTGGCGAGCCTGACAGCCCCCTTTCTGCGCGGGCGCAGGGCCATATGTTACGGCTGACGCCAAATTCGCGTGAGGCACTTTTGCTGAACGTGATCGAAGGATTCACCCAGGAACAAATTGCGGCCATCATGGATCTGGACACCGACGAGGTAGCAAATTTTATCGAGATCGCGGTGCAAGAGATGGACGCGTCGATCGCCGGTGCGGTTCTGGTGATCGAAGATGAGGCGATCATCGCGCTGGACATTGTCGATATCGTGCGCGGCGTTGGCCACCGTGTGACCGGCACGGCCCGCACCCATGTTGAAGCTGTCGCTCTGGCGCAGAACGACCGCCCCGATCTTATTCTTGCTGACATCCAGCTTGCCGACAAATCGTCTGGCATCGAGGCGGTGAATGAGATTTTGGCCGAATTCCCCGATACACCGGTGATCTTTATCACGGCTTTCCCGGAACGTTTGTTGACCGGGGATCGGCCAGAGCCGGCGTTTCTGATCACCAAACCCTTTACCGAAGATCAACTTCGGTCAGCCGTTGGGCAGGCGATGTTCTTTGCCTCGACGGAAACATTGTCTGCCTGATCCCGGTGCCATCGTCATGACCTAGAAAAACCGGGCTCACCCCCGGTTTTTCCTTTTCGGCCCTGCCTGCAAAGGCCAAGCAACGGAACCAAAGCCGGTGTCGTGCGTTTTATTATGAGCAAAGCCTGATCGTTTGGGCGGCTTTTATGAAAGGATATCGACATGTTTCGCAATTCGCTAATCGCAGTTTCGTTTGCCGTGCTTGCTGGCACTACGGCGCTGGCAGCTGTTGAAAAAATCTCGGAAGTCACTGTGACCGCTGACATCACCGCGATTCAGAATGAAAAAGCTGCGGCCTATTGGTCGAACATCGCGGTTGACCTGCAGGGCGCGATTGCCTCCCGTCTGGTTGACCGGATCGCCGCAGAGGGTGCCACAATAACCGTCGATCTGCGCGAGGTTGAGCTGGCAAGTTCGTTCGAGCGCGCGATCAATGCGTCTGATGCGGTTCTGGTTGGGCAGGTCAATGTTGCGGACGATACCGATAACGCCAACTACAATGCTTACGAACTGAGCATTTCACTTGGCACTGCCGCGTCCGTATCAGCCGATGGGCAGTCATTCTTTTATGATAGCCTTGACACGCCGGAAGCCTATCAGGCGCTGGTCAATTCATTCGCAGACAATGTGGTGAAGCGTCTGGATTAAGGCGATGATGCAACGAATGGCCGGGCAGCAATGCCCGGCGTTTTTTGACCATCAGGCAGTTTTCAGCCTTTCGGCACGTTGCAAAAGCGCCGCTGTGGTTTCTGCGGAAAATGGCCGGTCCAGCACCAGTATCTCGCTGCCTTTCGGTTCTGGAAACCCGCCTGCGAACACCACCTTTGTGCCACGTGCCACGAGAACCCTTGCAAGATCAGTCTTGTGAAACCGCCGGGCATCCAAATTCACAAAGGCAAGCCTGACGCAGGCCTCGCCCGCCAGCACCGCACAGGCGGCTTCCGGCGACGGGGCAATCAACACGGTCGCAGAAGGATCATAGTCCTGCACGTTCATTGCAAGATCTTCCGCGATGATAGGGATCGGTTCTATGACGAGGTAAACGCTGCGGTTCATCATGCTCTCCTGCGCAATCCTGATCCTCTGATTGCAGAGCCAACAGCGTGCTGCATTAATCTACGACATAGCTTGCAAGGAATTTCTGAATGCCCGTCACAGCCTGCGATACCTGCCCTTTACGGGTGATGCCGTTGTTCGTGCCCTTCACCCCGGATGAGCTGGCCTTTATGCGGCGGTTCAAGACGGGCGAACAGGTTGTTGATCGCAACACCCCGATCCTGCACGAAGGTCAGCGGTCAACCACGCTTTATACCGTGCTGTCCGGCATAGGCACGCGGTCGGTGTTGCTTGAAGATGGCCGCAGGCAGGTCATCAACTTTGTTTTTCCCGGTGATTTCATCGGGTTGCAATCAAGCCTGATGGGCGAGATGAAGCATACCGTCACCTCATCCACGTCGATGGTTCTGTGTACGTTTGACCGCGCACGGCTGTGGGACATGTTTCGCGATCATGCGGCGCGCGCCTATGATCTAACCTGGATTGCCGCCGTCGAAGAACACTTTCTGGGCGAAACCATAGCGACGCTGGGCCAGCGCACGGCGACGGAACGTATGGCTTGGGCTTTCATGCGGATCTGGCGCAGGCTGTCTGCGGTGGGCCTGCTGCGCGACGGATCGGTGCCGCTGCCCTTTCGCCAACAAGACCTGGCCGATGCCTTGGGTCTGTCGCTGGTCCACACAAATAAAACGGTGGCACGCCTGCGGGACCGCAAGCTTGCCTTCTGGCAAAGTGGCAGGCTGGGCATCCCCGACATGAAGGCGCTTGCCGCAGTTGCCGGTATTTCCGATGAACGGGCCGAAATTCGACCAATACTTTAGACAGTCCGCAAAAGTTTGCCGGAACCTGAATGGAGGTTCAGGTTCCGGCACTCTTTGCCACGCACGAGGGAAGTCACGTTGGCAAAGAAGCTGTCAATCACCAGTGATTGCCGCTGGGGCAAAGAAGCTGTCAATCACCCGCGATTTCGCTGACCAGCGCCTGCCCAACCCGGCGCACGGCGTTGGACACGCGCTGCCGTTCCTCTTGCAGGGCGCGCTTTGCTTCGCCAACAAGGTGGTCGCGTGGTGATCCCAAAACTTGGTTTTCAAACGCGGATCGCGGCAGCAATGCTGCCACGGCAGCCCCTGCCGCAGCCAATGCCAAACCGGCCACAATGGGATTGTCGCGCACGGTTTCTGCGCCAACTTTGCCCGCCGCAATTCGCAACAGGTAGGCCCGTTCGCGCGCCGCCAAAGCGGTGTCGCGCGCGTGTCCGGTGACGCCGTCAAGACCGCGCGCCATAACCCTGCGCACATCTTTGGCCAAGGACGCGACAACATCTGCACGGCTTTTTGCGAGATCTGCCGCAGGTGCCAGATTGTCGCGCACCGCCGCATTGATCTGCGCGATCATGCCGGATGCGCGCCGCCGCAACCGATCTGCGTCTTCCATCCATAGCGCGTCAGTTTCAGGCAACACCGACACCGGGCCACCTTCATCTTCCCAACGCGCCTCGGCTTCAAACCGTGTTCCGGCAAGGGGCGATGGATCAGGGTCACCTGACCCGCGGCGCCCAAGGATCAACCAAGCCAAGCCGATGGCGGTTAATGCCATTGCAATCGGGTTGGCACGCACAGCCGCATCCAGCGCCTGCGTATAAGGCACGGCATTGGTCTTGATCAGCGATGCACCGTCGGCCCAAAGGCTGTCCGCCGAAAATCGGTTTCGCAGCGCTGCGAGCGCCGCCGACAATGCATCCCGGTCCTGGTCAAGCTGCGCCTCTATCATGCGCGGGCTTTCAGGGGTGATTGTTTGATGTTGCATCTGCGATCACCATGGATTTGAGGGTTTCTGCATCATGTCGCAAATTGGCCATGACGCGCTTTGGTGCCAGATTTTCGGGCTTCAGTTGGGCCACCGCTATTTGCAGGATGGCAAAGGCCAACAGCAGCAGTCCGACACCGACCAAAACGCTGGCCCAGACCGGGGCCAGCCCAGCAGCCACCAGTGCCGCCACCGCGGCACCTGCCAGAACATTCAGCGCCGTAATCGCCAGAATTGCCGCAATAACCAGCTTACCCAAACCAGACGCCGCATCACCCAAGCTGCGCTTGGCTTCGGCGCGGGCAAGGGCCAATTCGCCCCTGAGCAACCGGGCAAAGCCTGTCACCACGTCGCCCAAAAGGCCGACCGGGCTTTCCCCGGTCGTTCTGTGCGCCGTGTCTGTCATGACCGAGGGCCATGATCGCGTGACGCTGCAGAGGCGCGCAAAAACCGCGCCAATGCAAAGCCAGCAACAGCGGCCCCGGCAGCAAAGGCGCCCGGATTGCGCTGCGCCAAGGCCCGCACATCGGCGACGATATCAGACACGCTGCGGTCGCGCAGGGTGTTGGCCGCCGACGATACGCCACCCGCGACTGCCGACAAAACCCGCGACTGCACGGAACCGGCAACCGGTTCTTCGGCTGCACGACGCAGCGTTTCGGCCAGCCGGTCACCACTTTCGCTTAGCGCGTCCCGCGCATCATCCAGCCGATCCACCGCGCTGTCGCGCACTGCGGCTGCCGTATCTGCGGCTTGCGAAGACACATCCGATACCATTTGACGTACCGTGCCCTTTGCCACATCCGCAGCATGGGATGCTGATTTGATTGCAGCATCAGCGCCGTCCTGGATGGTGTCTTTCAGAGTTTTTTCATTCGTATTCATCGTAGTCTCCATGAAATGTGGTGGCCGATCCGAACTCTGCACGGGGCAGCGTCTTGATCAGCCGGTTTGATCTGTCGGCTTGGGTCAACCAAGACGGCGGGTTTCGTGCAACAAAACGGTTAATTCATCTTTCATCTGGATCAGCGCATCGCGGTGGTCTTTTGGCAGGCTGGCCGCAATCGCGCGGTCAAATGCGGAAAACACGGCGTCCTCGCCACTGCGAACCTGGTCCATGACATCGGTGTCGATCGTGTCAAACACAGCGCGCAAGGTGATGACCGCCCGATTGACCGCACCCATGACCGAGCCGTTCTTTTTCGGCAAGCCGCCCATCTCGCGCACCATATTGTGCAGTCGCATTTCATGACGGCCGTGCAGTGCGCTGAACCGTTCGGCAATTGGCCGAAACCCGGGTTCAGACTTTTCAACCATTTTCTGGAAACCCAGACGCGTATCCACGCTTAGGGTTTGCAGCTTTATCAGTGCGTCAAGACTGTCGGTCACACCGATTGCGCCGGAATTATCTGGGTGATCGAGCATGGTCATATCAAAAGCTCCGTCGGTGTTTCATTTGCTAAAGCAACGCCCACTGCCCCCAACGGGTTCCCACCAAAGACGGAATTCACCAGTTGGCGATGGGAACCAACGTGCGCCTGATGCGTTCATCTGGTGAATCGCGTCTGACAAACCCCTCCCCCCTTTGGTTTGTTCTTGTCCCTGATCGACCGGTTCGACGCTCCACCTTCCCTTGGAGCTTTACTTAGGCCGCAGGTGTTACCTGCGGCCTTTTTTTATCGGTGAGCCGGCTGATTGTCACACGTCTTGCAGGGCCAGTTCACCGCGCCATTCACTAAGCCGCTGACGCAGTAACAGCGCGTGTTGGTACCAAACGGGGGGCGCGACGGCGTGGCTTTTTGGCGGGGTCGGTGGCGGGACGCGACGCGTCATCCAGAAACGCAAGCGCCAGCGCTTCGTCAATGGATGTTGCATGAAAATCGGCCCCGATTTCCATGATCTCGGCAATCTTTTCTTGGGACACACGCCGGACGGGCCCACCATCGTGCAGTTCAACAGCCGCTTGCCACAGCACCAGCCCGACCCGCATATGCGGTGCGGCCCGCTTTAATCTGCGGATATGCAGCAACGACGCCCGCGACGGCGCGGTGTCCAGAAAGCTAAGCAACACGCAATTTGCGTTCAAACTGGTCACCGCGCCAAACCTGCTGGGGGTGAGATCGGAATGCGACAGGATCGTCACTTGCGCCCCTTCGGACGTCGCCGCCTGCGCCAACATGCGCGCGGCAATATCATCAAGCCGCGTCCTGCCACCCAGCACCACAAGATGACGGTCGGTTCCGGCCAGTTCCGATCTTGCATCGCTGTCTTGCACATCACCATCGCTGTCATCACGATCTGCGGCAGCACCCTGTGCCACAGCCAGCTCGTCTGTCACGACCGCGTCCAGTTCGCGCAAAAGATGTTCGGCTGCATCGGCAACGCGGGTCAGTTGGTCCGGCGCAAGCCCGCCGCGTTCATAATCGCCCTGCGCCAGCAACAGCGCCGGAATGCCGACATCCCGGTGGTAATCCGCGATAAAATCTTCCTCCAGCAATTCCTCGGCGCGCAAAGTGCTTTCAACCGTATCGCCGACCAGCAGCCGTTGATAAAGCCGCGAATGGGCGGCCAAAACCGGCCTGTCGCCGAATAGCACAGCGAAAACTTCGAACTGCGGAATGTAGCGGCCAACCACGACCAGACACACAGTCAGCGGGGTTGAAAGAACCAGCCCTAACGGCCCCCAGACCCAGGTCCAGAAAATCGCCGAAATGATGATCGCAAGCGGGCTTACACCTGTCTTTGATCCATAAAGCCACGGTTCAATCACGTTCGAGCTGACCATTTCAACGGTCAAGAAAAGGGCCCCGGTCCAGATAACCATCGACCAGTCAGGGGAGACCGCAAAGGCCAGAAACAACGGAAAGATCGCTGCCAGAATTGGGCCTATATAGGGTACAAACCGCAAAACCAGCGTCAGTATCCCCCAAAGGGTGGCATTGGGCACCCCGATCAACATCAACCCCACGCCTATCGGCACCGCATAGATGACGTTCACCAGTAACTGTACCAGCAGGTAGGTGCCGACCTTTGCACCGGCATCCTCGATCACTTGGGTGGTGCGGTTGATATCATTCGCCCCCACGAGGCGGATAAAACGGTCGCGCAGCTCGTCGCGTTCAAGCAGCATGAAGACCACCACAACGATGACCAGACCCACTGTCGCAATGGGTTTGATCAACGGCAACGCGATGTCGCGCAATGTTTCAAACGGGCTGCGGTTTTCGACCACTTCCACCGCGAGCGGCGCGTCTGCCGCTTTGGCGGACCCGGCTTCGGGAACAACCGTCACGATCTGCGCGTTGATTTCAGCGGCCATCCGTGACAGCCGCGCCACCAAGCCGTTTTCAGGCCCGGTGTCCTGCAAGGCTTCGAGCTTTTTCACGATGTTGCCTTGAAACGTCGGCAGTTCTTGCGCCAGTTCGCCCATCTGGCCCGCCACCATCATCACGAACACACCAATCACCGCGAAAGCCACCGCCACCGCCGCCAGAACGGCCGCAATCATCGGCAGACCAAAACCGCGCAGCCGGGTCACAAGAGGTGACAAAGCAAAGGTAATCAGCATCGCGATGGCCAAAGGCAGGAAAACATCGCGGCCAAGGTGCAAGGCCGCAACAACGGCAATTGTTGTTACGGCAGCACCACCGGACACGCGTTGCGGAAGGGAGTTTCGCGGCTGTTGAAATGCTGTGGCCGCGTTTGGGCCCGCGTTTGGGCCACCCGCCACAGCGTCTTCAGATTTTGCCATGGCGCCTGATCCCTCGCTTTTGTCAAAAACGCCGGGCGCGCCATTTGGTTCCCATCAGAAAATGCATAGCCAAAAGCCCGTCGCACCAATGCCATCAAAGATCCGCGGGTTCACCGATCAAACGAGGCACAGCAGGTTGGACCAGACCCAATACCACCGTCAAAACATGCGCGCCGTCGGTCAGCGGCACTGTGATGCCGCCTTGGGCCCCCAGTAGTGCCACGCCGTCCACCTGTGCAGATACGATGCCTTGGCCGGTCTTGTCGGGGTTCAATACGGTGATCATGAACCGGGCGTCGCCCAGCGTGATTGTCGCCGAAAGCTTCGGCCAAGCTTTTGGAAAACAAGGGTTCAGGTGAAATTTTGGTCCCGCACGTGTCAGGCCCAACAGCCCCTCAATCCCGGCCCGGTACATCCAGCCGGCAGAGCCTGTGTACCAGGTCCAGCCACCACGCCCTTCATGCGGGGCTGTTGAATACACATCGGCGGCCACCACATAAGGCTCTACCTTATAGCGGGCGGCGTCGCTTGGCGTGCGCGCATGATTTATCGGGTTCAGCAAGGCAAACAACCGCCCCGCCGCATCGCCATCACCCAGTTTTGCATGCGCCAGAATTGCCCACATCGCGGCATGGCTATACTGCCCGCCATTTTCGCGCAGCCCCGGCGGATAGCCTTTGATATAGCCGGGGTCCATCGGTGTGCGGTCAAACGGTGGGGTAAACAACAGGGCAAGGCCGGGGTCGGGCCGCACCAGATGCTGGGTCAAAGACGCCATCGCGGTGCGCGCGCGTGCAGGGTCGGCGGCCCCCGACAGCACCGCCCAAGACTGTGCGATGCTGTCGATCCGGCATTCGTCCGACGCGGCGGACCCAAGCACGGTGCCATCGTCAAATGTACCACGCCGATACCACGCGCCATCCCAACCCTGCGTTTCGATCGCGTCCTGCACGGCTTTTGCATGGGCGCGCCAACGCTGCGCGCGGGTGGCATCGCGGCTGTCGGCAAGGGGTGCCATCATATTGATTGTCGCAATCAGCAACCAGCCCAGCCAAACACTGGTGCCGCGGCCGCCTTCGCCGACACGGTTCATCCCGTCGTTCCAATCGCCGGTGCCAATCAAGGGCATGCCGTTTTCGCCGGTCAGTTCAATGGCCTGATCCAAGCCACGCGCGCAATGTTCAAACAGGCTTGCGGTGGTTTCAGAAACCGAGGGCTGAAAGAAATCGTCATGCGCGCCGGGGGGCACGGCGGGCCCTTGCAAGAACGGCACCTGTTCATCCAAAATGCCCGCGTCACCCGATACCACGATGTAGCGCGCCACACCGTAGCCCAGCCAGACGCGATCATCCGATATCCGCGTGCGCACGCCCTGCCCGGAATGCGGCAACCACCAATGCTGCACATCGCCTTCGGGAAACTGACGACTGGCCGCCCTGAGCAGGTGGGCGCGCGTCATATCCGGGCGGCTAAGGGTAAGCGCCATGCCGTCTTGCAACTGATCGCGAAAGCCGTAGGCCCCGCTGGCCTGATAAAAACCGGCGCGCGCCCAGATGCGGCAGGCAAGGGTTTGATACATCAGCCAGCCGTTCAGCATGATGTCCATGGCACGGTCCGGCGAGGTGATCTGCACCGATGTCAACAGCCCTGCCCAGTGCTCTTTCACCGCTGCCAAAATCTGGTCAGTGTCGGTAGCCCGCATCCGTTGAACCAAAGCGCTGGCAGCCGCGTCACTTTCTGCCTGACCCAGCAGGAACACGATCTGAACGGTCTGGCCCGGTTGCAAAGTTATGCGACGCTGCAAGGCAGCACAGGGATCAAGTGCCGGTCCGGTCCGCCCGGACAGCGCTGCCGCAGTCAGACCGGCAGGTGCTGCCAAGGTTCCGCCGGGGCCAATAAACTCGGCCCTGTCAGCCGTCCAACTGCTGGTAGCTGCGCCAAAATCGGCAAATGCCACGCGGCCGGGAAATGCCGTGCTAAACGTGTTCTGCGCAAGGATGGCCCCGGTTTCCGGGTCTGATTTGGTTATAACATAAGGTGCTGACGCCCCCCGCGATGTGCCCAACACCCATTCTGCATAGGCGGTGACCGACAAGTGCCGGACTGTTGACCCGGTATTGCGCACAGAAAGCTGGCTGATCTTTACGCTGGCATCCATGGGCACAAACTGGGTCATCTCTGCTGCAATGCCGTGGCTTTCATGGGCAAAGGCCGAATAGCCAAAACCGTGCCGCGCGATATAGGTGCCCGGCCCGCGTATTGGCAGCGCGGTCGGCGTCCAGACATGACCTGTTTCAAGATCGTGCAGATAAAAGGCCTCTCCCGCGGGGTCGGTGACCGGATCGTTGGACCAGGGTGTAATCTGATTTTCCCGGCTGTTTTCTGACCAGACATGGCCAGACCCTTCTGCCGACACCTGAAAACCAAAACTGGGATTGGCAATAACATTTATCCACGGCGCGGGCGTGGTCTGGCCATCGCGCAGCACTGTCACATATTCGCGGCCGCCCTCCGCAAACCCGCCGGTCCCGTTAAAAAACTCCAGATCCGGCACCATCAATGGTGGCGGCACAGGTTTGGGAATTGCCACCGGCGTGGCCAAAGGCCGTGTGATGCGGCTTGGCGAAAGTGTGGCAATCTGCTGACCAATGTCACCGCGACCGGCCACCAGAACCAGCTGCGCCATCGACATAAGGTGCGCGCGCGCACCGGGGTTCAACAGATCGGCCCGCAACGTGTGAACGCTGCCATGTGCGGCTGCGTGAATACCTGCGGCGCGGGGCCGCGACCTTGCCGCCCGCACGGCACTGTCGATGGCAATCTGAAGATCCTGCACATAAGACGACGACCGATCATTTAAGATCACAAGATCAACCGGCAGCTGTCGCATGCCCCAGTATTCATGGGCGCTGAGAACCTGATGCAGAACGGCAATATCCTCGATATCCTCGATCTGCAAAAGCACGATTGGCAGATCGCCCGAAATCCCCAAGGCCCAAAGCGCTGACTGCGGGCCTGCCCCATCTACAATCTGACTTGCCGGCGCGCGCAGGCGCGGATCGCCACGCATCACCATGCCGCCCAGCGCCTGAAAATCGGCAGCATCCGCATGGCTGATGCCCAGATGGCGCAATTGCACCTGTGCTTGGGTCCAAGACAAGGTTGCAGCCCGCGAGAATGCAGATGCGTCTCGGTGGCGATCCACCAGATCCAGCAAGGCATCTGGCGAGGCTGCGACCAAAGTCCAGAATGTAACCCTTGTTACCCCGCCTGCCGGAATACTGACGCGGCGGCGGATTGAAAAGATCGGGTCCAGCACCGTGCCTGTGGTGCCCGACAAGGGGCTACCCGCCATCGCGGCTTGCCCGATGCTGCAGCCCCGCCCAATAAACCGGGCGCGGTCCGTCTCGATCTGCATCGGTGCCGTCTCGGTCCCTTCGACGACGGCGATATGGGCCGCCCACACCTCGGGGTCGTGTGGCGAGCGCCGGCGCCGGGTGGCGATGATCACGCCAAGTTCGGGCAGATAATCCGTCACCACGAACATCTTGGAGAACGCAGGATGCGCCTGATCGGACGCCTGCGGTGCCAACACCAGCTCCGCGTAGGATGTCAATTCCACGTCGCGCGCGCGACGTCCGGTATTGGTCAGTGTCACGCGGCGCGCTTCGGCGTCATCTTCGGCAGAAACCACCACTTCGGTCAGCGTGGTAAAGCGGGGCGCAGTATGGGTAAAGGCGGCATGGTGTTCGCAAAACACCGCACGCTGACGGGCCATATCAAGGCGCGTTGGCTGCACCCCGGCGGACCAGACCAGCCCCGTGGTGGTATCACGGGCAAAGATGAACGACCCCAGCGCCGCCTGCGTCTGTTCGGACCGCCACCGTGTGATCGCCATGTCGCGCCAACGGCTAAATCCCTCGCCGGTGGGGGTCAGCATGACGCCGTAATTGCCGTTGGACAAAAGATGGGCGGTCGGCGTGATATCGGCAGGCGCGTCGAAAACCCGCACCGTCGGCACATCAGTGGCTTCTTTGGCCGCGACCAGCACTTCTTTGGCGCGGGGCGGGGCGGTTGCCACATCCCGCGGCAGACGTTCCTGCAGCAGCAATTCGGCACCCTGGATCATCGGCTCGGCATGAAACCGGTCACGCAGCCCGCCCTGCTGCACCGCATTTGCGATGGCGGTGATCGTCATGCCCTGATGATGCGCCATAAAGCTGCGCACGATGGCGAAGTTTTGCTTTTCTTGCAGGCGCGCGGGGGTGAAATCGACCGCCTCATAAAATCCGTACCGCCCTTCGGCCCCTAAGGCTGCCAGCCGGGCATAGTTCTGTTCGGCTGCCACTGGATCAATCATCGCAGCCAGCCCTGTGGCATAAGGCGCGATCACCCGGTTTTCGCTAAGTCCGCGTTTCAGACCAAGGCCGGGCACCCCGAAATTGGAATATTGATAGGTCATTTCCAAATCGCGGGCGTTGTAAGAGGATTCCGATATCCCCCACGGCACCCCAAGGGCCGCGCCATAGGTTTGCTGGCGCGCGACAACCAACCGGTTTGTCTGTTCCAGCACAGATCCCGACGGCGCCCGCATAACGAGCGACGGCATCAGATATTCAAACATACTGCCCGACCATGAGATCAGCGCAGACCCGGCCCCGATTGGCGTCGCTGCCCGCCCCAAACGAAACCAGTGCCGGGTGTCGACATCGCCCTTGGCAATGGCAAACAGGCTGGCCAGACGCGCCTCGGATGCCAAAAGATCATAGCAATTCGCGTCAAGGCGGTTGGTCACCAGCGAAAACCCGATGGACAAAAGCTTTTTGTCCGGCTCCAGCAAAAAGCCGAACTCCATTTCGGTGGCAAAAGTCCGCGCCATTGTTTCAACTTCGGCCAGCAGACCGGGGGGCGCCGGATGGGTCAGATCGGCAAGCTGGTCGGTCAGGCAGCGATGAATTGCCGTTGTCCAGAACAGGATGGTTGCATCCGGGTCTGTCAGCGCCTGCGCGATTTCTATTGCTTTTGCCGCATCGGGTAACAGGGCCTGCAAAGCCGTGCCCGGCCTGTCAACCGCCAGCGCCAGCCCGTCGAGCACCTGCGAAAGGCCAGCGATCACGGGACTGTTTTCGAGCGACTGCCGGGCCAGATGAATTGTGTCGCGCACCGCCTCGCGGTGCACATTTTCTGATACGCCGACGCGGCCCCACTCGCGGCAAGCCTGCGCCACGGCAATCAAATGACCCGCCAGATTGCCACTGTCGACCGACGAGACATAGGCCGGTTCCAACACCCGCAAGTCACGCGTATCGTGCCAGTTGTAAATGTGCCCCCGATAGCGCGGCATGCGTTGCATGGTCTGCAACGTGTCTTTCATGCGCAGCAACGCGGCCGTTTGCCCGATCCACCCCATGTCGCGGGCAACCACGGTCGATAAAAGGTAAAGCCCGATGTTGGTGGGCGAGGTTCGGGTGGCAATCGCGGGTTTTGGGATTTCCTGAAAATTGTCCGGTGGCAGAAAATTCTCTTCTGCCGTCACGAAGGTTTCAAAATACCGCCACGTCCGGCGCGCAATCAACCGAAGCGCGCGGGCCTGTTGGCTGGTAAGCGTTGCTGTCGGGCCAACAACACGGGGTAGGCTGATATGCCGTGCGACGGCAGGTGCGCCGAGCCACGCAAGGGCAAACGGCACCATAAACGGGGCTGCCGCTGGGTTGACGATCCAAGCTAAGGCGGTGACAGCCAGCCCCAACACCACGCCCGGTGCCATGCGTCGGTATTGCCCCACTACCTTTAGCTGCGCTGTTTCCCCAGACCGCGCCGCTGTCATCCATTCCAACAAATGCTGGCGCGAGACGGCCAACCGCCAGCCGGTGCGAAAAATAGCGTCCAGCATGTTGGCCGCGGTATCCGCCAACAGCATAAGCGAGAGCGCAATTTGGCTGACGGCAACCAGCGCATCATTTCCCAATGCCGCAAAATGGCTGCGCAGCGTGACGCCAGACCGTTCTGGCACGATGCCGAACGGCAGCGGCAGCAGACGTGGCAGCGCCAGCACCACCACCACCACGATGGTCCACGCCGCAGCGACACCCGGTGCCATCAGCCACCCGGAAAAAAGCGTGGCAACCGCCAGCGGTGCGGACAAAGAGCGCCGCAAATTGTCGATCATCTTCCAACGCCCAACAGCGGGGATATCACCGTCAACATCCGACTTTGCGCCAAAGATCCACGGCAGCAACTGCCAATCGCCGCGCACCCAACGATGATGACGGCGTGCATCAACGTCGTAGCGGCTTGGAAAATCTTCGACCACCTCAATGTCAGACGCCAGCGCTGCCCGCGCAAATATGCCTTCAAACAGATCATGGCTTAGCATTGTGTTTTCCGGCACGCGTCCTGCCAATGCGGCCTCAAACGCGTTCACATCGTAAATGCCTTTGCCGGTAAAAGACCCTTCGTCAAACAAATCCTGATACACGTCCGACACCGCCGCCGCATAGGGCTCGATCCCGCCCTGACTTGAAAATATCCGCTGATAAATTGATCCGTCCTGCCCAACAGGCAGCGACGCCGTAACACGCGGTTGCAAGATGCCGTAGCCCCCGGTGACCCGCTTGGCCGCGCTGTCAAAGCGGGCCGCATTCAAGGGATGCGCCATCTTGCCGATCATCTGCCGCACTGTGCCACGCAGCAGGCGTGTATCGGCATCCAATGTAATGACGTACCGCATGTCTTGCGGCACTGGCCCACTGATCACGGAAAAACTTGTGTCGGTGGCCCCGCGCAGCAGGCGGTTCAGTTCGGTCAGTTTGCCACGCTTGCGTTCCCACCCCATCCAAACGCCCTGTGAAGGGTTCCACAAACGGCGACGGTGTAGAAAGAAGAACCGGTCGCCATCATCTGACGGATAGCGCGCATTCAATTCCGCTATCGCCTCGGTCGCGGCGATCACCAAGGCGGCGTCTTGCGGAGTTGTCTCGGTGTCTGCATCCATCGCATCTGACAGCAACGCATAATGCAGCGCGCCGCCCGTGCTTGACAGGTGATGCACCTCTAACCGCTCGATCTGGGTCGCTAACTCGTGCGTGTCATGCAATAGAACTGGCACTGCGACCAAAGTGCGCAAAGCGGCCGGCACGCCTTTTGCCAGCTCCATCCCCGGCAAAAGTTTTGGCGGCACCGACCGGGTGACCACGGTGTTCACAATTGCCGTACCTAAATCGGCGGAAACGCCAATCCCGGTGAGAGCCAAGACCGCCAAAGCCAGAGCACCCGCCCCTGCCGCACCCGCAAGCGACAGTCCAAGCCCAAGGATCGCCAATGAGACTGCGGCAATGGCAGCCAAATACCCTGCCAACCCAAAACGGCCGACCACGCGTCGCAACTGCAGTTGTACCGGTGGCCGGAAACCCAGATGCACCTCGATCGCGCTGCGCCCATCGCCGATCAACCAATGGCCGGGGTCGCGGCTTTGCGCTGTATCTGCCTGTGCTGCAAGCGCAAGACACGCATCTGCCACGGCATCTTCCGGGCGGTTCGATCTGCGCGCCAGAATTTCAATCTCTGTCCGGTAGCGGTTGCGCGTGGCGAAATCCATGTCAGAAAAGGTTGGATTGTCGCGCAGGCGGGCGTCAATCAGGCTGACGTCTTCAAAGAAATCAGCCCAGTCCATTTCAGACACCAAGCGCATGGAGGTCACGATATTGCGCATGGTGACGTTCGAGGCACCCAGCCGTAGCTGTGCATTCGCGATCACCTCGTCCAGCGAGGTGCCTTGCCGACTTAACTTTTCTTCCAGCCAGCCAAAAAGCGGCGTCTGTGCCGGGTCAAGCCCGCGCAACCGTTTGGCCATCTGGGCTGCCACGATTTCTGACAGCGGGGCCGCGTCATACGGGGCCACCGCCTTTTGCATTGCAAACAACTGCGACTGCCCCGGTGTTTGCTGGGCTGCAAGCACAAGGTCCACCACCGCGTCGGCCTGCAAGCGCCGCTGATGGCCATCGACGATCTGCACCGCCAGACGCCGCATATTTTCGATCAGCACGATGCGCAATGTAATGGCCACTGCCCACAGCTCGCCAATCATCAGCGGATGCACTTGCTGATAGGCACGCACATATCGGGCAAGGATGGGGCCTGCCATCAGACTGTCGGTGTGTGCTACGTAGGCCCAAGCCAACCCAAAAACCCGCGGATACCCCGCAAAGGGCCCGTCCTTCAACTTGGGGAGTTGGCGGTAATAACCGGGTGGCAGATCGTCTTTGATCTGGCGCAACTGCTGTTCCACAAGATGAAAGTTATCAAGCAGCCATTCTGCCGCCGGGGTGATGGTCTGCTTTGCCTGAACGACCTGCGCACAGGTTCGATAGGCGCCAAGCAAGACATCCGCATTTTCTTTGACCCGCGCGCTGAGTTTGCGCACCCGCAGCGGCCTGCCGGTTGCCAGATGCTGCGCTGCGGCCAGGGTTTGGGCATGATGCTCCAGCCGCTCTGCACCAAAAAGATCGGCGCGGATCGGTGCCTTATCGGCCCACAACTCTGCCGAGCCCAAGGCACCTTTCCACGGCAGCACCTGCCGCGCATTTTGCAGAACTTGCAGAAAAGTCACTGCGTTGACATCGCCGTTTGCTGATCAGCAATCACAACCAGCGACCGGTCCGCATCAAGACTGGTCTTGGCGTCAACTTTGGCCACACGGCGCTGCATTTTGCCTGTGGCATCCACGTTTTTGGTCGACAAATCACCACGGACACGGCGTGTCATAGCGGCCCACTTGCTTTCGATTTGATCCCAGTCCATTTGGATTGTCCTTTCAGCTCATGGCATTGTTTTGGGCGAAAATGTGCCCACCTGATCCAACGCGTCATCAGAGCATTCGGTTCCGAAATTCTTGCTGCAAATCTTGGTTCTGAGCAGATGCAAAAAGACGTCTATTTCGCCAGACGCGTGCCGCGCAAAATCGACAAAACAATCATGCTGCCTCAGAAGGCCTAGCTGTCGGGAAAGATAGTATTGGCGTCAAAACTCAACCCAAGCGGTCACATTGATCGGGAACCCGATCGCCCACCCAGCGTTACATCTATACCATTTATCATCAGCATTACGGAGGCAAGAAAGCCTGATCACGCATTTTAGGACGGCAAATTTTCCGACTCTAAGAATGACGATACTCTATTTTGTCAGGTCGAACAACTGCGGTTCGGCACGGGGTCATGACACTAAGCGGAAAGCGGACAACTGGCTTTTGACCGACAAAAACAATGGCAGGCGGGCGATCTGCGTCAGCCCACCACCATCATCAACAAAGGAATACGGGCATGAAAATTCTTATGGTTCTGACATCTCACGACAAATTGGGTGACACCGGCGAAAAGACCGGCTTTTGGCTTGAAGAATTCGCAGCACCCTATTTCGTGCTGAAAGATGCCGGCGCCGACATCACCCTAGCCTCGCCCAAAGGTGGCCAACCGCCGCTTGATCCGAAAAGCGACGCCGCCGATGCACAGACCACCGACACCGCCCGCTTTAAGGCAGACCAAGACGCCAAAACTGCCCTGGCCAGCACAAAAGTGTTGTCATCCATCACCGCCGATGGTTTCGATGCGGTGTTCTATCCCGGTGGCCATGGCCCGATGTGGGATTTGGCGGAAAGTTCCGACAGCAAACGCCTGATCGAAGCATTTGCCGCCGACGACCGCCCGATTGCCGCCGTCTGCCACGCCCCCGCAGTGTTTCGCCATACCGTAGCGGCGAATGGTGAACCGTTGGTATCGGGCCGCCGCGTGACCGGCTTTACCAACACCGAAGAAGCAGCCGTTGGCCTGACCGACGTGGTGCCATTCTTGCTGGAAGATATGCTTAAATCCAGCGGTGGGCAGTATGAAAAAGGTGCCGATTGGGCATCGTTTGTGGTGGTTGATGGCACCTTGATCACCGGCCAAAACCCGGCGTCATCGAAAGAGGCCGCGCTGGAATTGCTACGTTTGTTGAAGTAGCGCGCCCGGCAATGACACCTTTACCAGACCGACTTTTTGGTTTTTTTTTACGCCTTTCGGCCGATACCCAGGTCTTTGTTGGTGTCTGACAAGCGCTAGCGGCGCAGCGATGCCAGCAGGTCCAGCGACGGCTCACCCGTGACAGCAAGGCCGTTGCTTTTTTGATACGCGCTGATCGCGGACCTGGTTTTGGGCCCGATCACGCCATCAGTGCCTTCGGTATCGAACCCGGCAGCGGTCAGGCGGCGTTGCAAATCCTGACGGTTGGCGATGGTCATGCCCTGCGCGTCAGGCGGGAAATTGCCCTGCACAGGGGCACCGCCCCGAATGCGGTCTGACAAATGCCCAACCCCGATGACATAGCTTTCGGCATTGTTGTAGCGGGTGATCACGGTGAAGTTGCGGTACACCATGAAGGCCGGGCCGGATGCGCCTGCGGGCATCAGGATGGAGACAGGCCCATGGTTTGGCGGGGTGCCACCGCCAATGCCGCGCACGCCGATGGCGGCCCAGTCAGCGGCGCTGCGGGTGGTGCCGCGCCCGGTTTGGCCGGTGTTAAACCCAGCGGGCACAGTCACCTCGACCCCCCAAGGCTGCCCGCGCGTCCAGCCGGATTTGGCGAGGTAGGCGGCGGTTGAGGCGAGTGCGTCTGTCGGATCATCAGACCAGATGTCGCGCCGCCCGTCACCGCGAAAATCGACGGCATAGGCGAGGTAAGAGGTGGGGATGAACTGGGTATGGCCCATGGCCCCCGCCCAACTGCCGGTCATGCCTGCGGGCGATACATCGCCGTTTTGCAGGATGCGCAGGGCGGCGATCAATTGCTGTTCGAAAAACGCGCCGCGCCTGCCGTCATAGGCAAGGGTGGCGAGAGCCGAGATCACGGGAACCGATCCGCGCCGTTCGCCGTAGTAGCTTTCTAACCCCCAAACGGCGGTGACGACGTGGGATTCCACGCCAAATTTCGCCTCGATGGCGGCCAGTGTCGCGGCGTGGCGTTGCAGGGCCGCGCGGCCTTTGGAGACGCGTTCGTCCGATGCAGCAATCGCGAGGTAATCTTGCAGGGTGCGCGAAAATTCGGTTTGGTTGCGGTCTTTTACAATGACATCAGGCAGAAAGCCTGCCCCGCGGAAGGCCGCGTCAACGGTCGACGCCGCAATCCCTGTCCCTTGCGCGCGGGCCTTGAACCCGGCGATCCATGTGTCAAAACCTGCATTTGGCACGGCCCGCAATGCGGGTTCGGCGGATGCAGAGGGTCGCCCCAAGGCGGGCCCGGTGCCACCGCTGCAGGCCGATAGCAGGGCTGCCGTTAGCCCCAAAGTGACCACGCGCCGTGTTGCCTTAATTTTTGCCCATCCGTTTATCATTACTTTGCGGGCAGTCTAACCGATTGCGACG
>JANOFE010000007.1:0-9304 GCA_031413495.1 Pseudorhodobacter sp. | reverse complement strand
GGGCGGCCTTCCGGCTGGTCTGATGGCTCCGGGGCGGCGCCGCTCCACCCACCTGCTCCCACCAATTGGCCCTCCGGCCCAAAGGCCAGAAAGAACCGCCCCGACGTCAGCAATTCTGGGCGCGCGCGGGAAATGATTGGTAACGCCGTCACCATGACCGACGGCGGGTAGTCCGCAGCCAAAAGACGCGGATAACTGCGGGCAAGCAGCGTATCAACGGCCGACAAATCGGAAAGCCGGGCCGCGCGCAGGGTCAGGGTCAAGGTCATACCCACCAAGATGGGCGAAAACGACCAAAAGAAAAGGGCCGCCCCAAAGGACGGCCCCGCATCTTACCAAAAAGCCAGATCTTACTTGATCTTGCCTTCCTTGTATTCCACATGCTCGCGCTTTACGGGATCGTATTTCTTCACAACCATCTTATCGGTCATGGTGCGGGCATTCTTTTTGGTCACATAAAAATGCCCGGTCCCCGCTGTCGAGTTCAGGCGGATCTTGATGGTTGCGGGTTTCGCCATTGTCTTAGCTCCTGGATCAGGGCGCAGTCAGCCCCCCGAAAAATTCATTGAAGCCGCCTTTTACGGATGGCACCGGCAGAGTCAACAGCCAAACACCGTTCGCGGTGATCTAACGGCAATCTTGCGGAGCGCGATAAGGAAAAGTGATTTCCGGTTTTCCAGTAAATCGCGCGACCCCTAACAAAATAGCACCCGCAGGCGTGCAAGCCATTCCCCCTTGCGGGCCGTTTGCCCTGCGGGCGCGGATATTCAAGCCAAAGTGGATGCAAATGATTCATCTGTTATCAAGTATCCTGCGCGAAGCGCATCCCTTTCGCCCCTTCGGCGGAAGGGTCTTGGAAAAGGCTTGCAGACCCATGGGGTCTGCTCCGTTTGATTGCATCTGTGCGGATGGCCTGTAAGCCGGGTTCTGTCCCGGGGGTTTCCCCCCTTGGATGACCATTCCTCTGCCGCTCTTGTTACCAAGGCGATCAAGCTGCCAACCCGGGCCTCTGGGCTGAAGGTCCCTGCGGCGGTATCCTCGACCTTGCGATCAAAGGACCAGCCCGCGCGAGGCCCCTATTCGGCATTGCTCCGGGTGGGGCTTGCCATACCGTCCCGGTTGCCCGGTCCGTGGTGGGCTCTTACCCCACCGTTTCACCATCGCCGTGGTTTGTGTCGCGGGCAAACCCACAACACCACGGCAGTCTCTTCTCTGTGGCGCTTTCCCTCGGGTTGCCCCGGCCGGGCATTACCCGGCACCCTGTCTTCATGGAGCCCGGACTTTCCTCGAATGTTGCCACCCGCAGTCATCCAGCCATCCGCACAGGGGCCGCATTAGGCCAATGGCTGCATTGCGTCAACGCCAAACCGATCTGCCAAATCCGCCATCATGCCTGCATCCACGTCGTTCAGTGGCCCCTTGGCCCATGGCCTGAACCGCAGCCGAAATGCTGCAAGCACAAGATCGCCGCCAGCGTCCCGATACCCAAACCGGTGCGCATTCGGCATGAATTCGTCGGTCGGACGCGGTTTTGCCGCCTGCGGCCAGACCGCCAGCCCCTGCAGTGCCAAGCGCCGCCAATCAAACCGCGCCCCCGGATCGCCTTTGCGGCCCGGTGCCATATCGGAATGCGCAATCACGCCCTGCGCAGGGATGGCCCAACGCGCCATCACCTCGGCCAACAGCCGATCAAGCGCGCGCATTTGGGCTGCTGCAAAGGGTTGCGCACCATCATTGGCCAGCTCGATTCCGATGGACCGCGAATTGATATCCTGCAACCCGCGCCAGACCCCCGCCCCGGCATGCCAGGCGCGCTTGTCCTCGGGCACAAGGCACAGAACCTCGCCCTGTTCAGAAATCAGGTAATGCGCAGAGACTTCGGCAGCCGGGTCGCACAGCCGCGCGAACGCTGCCTCGCAGCTGACCATCGCCGTGTAATGCAGCACGATCAGCTCTGGCCGCATCCCGCCCCGCCGCTCGCCAAAGTTGGGCGACACCTGCGACAACACCTGTGACGACGCGCTTATTGCAGCGCCGTGCGGAAGGGACGCGGATCCCAGCCGCACGCAAAGCCATCCCCATCCGGGTCAAGGCCCTGCCTGTCACGGTCTGGCCCGCCTTTGGCAAGGAACGCCTCTTGTGCCTGATCGGACGATCCAAATTTTGCGCAGGCTGCCGCCGCTTTATTCGCCCGGAAACCAGACCGCTTGTGCAATTGTGTGCCCGGCGCATGTGTGGTTGCCAGCGCATATTCCACAATGTTCGGCCCGCTATCGCCGGATCGTTGCGGCAAGGCGCCCGGCTGCACCACCTGATACTGCGCGCGGTTTTCTGCAATGCGTGCAGCGTCGCTTTCAATCGTCTCGCGCGCTTTTACCGCCTCAAAGTCGTTCTCGTCCGAAATGCCCGCCTGACCGGCCCCCACTTCGCCACTTTCCACCTGAATGCCCGCCGGGGCATTGCCACGCGGACGGACGCCGGTGGTGGACCCGATCACCGCCCCTTGCAGGGGTGACCCCGGCTGTTGGACAGCCGTTTGCGGCAGCGCACGACGCCCATCGGCGGCATCAATCGCGGCCCCGACTGCGGCGGTGGAAAATCCAGATGTGGGCACGATTGGCGTGCCGGGTGCCGCAGCACCAGCCAAGGTCGCTTCGCGGCTGCTTTGGTAGCTGGTGTAATCCTGAAATCCAACGCCCTGCCCCGAATCCGGCACCGGGGCTGTGCAGGCAGCAAGGCCCAGCAACAGGATCATGGAAACGGGCAAACGCATGGCAAACCTACCTGTGGATAACATTTCCGCAGCCCCTACCACCATTTTTGCGGTTTGGCCACAAAGCCCGCGCTGCGTTCCAGCACATAGGCGTGATTAAGCAAATCGCCCTCTTCCCAAGGCCGCCCGATCAGCTGCAAGCCCAAGGGCAACCCCTTGGCATCCAGACCCACCGGCACCGCAATACCCGGCAATCCCGCCAGGTTCACCGTCACCGTGAACACATCGTTCAAATACATCTGAATAGGGTCCGCATTTGCCATCTCGCCCAACCCAAACGCGGCTGATGGCGTGGCAGGCGTCAAAATCGCATCCACACCCTTCGCAAACACCGCCTCGAAATCCTGCTTGATCAAGGCCCGCACCTTACGTGCGCGGTTGTAATAGGCGTCATAAAACCCGGCCGACAGCACATAGGTGCCAATCATAATGCGCCGCTGCACCTCTGGCCCAAAGCCTTCGGCGCGGGTCTTCTCATACATTTCCGTAATACCATCGCCCGCCGCCAGCTTCGCGCGGTGGCCATAGCGCACCCCGTCATACCGCGCGAGGTTGCTCGACGCTTCCGCAGGCGCGACCACGTAATACGTAGGCAGCGCATATTTCGTATGCGGCAGGGTGATATCGACAATCTCCGCCCCCGCATCCTTCATCATCGCCACGCCCGTGGCCCACAACGCCTCAATCTCTGCTGGCATCCCGTCCATCCGGTATTCGCGCGGAATCCCGATCTTTTTGCCGCGAATATCCTCGGTCAACGCCGCCTCAAAATCCGGCACTGGCAAATTCGCAGATGTCGAATCCTTCGTGTCATGCCCGGCCATAGCGCCCAACATGATCGCCGCATCGCGCACGGTTTTGGTCATCGGCCCGGCTTGATCAAGGCTGGACGCAAACGCCACCACCCCCCAGCGCGACACCCGCCCATAGGTCGGCTTGATCCCCACAATCCCGGTAAACGCCGCGGGCTGGCGTATCGACCCGCCAGTATCCGTCCCCGTCGCCGCCAGACACAAATCCGCCGCCACCGCCGCCGCAGACCCACCCGACGATCCACCGGGCGTCAGCAACCGCGCGTCCACCCGCCAAGGGTTCACTGCATTGCCATAAACAGACGTCTCATTGCTGGACCCCATGGCAAATTCGTCCATGTTCAACTTGCCCAACATCACCGCACCCGCACCAAACAGTTGGCTTGTCACAGTAGACTCGTATTCCGGCTTAAACCCCGCCAGAATGTTCGACCCGGCCTGTGACGCCACCCCCTTGGTGCAGAACAAATCCTTGATCCCAAGCGGTATTCCGCACATTGCAGGCGCATCCCCCGCCGCAATCCGAACGTCTGCCGCCCGCGCCTGCCCCAGCGCAATCTCCGGCGTCTTATGCACAAACGCATTCAACCCATCGCCCGCATCAATCGCCGTCAGGCAGGCCATGGTCAAATCAACCGCTGTCAAATCACCCTTGCGCAGCGCATCCCGCGCCCCCGCAATGGTCAGCATATTTGCGTTTGTCATTCGACCACCTTCGGCACAGCAAAGAACCCTTCCCGCGCATCGGGGGCGTTTGCCAAAATCTGGTTTTGAATGCCGCCATCCGTCACCACATCCGCCCGGCGAACAAGCCGCATCGGGGTGACAGATGTCATCGGCTCCACTCCGGTCACATCCACTTCGGTCAGCTGTTCCATAAACGCCAAAATCCCCGACAATTCATGGGCAAGCGCGGGCAAAGCCGCCTCCTCCACTCGGATGCGCGCCAGCTTGGCCACCTTGCGGGCGGTGTCGATATCAATGGACATATGGGTCGCTCCGAACCTGATTTCGCCCCGTTTAACGGCCTGAACTGGCCTTCGCAAGCACATGGCGGCGGTAAACCTCAATCATCCAACCCAACATGACGCCGTTCAACAGATGCCAGATGAAATGCAGACCTACCGGGTTTGCGGCACAAAGTGGGGCGTCCAGCGTGCGGAATGTCAAAGACACCACCAAAACCCCCACCCCAATCGCCAGCCCCTTGGCCGTATCCGGGGCAGACCGCCGCAAAAGCCACGCATAAAGCAAAATCAAAACCGGCACCGGCGCATAGCCCGCCGATGACCCAAGCCCCGGCACCATGGCCCACACCGGCACCGTCACTGCCGCATAAGGCAGAAAGGCCAATGCACTTAAGCCCGCCTGCCACGACGCCAGACCCAGCAAATCCCGGCTGGCGGCAAAGACAAAAAGCAAGATGAACCCCGCAATCGGGGCCACGTCCATCACGCTTGTCAGGCGGTTTGCATGGGTGTGAAACAGAAACGATCCCACCCCGATGACCGCCAGCACACCCACCAAAGCGCGTGCCAAAGGCAATCCTGCGGTACGCCGCCACATCACGACTGCGGCAAATAAAAACACAAGGTTGGTCACGGCATTGAATGGCTCTGCCCAATATCCGGGGCCAAGCCGCTCACAGTAGGCGTCAATTGCCGTCAGCCAGCCCATTTCCTTTGCTCCCCGCGCCTCTATCTTTGCGTGAACCAAGAAAAGGGACAGTGCAAATGAAAATCACATGGCTTGGCCACGCAGGCTTCCGGATTGAAATTGAACAGGCCGTCCTGCTGATTGACCCATGGCTAACCGGCAATCCGATGTTCCCCGCAGATCAACGCATCCCCGCGCTACAAGGTGCCACTCATGTCCTGCTGACGCATGGCCACGGCGATCATGCAGGCGACGCCTTGGCGATTGCAAAAGAGCTGAACATCCCTCTCGTCGGCATGAACGATCTGATGGTGTGGTATGAAAAACTGGGTGGGCTATCCGTCATCGGTTTTAACAAAGGCGGCACTGTTACGCTTAACGGCGCAAAAGTAACCCTCGTCAACGCCAGCCATTCGTCGTCCGTCACCGGCGAAAACGGCGCACCGATCTATGCGGGGGCCGAGGCGGGCTTCATGATAGCAGGGGGCGGCCACACGATTTATGTGTCCGGCGATACCGACATCATGGCCGATATGGAATGGATGGGCGATCTGCACAAACCCGATATCGGCATCTTGTCGGCTGGCGGCCACTTCACGATGGATATGACCCGCGCGGCCTATGCGGCCAATCGGTATTTCAACTTCAAAACCGTGATCCCCTGCCATTATCGCACCTTCCCCCTGCTGGAACAGACCGCCGATGCTTTGGTCGCTGGCCTGCCCGGTGTTCAGGTGATCGAACCGCAAGTTATGCAGCCGATCACCCTTTGATTTGGCGCTGCGGCGGGCCGACTGCCTACCGCAGCTCCCAGTATTTGCGAGGTTGCTCAACCGGCGGCAAACCCATATCGCGCCGCATATGCGGGCTAAGGTCGTCCAACCGCACCCCTTCGCGTTTTGGCACAAAGAAAAGCGCCACATAGGCCCGCAGCACCGTCCAAGCCCCATGCTGATCCACCAGCAGTTTTACAGCCATCGACGGCGACGTCTCTTCATTATTCGCTAACACGTTCATCTGATCACATAAATCGACCGCCCAAATGGCCGCGCCGATTCCCTATATCAAAAGATTGGATGCTGGTTTGGCGGGAACGGACCTATGCCGTCGTCGAAAAACCAGCGTTAATTTGGGTGAATGTAGCCTCGGGCGCGGTGGCCGGGGATACCCGCTTTAGCCGCGAAAGGCTGCCTGATGGCAGCGTCGCGGGGCGGTATAAAACCAAATGCCACGATAGGCGGGGTGTGCATGTACTGTCATGTTCCGCCTCCTCTGTTGGCGCGTTTCCGTGCCGCGGTTATACAGAAAATCCCAAAATCACCAAGCGCGAAATTCCCCACCCGGCATCAATGTGCCACTCCCGCCACAGCTACCGCCGTGCGGCAAAAAATTCCCTCAACACCGCCTCGGCCTCGGCCGCACCAATGCCTTCATAAACCTCCGGCACATGATGGCACTGCGCATGGGAAAACACCCGCGCGCCGTAAGCCACACCGCCGGATTTCGGATCACCCGCCCCGTAATACAACCGCGCGATCCGGGCCGCCGAAATTGCCCCAGCGCAAATCGGGCATGGCTCCAGCGTCACATACAGATCATGCCCCGCCAGCCGCTCTGACCCCATTGCCAAACACGCGGCCCGGATCACCAGCACCTCGGCATGCGCCGTTGGGTCGCTGAGTTCCCGCGTCCGGTTTCCCGCCTGCGCCACCACCACGCCGCCGGGCGATACCACCACCGCCCCAACAGGCACCTCGCCGCGCAACGCAGCCGCCCGCGCCTCGGCCAGCGCCACATCCATGAATGATCGAAACCCGCTCATCCCGCCTTTCTGCCCGCCCGCCCCCATCAAAACAAGGCCCCACCCCGCAGGCTTCCTTTTCGCCTAAATACTCATCTGTTTCGGCCACGGGTGGAAACTCAGCAGAACTTGCCCTAAAGGGAGACCAACCCACAGGAACCCCACCATGACCGATGCCAAGAAACCAGCCGCCCCAACGCCCCCCGCCGGTGACCGCATCGCCAAGGTGCTGTCCCGCGCCGGTGTCGCGTCGCGGCGCGAGGCGGAACGGATGATCGAGGCGGGCGAAGTTTCCGTCAACGGCCGCGTTATCACCAGCCCCGCCCTGAACGTCACAGCATCTGACCGCATCACCGTGCGCGGTGATCTGGTGGCGGAAGCCGAGCCCGCCCGCCTGTGGCTTTACTACAAGCCCGAAGGTCTGGTGACCTCCACCAATGACGAGAAGGGCCGCCAGACCGTGTTTGACACCCTGCCCGAAGATATGCCCCGCGTCATGTCGGTGGGCCGCCTCGATCTTAACTCCGAAGGCTTGCTGCTGCTGACCAATGACGGCGAGCTGAAACGTCGGCTTGAACTGCCCTCCACCGGCTGGCTGCGCAAATACCGGGTGCGCATCAAAGGCAACCCGACCGATCCTGATCTGGAGCCCCTGCGCCGCGGCATCACCGTTGATGGCGAGAAATTTCAACCGATGATCGTGATCCTTGACCGCATCCAAGGCGCCAATGCATGGCTGACAGTTGCTTTGCGCGAAGGCAAAAACCGCGAAATCCGCCGTGCGCTGAATGCCATTGACCTGACCGTAAACCGCCTGATCCGCATCAGCTATGGCCCCTTCCGCCTTGGTGATATGGAACCGGGGGCGATCGAAGAAGTGCGCGGTCGCGTGCTGCGCGATCAGCTGGGCCTTGATCCCAACGCCGACGATTCAGGTCTTGCAAAATCGGCGGCGTCCAAAACCGGCCAGGCCAAACGCGCGCCTGCGAAAACCCGCACTGTCACCCGGTCCACCCCCGGCGCTGGCAAACCGGCCACAAAGACCGCCACATCCACCGCCAAACCCCGCGCGCCAACAACGGGCAAACCCGCCCCTGCGCGCGGCGCTAAACCAGCCGCCACCCGCCCCGGCAAACCCGCCCCGCGTGGCAAACCGCGTAACGGCTAAGGGGGAATAATCCCCGCTTATTCCCAGTATCGTCTCTGGCATGGCAACAGCCCATCGCCTATAGTCGGCACGCAAACCGCGCAATCCACCGGGCAAAGCAAACAGGGCCAACAGGGAAACCCATGCAAACCAACAGCATTCAGACCCTTGCCTTTTTCCTGCTCCTTGGCCTGACTTTCTATGTCGGCGCAGTGGCGGGGGTGTGATGGCGCACCGTTTTGGCGGCAAATATAGTCCCGAAACCCGCCCCGGAACGGACGGGCAGCAAGGCCCCCCGGTTCTGACCAATGGCCCGCAAGGCCCGCGCCGCACCCGCCACGATACCCGCCTGACGATGCTTTATTTTGCGCCTGCCATTATCCTGATCAATGCCTTTCGGGGTGACGCCGCCCAAATGATCTTTGGCCTTGCCGCCTTCGGCTGCCTGATCCTTGCCGCCTGGCTGACCCAGTCGGGCGTGGCCGCCCAAACCGCCTATGACGCCCGCCGCGTGGCGCGCAAACCCGTTATTCCGCGCAAACTGTTCGGCACGGCACTTACGCTCATTGGCCTCACCCTTGGCGGTCTGATGTCGCAACCGACGCTGCTGCTGCCGCTCGGCTTTGGCCTTGCCGGGGCCATCCTGCATATCCTCGCTTTCGGCCCCGATCCTATGCGCAACAAGGGCATGGAAGGCGTTGATGATTTTCAAACCCAGCGGGTTGCCACCGCTGTCGATGAAGGCGAAAAATATCTTGCCGCCATGCGCGACGCGGTTCTGCGCGCGGGCGACCGCAAGTTGGAATCTCGCGTTGACCAGTTCGCCACCACTGCACGGTCCATGTTTCGCACCGTCGAAGGCGATCCGCGCGATCTGACGGCGGCGCGCAAGTATTTTGGCGTTTACTTGATGGGCGCGCGCGATGCGACGGTGAAATTCGCCGATCACTACGCCGCCACCCGCGACGGGGCGGCGCGCGCCGCATATGAGGCCCTGCTTGATGATCTTGAGACAAACTTCGCCAGCCGCACGCAAGCGCTGCTTGACAATGAACGCACCGATCTGACCGTCGAAATTGATGTGCTGCGCGAACGCTTAGCGCTGGAGCGTTAAT
>JANOFE010000006.1:0-11740 GCA_031413495.1 Pseudorhodobacter sp. | reverse complement strand
TTTACCCTTGATAGTTTGGGAAATCGCCGAATTTCCAAACCTCTTCTCGCTGGGCACCCCATCAACAGCAGCAGTCTCCTTACTAGGTTACTTTCAGATTGCGACCCTGATTTTAGCAACTATCCTCGCTGTTTTTCTGTGGCTGATCCCCCTAATTCGCTGGCGTGGCACCATGCCCTATGACCGCGTAACTGGCCTAGTGGTAACGCGCGCCTAGTACCAACTTCTGCCCAGACTGCCGGTCTCCAAACTATCGGACTTGCCCTGCTTAGGCCTCTCCCAACTTCATCTGTTCAAAAAATATCCCGGGGAAGACGCCGCAGGCGGCTGGGGCTGGCCCCTTTTTGCTGATCGGCCAATATGGACTTGCCGGATCAATTCCTCCGACGGATATTCGCCGCATCACTTAAATTGCCGGGATACAGACTCATGCCCCAGATGATCTTCGTCAACCTCCCCGTGTCCAACCTCGAACGCTCCAAAGCCTTCTACACCGCCCTCGGTTTCACTATAAATCCCCAGTTCAGCGATGATACCGCCGCCTGTGTGGTGATTTCCGACACCATCTTTCTGATGATCCTGACTCACCCAAAATTTGACAGCTTCCTCACCAACCCGCGCGCCGATACAAGCAAAACGACATCTGCCCTGATCGCGCTCAACCGTGATGACCGCGCCGCCGTCGATGCCATGACCGAAGCCGCCCTAATGGCAGGCGGCACCGAACCGAAACCCGCCTCCGACCACGGCTTCATGTATACCCGCACCTTCCAAGACCCGGACGGCAACGTGTTCGAACCGCTCTGGATGGACCCCAGCTTCGTCCAACCCTAACCCCGTAGGGTGCGCATTCATTGCGCACCGCCACCCACAACCGCAAAACTGCCGCCCCCCTCCCCCCCGTGGGGAGGGTTGGGGTGGGGGGCGTATCACTCATCAAACCACAATCCCGATCGTCGCCACGCCCCTGAACCCCGCCCTAACATCCCCGGTCATTACCATCGTCTGCGCTGCCACCTGCTCTGCCGTATTGTCCGCAAACACCATGTCCGACGCCAGACTGACACCGCCCATATTGCCAATGCTTGCCGCGTAAAGCGGATCAGCCGCATAAACTGCGTCAGACACGTCCTTGGGCAACGCAAACTGCGAAATCAACACGCTGTTATCGCCGGAGGATGCCGCCGCCGCGTCCGCAAACACCTCAAAATGGATATGTGGCCATCGGCCGTCATAGCAGGCCGGGAACACCGTGGTGAACGTCACCTGACCCGCTGCATCGGTGATGCCGACCCCCCGGCAATAGTTGCGGTCGGTTTTGCCATACATCGAATAGACACCCTCGGCGTCGCAGTGCCAAAGATAAATCGCATGGCCCGCCAACGGCGCGCAGGCCGCGTTCACATTGACCAAGGTCAGCACCAGATCAAGCTGCACGCCGTCCGCAACCGGCGTCAAGCCATTGAAACTGGGGCGAATATCTTCCCGCACGATGCCGCTTTGCTGTAGCGCATTTACTGTGGCCCCATCCTTGCTGTTGGTGCCATCACCCGGAAACGGCCCCGCCGTTTCGGTCGGGTCCGCCACACAAACCGATCCATCCGCCGCTATTCCAGTGGCATTCGCCTGCGCCCCAAAACCACGCAGGGCCAGATACCCGCCCACGCCCACCAGGCCCAGCCCGACCACTGCATTGCGGCGCGACAAAATGCTGCGCAGATCAAAGCCCAGCCCCCTATCGTGATGACCGGTGGCGTGGTGATCGTCGTCCTGGTGGGGTTTTGTCATGGTAACCTGCCTGATGAAATGGATGATGGTTTGCCTTATACGGCCCGAGGCCGCCGTTCCGTCGCGCGGTCACGGCGCTGCAGCAAGATTACCTGCCAAATCACAGAAAAATAGTGAAAAATTACTTAACAAAAAATGTAATTGATAATAAAATCAACGTCTTAAAAACCGTAACACGCGCGTTACTCTGACCAACTATCCGTGGGTATGGAGCGGGCGGCGGGAATCGAACCCGCGTCTTTAGCTTGGAAGGCTAAGGTCTTACCATTACACAACGCCCGCGCTGTCCTCCCTATATCCAGCCCTGCCCGCCGCCGCAAGCCTTCCCCCCCTATACGGATATTCTCACCGCTCCCCATTGACCCCAGCCGGGCCAAAGGGCATGAACCGCGCATGTTGATTTTCAAGATCTTTCGCCGCTCCGAATGGGATGCGTTTCGTGCCGCCGGTGAAACTGCCGGTGCCCCGATTGATCTGGTTGACGGCTACATTCACTTTTCCACCGCCGCAACGGTTGCAGAAACGGCCTCCAAGTATTTTGCCACTGAAAGCGATCTCGTTTTGGTCGCTTTCAATTCAGACACTCTTGGCGCGGCCGTGAAATGGGAAGCGGCACGCGGCGGCGTGCTGTTTCCCCACCTCTACCGCAGCCTAACCCTGGCCGAGGTCGTCTGGGACAAGTCTCTTCCCCTTGGGGCCAGCGGCCACATCTTTCCCGAGGGTCTGTGGTGAACATCGTTGAACGCGCAGCCTTGGGTTTGCTGCACCGCCTTGATCCCGAAACCGCGCATGGCCTGTCCCTTACGGCGCTGAAACTGCGCCTGCCCAATTTGCCCGGTGTCGTGTCCACCCCCCGATTGGCGACATCGCTTGCCGGATTGACGCTGGCAAACCCCGTGGGCCTAGCCGCCGGTTATGATAAGAACGCGGTCGCCCTTGCCCCCTTGATGCGGTCCGGTTTCGGATTTCTGGAAGTTGGGGCCGCCACGCCACGCCCGCAGATCGGCAATCCCAAACCCCGGCTGTACCGCCTGACCGAAGACCGCGCCGCCATCAACCGTTTCGGATTTAACAACGAAGGTGCGCCCAGTATCTGTGCCCGGCTGGCGATGCGGCCAAAATCACGCGTGCCCGTTGGCCTGAACCTTGGTGCCAATAAAGACAGCGATGATCGCGCCGCCGATTTCGCGGCCGTTCTGGCCGCCTGTGGCCCGCATATTGATTTTGCCACCGTCAATGTGTCTTCCCCCAACACCGAAAAACTGCGCGATTTGCAGGGCCGCGCGGCACTGACGTCGCTGCTGGCGGGTGTGATGGAAACCCGCGCAAGCCTTGCCCGGCAAATCCCAATTTTCCTGAAGATCGCACCGGATTTGACAGACAATGATCTTGGCGAAATCGCCGAAGTGGCGCTGGCATCCGGCATTGCAGGCATCATAGCCACCAATACCACGCTGGCGCGCGATGGCTTGAAAAGTGTCGCCAAGGCGCAAACAGGCGGCCTGTCGGGCGCACCATTGTTCGAACGCTCCACCCGCGTTTTGGCAAAGCTGTCACAGCTGACCGGTGGCAAA
Organism: Pseudorhodobacter sp.; assembly: GCA_031413495.1. Taxonomy (GTDB): domain Bacteria; phylum Pseudomonadota; class Alphaproteobacteria; order Rhodobacterales; family Rhodobacteraceae; genus JACMNW01. The sequence goes on along the minus strand of JANOFE010000006.1, from coordinate 8,378 downwards.
CTGCCCTTGATCGGCGTGGGCGGCATCAGCACAGCAGACCATGCCTACCAAAAAATCAGGGCCGGTGCGTCTGCGGTGCAGCTCTATACATCCATGGTTTACCAAGGCCTGTCGGTGGCCGCAAAAGTGGCGCGCGGTCTTGATGCCGCGCTGGCAAAGGGTGGTTTTGCGACTGTCGCGGATGCCGTCGGCACCGACCGCGACCGTTGGCTGTAAATCCCTAAAACGCCTTATAGGTCATCGTCGTCAAGGTTCGCACGATGTCCGGAATATCAAACAAGCGTTCCGACAAATAATGCCCCACATCCGCGTCATCGGGGATATAAATCTTGGCGATCAGATCATATTCGCCGCTGGTCGAAAACAATTCTGACACCACCTCACGGTCATAGATAGCCGTCGCTACGGCGTATGTTTTGCCGGGGGTGCAGCGAAACTGAACGAATACGCAGATCATGGGTCCTCCAGCGGTTTGCGCAAGTCTAGCGGCCTGATGTGCGTGACGAAAGGGCTTAAACGTCCGCCTCCGCATCAAGCGTCAAAACTGCAGGCGTCACCCGCAAATCATCTACCCCCAGCGGCACCAAAGGCAGGCCAAGCCGATTGCGCACCACCCATTTCAACTGTTTCTCTGCCCTTGTAATCGCCACATAGGCCAGCCGCTTCCACAAGGGCAACCCCGCCTCAGACCGCCCCGCCTGTGCCGCTGCAAACAGATCAGGCGCAAAAACCTGCACGGTTTCCCATTGGCTGCCTTGCGCCTTATGAATGGTCACCGCCGCCCCATGCAAAAACGCCGCGCCCATTTTGGCGGCAGATGGAATAAACGGCTCATCCTCGCCCGGCTTTTCGATCTTGATGATGGATGCCGCCGATACCTGCGGTTCTTCCGCCCCCACCACATGCAGCTTGGCGAACCCATCCTTGTTGCCCGGCCCCATATAGATCACCTGCGCACCCTTGATCAGACCGCGCGCTTCCAGATCAATGCGCTTTTTGCGGTGCTTTATTGGCAATTCGATACCGTCACAAATCAACGGCTCGCCCGGCAGCAATTCAAATTCCGGCGCGCCCTGTGCCGCCCTGAACGCCGTGATCAGCCGTATCCGCGTCGCATTGCGCCAGACCAACACCGGCGACCGCGCCATCAGATCGCTATCCACCCTTTGCGCCACTTCAACGCGCGCATCACGCTGTGCTGCCGCGTCGACCATGCGTTCAAACTCTTCAAACCCCAGATCGGGGTCGGCCAAAGCATGCGCCAGATCAAGGATAGGGTTATCTTCCGCCTGCCGGTGAATGCGCGACAGAACCAGTTTGCGCGCCCCCCCCAGTTTATCAAACACCATCTCACCCGATTGGCCGACCGGGGCCAACTGCGCCGGATCACCAAACAGGATCAACGTCGGAAATATTTCGCGCAAATCATCAAATTGCCGCTGATCCAGCATCGACGATTCGTCGACCAACCCAATATCCAGCGGCTCTTCACGCCGTTTCCAGCCCTTGATGAAATCACTGCCCCGCAGGCCTGCCGCAGCCAGCGCGCCGGGAATGGAGGCCACCGTATCGTAGAACGCTTTCGCGCGGTCCAGCGCCAGTTCGGTCAATCCTTCAACAGCCGGGCGTGGCCCATTGCCCGCCAGCCATTCGGCAATCTTTTCATACTGCGGGTCATACATTGGGGTATAGAGGATGCGGTGAATGGTGGTCGCAGGCACCCCGCGCAGCCGCAGCACCGATGCCGCCTTATTGGTCGGGGCCAACACCGCCAAAGTGCGGCGGTCCTTGCGCCGCCGCCCCTCATAATCGCCTGAAATAATCTCAACCCCAGCGGCCTTCATTGCTTTGTAAAGACTGGCCAGCAGCATGGTTTTGCCCGACCCGGCCTTGCCCACCACCGCCAGAACCGATGCCTTCCCTTCGGCACCGGGCGTCAGCTCTGCATTTAGCAAATCAACGCCGATAGCGCGCAGCTGGTCAGAAACCCTATCCCAAGCCTCGGCCTGATCGTCGGAAAAAATAAGCGCGGGGGGCTGCATTTTGCGACCATATGGCAGGCGTCAAACAATGGCCAGAGCGTGCGCCCGCGAACATTCGCGCCTTTATGGAAATCTGTCGGGTCTGCGCACGCCTTGCACCGCATCCCCGTCTTGATCGGGCGTTGCGGCAATTTCCGTTTTCGCAATACCAAAAGTTTGTGCTGCGGCAGCGGCAATCGCTGGTAGATTGTTCATGTCCGCATAAGCGCGAAGGTCGCTCAAGACATCCAAAATCCAACTATGCCGCATGGCCGCTCCAACTTCAGGTGCGGGTGCAATGCATCCCGCACAATCAACCTAGAGGAGACAATATTCGCAAATTGGTCAATCAAAGGTTTATGCGGGAAACAACCCCGCGCAAATATCCGCTGAATTTTATCGGTTTCGGGCGGCCAGACCCTAGCGAGTGCGGCTGGCCTCCAGCGTGTCTTCAAACGTGCGCAATCCGGTTCGCGGGGCCTGTACCAAGACCGCCATATTGCCCGGCTTGTGCTTGTTGTTGCGCATCAGCATATGCGCCGCGGGAATTTCCGCCCAAGGAAAGACCTCCGACATACAAGGGTCCAGCCTGCGTTCCACCATCAGCTTGTTCGCCGCCGCCGCTTGCTTCAGATGTGCAAAGTGCGACCCCTGCAAACGCTTTTGGTGCATCCACATATAGCGGACGTCGAAGGTGCAGTTAAAGCCAGATGTGCCCGCACAAATCACCACCATGCCGCCCTTTTTACAGACCAGAGTGGATACCGGAAATGTCGCCTCGCCGGGGTGTTCAAACACCATATCGACATTCACGCCCTTGCCGGTGATGTCCCAGATCGCCTTGCCAAATTTGCGCGCCTCAGTAAACCAGACCGCGTATTCAGGCGAGCCAACCGTCGGCAACTGCCCCCAGCATTTGAAATCATTGCGGTTGATCACGCCCTTGGCACCCAGACCCATCACGAACTCGCGTTTGGATTCGTCGCTGATCACCCCGATCGCATTCGCCCCGGCCGTGTTAATCAACTGGATCGCATAAGACCCAAGGCCGCCAGACGCCCCCCAAACCAGCACATTCTGCCCCGGTTTCAGATCATGCGGCTCATGCCCGAACAGCATCCGGTAGGCGGTGGCAAGGGTCAGCGTGTAACAGGCGGCTTCCTCCCACGTCAGGTGCTTTGGCCGTGCCATCAACTGCTGAGCCTGTACCTTGGTGAACTGCGCAAAAGACCCGTCCGGCGTCTCATATCCCCAAATGCGCTGGCTGGTTGAAAACATCGGATCGCCGCCGTTGCATTCCTCATCGTCACCGTCATCTTGGTTGCAGTGGATCACCACCTCGTCGCCCACTTTCCAGCGTTTGACCTTGTCACCGACCGCCCAAACGATGCCTGACGCATCGGACCCGGCAATGTGGTAGGGCTGCTTATGGCTGTCAAACGGGCTGATCGGCTGACCAAGCGACGCCCAAACACCGTTGTAATTAACCCCCGCAGCCATCACCAGAACCAGCACTTCGTTGCTGTCAATCTTCCAGGTATCGACCACCTCGATCTGCATCGCGGTGTCCGGCTCGCCGTGGCGTTCGCGCCGAATGGCCCAGGCGTACATCTGTTTCGGCACATGGCCCAAGGGTGGCATTTCGCCAAGCGCATACAGATCTTTTTGCGGGGCATCATAAACGGGCAAAGTGCTGTGCGTATCCAAAGCCATAGCGGCCTCCCTGATCAAAGCTTTCGCCGCAACGCAGAATCAATGCGGCTTTTCCATTGATTATTGGCCGAAAGGTAACATTGCAACCAAAAAACACCAAGTTTTGTAATTTTATGTCTGCCGCGTTGCGGCATTTATCGGCGCTGATGCCCCCTGCAAGACCTGCCACACCGGGGCTGCGTAAAACGCAAGCAGCGCCCGCGCCTCGGTCGGAACCTGCAGGCCATCCGGCCCTTCGACCACAATCCCGCGCGCCAGAAGTGGGGTCAGGCCCTCGGTCAATGCCACGTCCAACCCCTGCGGCGGCAGTTTCAAAACCGCCTCACCGCTGACAAGCTGCTCAGCGATTGCGCCTATTCGCGCCCGTAAAGCCGCCCGGTCTTGTCCTGCCTCTGCCAAAGCCGCCGCCACCAGCGGCACCGGCAGTATCGGCACGACCTTGGCAATCTCGGCCATCAGGCGCGCACCCAACGCCTCGGGCGTGGGGTCCGCTGTCTCAGCCAAAAACCCGCGCAACGACACCGGCGGCCCAAACCCCGCCGCCGCTGTGCCAAAGCCCGCAAACCGCCCCCGGATCATTCGCCAGACCATCCGCGCTGTAAACGCCGCAATCGTCCAAGGCCGCGCCCGAAACCTTCGGGTGCCTTCCACGTTCGCCTCGGTCAGCAACCGATCCTCCAGCACCCGGTCATAGGCCAACCCAACCGGCACAAAAATCACGTCGCGGTCTGTCTTCGGGTCAAAGCCTGCATAGATATAGCTCAAAAGCCCCATCTTCGCTTGCCCAACCCGGCCATCCAAACTCAAGCCGCCTTCGGGAAATATCGCCTGCGTGGTGCCCGCGTCCGTCGCCATCTGCACATAGCGCGCCAGCACCCGGCGGTACAAAGTGTTGCGGCTGCCGCGACGGATGAAATACGCCCCCATCGCCCGGATCATGGCGCTTAGCGGCCAGACCCGTGCCCATTCCCCCACCGCATAGGAAATGGCCGACCGGTTCGCCACCAGCCAGGTCACCAGCACATAATCCATATTGCTTCGGTGATTCATCACGAAAATCACCGTGGCCTTTGGGTCAAAGCTGGCCAAAGCCACATCCACCTTACCAATCCGCACCCGGTACAAAGCCCGGCTCAACCGCCGCGCCGCCCGGATGGCAAAGCCAAAATACAAAGTCGCCGAAAACCCCGGCACAATTTCCCGCGCATAGCGCCGCGCCTCTTCAAACGCCACTGATCCCGGAATGCCCGCCTCGGCGGCATGTTCAGACACCGCTTCCAGAACCTGCCGGTCATAGGTCAGCCGCACAATCATATCCTGCCTGCGCGCCAGCTTGAACGGCTCTATCGGCCGGTCCAGCCGCTTGTTGATCCGCGCCACCGCCCGTTCCGCCCATTTGCGGAAAAACCAGCGCACGGACGGGAACAAAAAATGCGAGGCAAAGGTGACTGCGGCAAAGCCAAGCACCAGAACCAATAGCCAGATGGGCATGTCGACAGTCCGAAACATTCACGAACACTGGCAGTATTTCCCGATCCGGTAAATCCCGCGAACAGGCCGCCCTACTTTCGTTTGGGCGAACGTCAAGAATCACTTCAACTTTCGGTAGAATCTGGCACCCTGTGCCCAGTTGTCTTGCAAATTCACATACCGCCAAACTTGACCAAGTTTATTTGGAGGGACCATAATGACACCCTACATTGCCGCTGCAACGCTTTGCCTGACTGCCGGGTTCACAAACGCCGCCACCGTTACCTTTGATTTTGACGACCTGCGCGGCAACATCTCCGGGTTAGATTTGGGCGGCGTGTCAATCACGGCCGGCACCAATGACGTGTCGATCGGATTTAGCGGTGCAGGCTCTTACGCCCTTTTCAGCTTAGACTCACTTTTTGGCACGGCAACAGGTGACAATTTGTTTCGTGCTGACTTTAGCCTTGCTGGCATCTCGTCTGTTTCCATCGGCATGGGTGACGGTCAACTTTATAATCCGGTAGAAGACCTCGACGATCTTATTTTGCAAGCCTACGACAAAGAGGATCGCCTGATTTCTTCGGATCTGGCATCAATCCAAAGCACGTTCGACATTTATCTTCCCTTGAGCGTGGCGGGGCCCAACATCAGCTACATCCGCTTTGGCGGAATTGACGAAAACGGCTTTAACACCATTTACGCCGACAATCTGTCCTTCACCTACGATCCACCAATCGCGCCGGTGCCGCTTCCCGCAACGGCGCTTCTGTTGGCCGGATCGCTTGGCCTTTTGGGCATGTCGCAGCGGCACCGCTCGCGCAAAAAGCGCGCTGTCATTGCATAGGGATGCTGCAACGCAGCGTTTGACTTCGTCATAAAATTGCGGGTATCTAGTGTCAAATAGCAACATTGTTGCGCCCCCGCTGAACGAGGCTGTAAATGACTGCCCCCAACCCTCCCAAAGACGCCCCATGGCTGTTTCGTACCTATGCCGGGCATTCGACCGCCACGGCCTCCAATACGCTCTACAAATCCAACCTCGCCAAGGGCCAAACCGGGCTTTCCGTCGCTTTCGATCTGCCCACACAAACCGGCTACGATTCAGATCACGAATTGGCACGGGGTGAGGTCGGCAAGGTCGGCGTCCCCATTTCGCACCTCGGCGATATGCGCGCGCTGTTCGCCGACATTCCGCTGACCCAGATGAACACCTCGATGACCATCAACGCCACAGCCCCGTGGCTGCTGGCCCTGTATATCGCCGTCGCCGAAGAACAGGGGGCAGACGTCAAAGCCCTGCAAGGCACCGTGCAAAATGACATCATCAAGGAATACCTGTCGCGCGGCACCTATATCTGCCCGCCAAAGCCCAGCTTGCGGATGATCACCGATATCGCTGCCTATACCCAGACGCATCTGCCCAAATGGAACCCGATGAACGTGTGTTCCTACCATTTGCAAGAGGCCGGGGCGACGCCGGAACAGGAACTTGCCTTCGCGCTGGCCACCGCCTGCGCCGTGCTCGATGACCTCAAAACCAAGGTATCGCCAAAAGATTTCCCCAACATGGTTGGCCGCATTTCCTTTTTCGTCAATGCAGGCATCCGCTTCGTCACCGAACTCTGCAAAATGCGCGCCTTCGTCGACCTGTGGGATGAATTATGCGAACACCGCTACGGCATCACAGACGCCAAATATCGCCGCTTCCGCTACGGCGTGCAGGTCAACTCGCTTGGCCTGACCGAACAGCAACCTGAAAACAACGTCTACCGCATCCTGATCGAAATGCTCGCCGTTACCCTGTCCAAAAACGCCCGCGCCCGCGCCGTGCAACTGCCCGCGTGGAATGAGGCACTGGGGCTACCAAGACCATGGGATCAACAATGGTCGCTCAGGATGCAACAAATCCTCGCCTATGAGACGGACCTCTTGGAATACGACGACCTTTTTGATGGCAACCCGGCAATCGACCGCAAAGTCACCGCCCTTAAAGAAGGCGCACGCGCAGAACTGGCCCAGATTGACGCCATGGGCGGGGCCGTGGCAGCAATCGAATACATGAAGGGCCGTCTGGTCGAAGCAAACGCAGATCGCATATCCCGCATCGAATCCAAACAAACCACCGTGGTCGGCGTCAACGCCTATACCAGCACCACGCCAAGCCCCCTCACCGCAGGCGACGGCTCCATCATGGCCGCAGACCCCGCCGCCGAGGCAGACCAAATCACCCGCCTTACCGCATGGCGCACATCCCGCGACAGCGCCAAAGTCCTAACCGCACTCACAGCCCTGCGCAAAGCCTGCGCCACAAACACCAACATCATGCCCGCCTCCATCGCCGCCGCAAAAGCGGGCGCGACAACCGGCGAATGGGGCACCACCATCCGCACAGCCTTTGGCGAATACCGCGCACCCACGGGCGTCAGCCGCGCCCCGTCAAACCGCACCGAAGGGCTGGAGCCGATCCGCGACGCGGTGCAAGCCGTCTCCGCCAAACTCGGTCGTCCGCTCAAATTCCTGATGGGCAAACCCGGCCTTGATGGCCATTCCAACGGGGCCGAACAAATCACCGCCCGCGCCCGCGATTGCGGCATGGATATCGCCTATGGCGGCATCCGCCTGACTCCGTCCGAAATCGTCACCGCCGCACTCGACGAACAAGCCCATGTCGTTGGCCTGTCGATCCTGTCCGGCAGCCACATCCCCCTGATAGCCGAAGTCCTGGACGGCATGCGCAAAGCGGGCTTGTCGCACATCCCCCTCATCGTCGGCGGCATCATCCCCGAAGATGACGCCACCGCCCTGCGTGCTTCCGGCGTCGCCGCCGTCTACACCCCCAAGGATTTTGAGCTGAACAAGATCATGATGGATATTGTGGGTCTGGTAGATGCCAAACAGGCTGCTGCATAATCCAACCTGCGGCTTCCTTTTCGCGAAAATACTCATCTTGCAGCGTCAGCCACCCAAAACAGCGCCCGGCTATTTAACCCCTAGAAACTGCACACAACGTATGCACAGAATAAGCACGGGTTACGCACGGATCGCATACACTGAAAACTGTTCAATCCCAGCACGTTAACGCCGCTAAATTGCAATTCACGAAAAAGGCTCCAGCATGACATTCCACATCGGCGCAAAACCGGGCGATATTGCCGAAACCGTCCTGCTGCC
>JANOFE010000005.1:0-18133 GCA_031413495.1 Pseudorhodobacter sp. | reverse complement strand
GGCACATACGTCAGGGTCAACAGCCCCGGAAGATGTGTCATCGGCGCACCGAAGAACAGATAAAGGTTCAGCCGCCCGGTGTAATCGACGCCGTCCGGGTCAAGCGATGTCAGCCAAATGGTGGTCACGGCAACAGCGATGAACAGCCCGACATGCGCCCAATAGACCTGCCACATCCGGTACCCGACGCGGGCGGTGCCAATTGCCAACCCCTGTTCACGAAACACCCGGCCAAAGGCGATGGCCGACGCCATGCCAGAGCAGAACACGAACATTTCGGTGGCATCGGAAAAGCCAAACCGGGCCGGTATCCACAGCGCCAGCCAATCAGACGGCACATGGGCGATCAGGATGATGAACATCGCAATACCGCGAAAGAAATCGAGCCGCAGATCGCGGGTGCGTGACCCTGCCGCCACCGCCATTGGGGCCGCTTTGGCCCTGCTTACGTCTTTCATCACCACTGTCGTCATCGGTTAAGTCCTATTGCGCGGCATGCACAAAAGGTGTTTGCCGCAGTGCAGCAATAGCGTTGCGCCGCAGCGCAGTAAAGTGGTCTTCCGCCCCTGCCCGCAGCGAAATACGGTGCAATAACAACGCCTCTGCCTTGTCGGCCTGCCCCGCACGGATACCCGCATCAATGGTCAGCCGCTCAAAAACATCGCGCTGCGCATGGCTGCCACCGATGGTTTGCATCACTGGGCGGGCGGCAGAAAGCGCAATAAAAGAAGCCTCAAAGTTGCCTTCCGCAAAGGCGGCAAGACCGTTTGCACAGGCCAGACCGGGGTGGGCGAGGATTTTGTCAAATTCGGCCTCCGGCAGGGATTTGGCGGTTTGGCCAAGCCGCGACAAAAGCTTTTGGATGGCAATTTCCCGCTCACCGCCCATCAGGGCCAGCATATAATGCAGGTCTGCAAAGGCGAGGCATCCATCATTGATTCGGGCTTCGGACAGGTCTGCCAATTCATCCCAGCGGGCGCCAACACAGATGCCTTCCAGCGACAGGCGCATCAGAAGCGACGAAGCATTGGCGATATCGCGGTAGTCATCGGTCTTATCAACGCGCATTTTGGTGTCATAGATATCCAGCACCGCATCAATCTGGCCAAGGTCCAGATGCAGCAGCGCCTTGTGCCACCAGACGTGATAGCGAAAGTTGTTGCAGTGCAGCCAAGACCCATCCCGCGCGGCGATCAGATCAATGCCGCGTTGCGACTGGGCGGTCATGTCATAAACATGCGCCACAGCGTGCAGGCCCCAGGCATCATCTGGCGCGGCCTCCAGCCCGAACAGACCGGCAGCCTCGGCCCCGGCATAGTCGCCGGTTTCTTCCAATGTGAAGGCGTGGCAACCATGCGCAAACCCGCGCAGCGGGTGGTCAGAGCCATGGGCGGTCAGCACACGTTCGACAGACCGGCGCATGCCGCGTGCATCACCCATCACAAAACGGATGGCCTGGGAAAGTTTCATCGCCAACGTATCAGCGGGGTTTACGGCAAGAATACCCTCAAGTGCGGCAATGGCCTCGGTGGGATGGCCCTTTAGCCAGACTTGCAGCGCGGAAATGAACGCCTGCTCACGCAGATGGTCTGCACGGCCCGCCTTTGCCAAAACCAAAGCCTCGGCTGCGGTGGCAACCATTTCACGGCGACCAAGCAGCATGCAAAACAGGCCACGAACGGCCTGCGCCATGGCAAAATCGGAGTTTGCCGCCAAAACGGCACCAAGATGTGTGGGCGTGGTGGACCCATGCGCCAAAAACGCCCGGATCGTGGCATTCCAGTCGTTCAGGCTGGCGGCATTTTGCAACGAAGTGTCGCCATAACAAACGTCTTGCATACGGTACTCCCAGAACATCGGATCACTTGATCTATGTCTAAGGATGTGTTTGAGGCGTTTGCATCAACCGACATTTGGGTGAGGCACGGGTTTGTGAACGCTGGTGATGGAATAAAGGCCAATTGCAGTTGTCTTGTAACAAAACCCCGCCAAGCGTGGCATTCCTTGCAACACGCCCACAGGTGGCATGGTTTTGGGGCTACAGGTCTTTCAGCAAGCGCGCGGTGTCGGCCCCCAAACGCGGCGGTGCCAGGCGGTATTGCACCGGCGTGCGTGACAGCTTCAACGGGTTGCCAAGCAGTTGCACAATGCCGCCGGTAACGCCGTCAGCAGGCATTTCAATCACCGCGCCGCGCGCGCGCGCTTGGCTAGACTGCAACGCTTGGCCAACGGTTTGAATGGGGCCAACCGGCACCTTGACCGCCTCCAGTGCTGTCACCAGCCCAGTGACAGTTTGCAGGGCAAGGGCCGGGGTCAGGCGGGTATAAAGTGCTGCGCGGTGTTGCAGCCGGGCCGGGTTGGTGGCGAAATCGGGGTTTGATGCAAGCGCGGGCAGGCCCAGAACATCGCAAAACCGGGCAAATTGCGCGTCATTGCCAACGGCCAAAATCACATGGCCGTCGGACACCTGCACCACATCATAAGGCACGATGTTGGGGTGGCCATTGCCGCGCCGGATGGGATCTTTGCCAGACGCCAGATAATTGGTGCCTTCGTTGATCAGCCATGCCAGTTGGCTATCCACAAGCGAGATGTCGATATGCTGTCCCTCGCCGGTCCGGTCCCGGTGGCGCAGAGCGGCAAGTATACCCACAGTCGCATACATACCGCACATCACATCGGCGATGCCGACGCCCACTTTGGAAGGCACGCCATCCGCTTCGCCCGTCAGCGACATGATGCCACCAAACCCTTGCGCCATCAGATCATAGCCCGGCTTTTCGCGGTTCGGCCCGGTTTGCCCGTAGCCAGAGATGGAACAATACACCATGCCGGGGTGGGCGGCACAGAGCGTGGCATGATCAAGGCCGTATTTGGCCAAGCCACCGGGTTTGAAGTTCTCCACCACAATATCCGCACGGGCGGCGAGTTTGCGCAAAGTGGCCTGGCCGTCCGGGGTGGCCATATCAACAGCAATCGACTGCTTGTTGCGGTTCGCGGCCATGAAATAGGCGCTCAGGTCACCCTCGGCCCCCGGTGCATAGGGGGGGCCCCACGTGCGGGTATCATCGCCGCCATCAGGATTTTCAATTTTTAGGATGGTAGCCCCCAGATCGCCCAAAAGCTGCGTCGCATAAGGGCCTGCTAAAATGCGGGTCAGATCAAGGATAACAACGCCTTCCAGCGCCATGGGTGTCTCAGATGCGGCCATCATAAGCCCCCCGTTCGATAAGTGCGGCGATGACAGTGAAGGTATCAGCGGCCTGTGCGGCCACAAGGGCGGCGTGCAGTTCGGCGCGGGACCTCACCGTAACCCCTGCCCCGCCAAAGGCGCGGCCAATGGCGGCGATGTCGTGCAACCCGAAATCGACGCCGGTGTTTCGCATTTGGCGCTGGCGCTGCTTCACTTCGATCAGGGCAAGGCTGGCATCGACAAAGACCACAAATATGGTGCGCAGGTCCAATTCCTGTGCTGTGGCCAGTTCACCTGCAACCATCAGGAAACCGGCATCACCGCTGAACGATACAACGGTGCGGTCAGGGTCTACCAGCGACATGCCCATCGCCATCGGCAGCGCACAGCCCATGGTGCACAGGCCGGACGATTGGATCAAAGCGCGCGGCGCATGGCAGGTCCACATCTGCGACAGCAAAATGCGGTGCGCGCCGCTGTCCGCTGAGGCAAGGGTGTTGGCGGGAAGGGTTGCCGCACATTCGGCGATAACGGCAGAAGGACCCCAGTTTTCATTGGTGGGAAACGCTGTGCCAAGTGCCGCACGGGTGGCTGCGATTTCGCCATTGGCCCATGTGGGTTGCGGGGCAATGCCGTCTGACAGGGCTGCAAGGCTTGCCACGCAATCGGCCACAAAAGGAAAGGTCGCGTGGTGCATGTAATGGCGGTTCGGTTCAGCCGTGATGTCGATTACCGGGGTGGTGGCCGGATTCCAGATATTGCGCCAGCCGGGGCGCATTTCGATGGGGTCATAGCCCACACAAAGGATCAGGTCAGCCTGCGCTACAAGCGGCAGCAGGTGCTTATCGGCCAGCGGCGATAGCCCCGCGCCGCCAAGCGAAAGCGGGTGAGTTTCATCAATCAGGCCCTTGGCCTTGTACGTGGTGATCACGCCCGCACCGAACTTTTCGGCAAACGCGGTCAGCGCCGGACCAGCATTGTCATTCATCGCATCAAGACCCACGATCATCAGCGGGCGTTTGGATTTTGCAAAGGCTGCACGGGCGGCATCCAGCATTGGGCTGGGGGCGGGGGCGGTGGGGCCGGGGCGCGGGCCAAGCGGGGCATGATTGGCTGCCACCATGGCATCAGCCACAGAAATCGGCACATCAATATGCACCGGTCCGGGGCGGCCTTCGGTGGCAATGGCAAACGCCTTGTCGGTGATCACCAACGCCGCCCCGGCGGTCAGCGTGAAGCTGGCCTTGGTGATGGGACGAAACACCTGCGGCTGATCCAGCACCTGATGCGTATAGGTCTGCGCTTCATCCGCATCAACCGCCCCGGTCAGCACCATCAGCGGCACCCGGTCTTGCAGGGCATTGGCCACCACATTGATGCCGTTCAACGCCCCCGGCCCCAGCGTGGCCACCAAGATGCCCGGCGCGCCGGTGCGGTGATAGACGGCCTCGGCCATGAAGCCACCCGAATTTTCGTGCCGCACCAGAATGAACCGAATGCCAGCCTGTTCCAGCGCATCAATCAGCGTCAGCACCTCACCCCCCGGCATGCCGAACGCATAACGGCAGCCCGCCGCATAGAGCCGTCTCGCCACCACATCTGCTGCGCGCAATTTCGGTTCGGTCATGTCACATCCGGTTGCTCAGGGCCTGCGCCTGATCTGCCCGTTGCAGGCAAGCCGCGAAAAGGTGCTGCGCGCAAGTGCAATCGCAATCTTGTGAATGGGTTTTACGGGCTTTCCGACGTGGCATCATTGATCAGGGCGGTGATAGCGGTAACCTGTCGCGCCACAAGACCCGCATCCCCCCGCGCCTCAACATTCAGGCGCAGCAGGGGTTCGGTGTTCGAATGGCGCAGGTTCAGGCGCCAGTTGGGGAAGGTCAGGCTTAGACCATCGGTATCGTCAATTGCCAAAGCGTCATGGCCAAAGGTGCTGCGCACGCGGGCAACTGCTGCCTGTGGATTGGCAAGGGTAAAGTTGATCTCACCCGAAGACGGAAATGCAGCCATCCGGGGCGCGATCAGATCGGCAAGGGTTTGCCCGGTAAGGGACATCAGTTCGGCCACCAGCAACCACGGGATCATGCCGGAATCACAAGCCATGAAATCGCGGAAATAGTGATGCGCCGACATTTCGCCGCCGTAAACCGCGCCATGGGTCCGCAATGCCCGTTTCATGTGGCTGTGGCCGGTACGTGACAGGATGGCCCTGCCGCCCGAGGCCGCGATGATATCTTCGGTGTTCCAGATCACGCGGGGTTCATAGGCGATGGCGGACCCCGGTTCTTTTGCAAGAAACGCCTGTGCCAAAAAACCCACGATATATTCGCCCGGAATGAACGCGCCCCTGTGATCAAACAGAAAACAGCGGTCAAAATCGCCGTCCCAGGCAACACCCATATCCGCCCCGGCAGCAACAACGGCGTCCCCTGTCATGGCGTGGTTTTGCGCCAGTTGTGGGTTCGGCACACCGTTGGGAAACTGTCCATCCGGCGTGTGGTTGATCCGTATGAACCGCAGGTTTGTGTGGCCAAGTTTCAAGGTAAGCGCATCAAAACTGGGGCCCGCCGCACCGTTGCCCGCGTTCACCAGAATGGTCAGGGGTTTCAGCACGGCGGAATCAATGAACGTCAGAACTGTTGCAACATAGGCCGCGCGCGCGCCTGCGGGTTGAAGCAGTTTTCCCCTAAGGGATGGCGTGAAAACACCATTTTCGGCCAACGCCCGCACCGATGCAAAACTGGTGGCAGGGTCAAGCGGCGCAGAGCCAGGACCAACCATTTTCATGCCGTTGTAGTCGGCGGGGTTGTGCGACGCGGTGATTTCTATACCGCCATCTGCACCGAAATGGCTGGTCGCATGATACACCTCTTCGGTGCCGCACAGACCCAGATCAAGCACATCTGCGCCCGCCGCCATTAAACCGTCTGCCGTGGCCTGCAACAATTCGGCCGAGGACGGGCGGCAATCACGGCCAATCACAACCCGCTTCGCACCAAGCGTTTCAGCAAAAGCCCTGCCGATTGCCTGCGCGATGTCTGGGGTAAGATCACGGCCCACAACACCGCGCACATCATAGGCTTTGAAACAGGTCAGCAGTGGCATTGATGCGGCCTTCGGGCAGGTCTGGGCATGCAGACTTACCGCAAAGCAGGGCTTTGCGTCAAACGAAGGGCAATCAAACTGCTGAACTCCTCCGCGCCAGTGGCCGCCCAAAACAGGCGGGCCACCGTGCTCAGAAGGATCACCCTGCCAAACGGACGATCAAAAAGGATCGGCGGCAGGTGTTACGAAATACACAGACACAGACACAGACTGGCAAAATACAAACGCACGGGCACTGGTTAATGAACAAAATGAAAGACGATCAGGCGACTGGTTACAAAAATCACTGGCACAGGAAAAAACAAGACGCACGCAACTTGTTACAGCAAAAAAGACCAAGACTACATTAAATTCATATAAAAATCATGCACTTGCTAACATCATCATCGACACTAATACAAAAAAATCGAACTGCGGCAAACTCGCCAGATACTTTTTACACGACGCCATGACCCGATCAACTTTGCCCATGGCATCCCTTTGAGAACGGGCAAACACAGACGCGTCAAACGGCATCAAGTCTGGAAACACAGACCTTCTTGAAACAGCAACACACATAACACCAACACCGTAGCCATTAACTTTGTTATTCATAATTCTCACTCTCTACAGGGTAGAATCTCGCATGTTCACACACGCTTGGGAACATGGATTTTGGGACTAGCCCTTTTAGACAGGTGTATAATTCGAATTTTCACCAATTCTAACAGACCCGTGATTATTGGTTCCAATATCGGGTCAAATATCGCATTTTGACATGAAAACGCCGTCAGATTGGATGGTTAGTGGCGGCTGCAAGGCCAGCGGGTTTTGAAGGTCTGGACCAGAAACCCCTTGAGTGATTCGGCATCAGAGGCGGTATCAGCTCAAAAATCATGCTGCGGTTGCAGCACGCAGCTTTGCGGCAAGTCATAGATTTGAAAAGGTATTTAAATTTATCCACATTGACCATGCTGCAAGCGCATTCTGTCATCTGGCCAAATAACACGCTGACGCCACGAAACTATTGACAGATGTTTCGACTGCTAACTTTTGGGTTTGGCCCGCACATACAGCTCCAGCCGGTGATGAACAATTTCATAACCCAGCTCGGCGGCGATTTCGGCCTGAAGGCGTTCAATCCGGTCAGATCGAAATTCAACCACGGCCCCGGTTTCGACGTCGATCATGTGATCGTGATGCGCAGGGTCGGCAGTTTCAAACCGCGCAGACGCGCCATCAAAAGCATGGCGTTGGATCACACCTTGCGTTTCAAGTTCTGAAAGCGTGCGGTAAACCGTGGCAAGTGACACGCCCGTATCCAGCGCTTGCACGCGTTTATAAAGCTCGGCAGCATCTGGGTGATCTTTGGCACCGGCCAGCACCTCCAGCAGCACAAGACGCTGGCGTGTCATCCGCAGGCCGGCATCGCGCAGGGCCTGTTCCAGAAGTTTAGTTTTTTCGGCAAGCCCTGTCATGGGATCAGACATACGAAGGCCACCAGATTTTAGCAATAAGTGCTGCCGATGCAGGCATCTTTTGCGGTCAGGTATTTTCAGCGGCAGGTGCAATGATTTGACGAATTTCGTCTTCGACCGACTCGATGATTGCGATAATCGCGGTTTCAGCGCCAGCTGCATCCCCCTGAACGATGGCATCGCTCAACGTGCGGTGATGCGGGAACGACCGCAACCCAAAGCCAGCCCGGCTAAACGGCGATTCATGCGACCGTTCCAGCGCATCGTTCAGGCGGGTCAGGATCTGGCCGAACATCGGGTTTCCGGTGGCATCCGAAATTGCCCCATGAAACGCCGCATCGGCAGTTTGGTAAGGCTCGCCACTGTCCACCACGATCAACAGCGCGTCACAAAGGCGCGCTATCTCTGCGCGTTGCGACGGGCTGGCCTTTAGGGCGGCAGCGCGCACGGTTGCGGTTTCCAACGCGCGGCGCACTTCCAACAGGCGCAGCAACGCCTCGCCTTCCATGCGGATCATGGTGGGCAGTGGGCCACCCGAACTTTGCACCTTTGCGGTCAGATACGTGCCGTCGCCACGCCTGCGCCGGATGATGCCAAGACCTTCCCAACGGTTCAGCGCCTCGCGGATGGTGGACCTGCCAACCCCAAGTGTTGTTGCCATCGCCACTTCGGGCGGCAGACGGTCGCCCACATCAAGGCCCGCCCGCGAAATCATATCCGCCAGCGCGTCTATCACCGCAACACCGCGCGTGGGCGTATCTAGCGGTTCCAGATAACTAAGCGTGCCTGCGTGCGTCATCGGGCGGTCCTTTTCAAATCACACATGTTGCCCGCCACGGTTGGCGGCCCCTGTCAAGCGCGATGATCCCTTTGCGCCGATTTGCCGCGCTAATACGCCCTATTTAAGCAATTCGGTCAGGGCCTGGATAAGATCATCCATCTGCGTTTGCGTGTTGTAGCCTTGGGCCGAGACACGGACGATATGATGCCCCCCCCATGTGAAGCAGGGAATTTCGATGCCATATTGCACCAGAAGTTGGCGCTGCAGATCAGCCGTATCGCAGGGCGGCACCGGCATCGCCACCATCTGAGGCGCGCAAAATTCCGGGCTGCTAAACGGTGCAAGGCCGGTGATTGCGCCCACCCGGCGCGCGGTATCTTGCACCAGATCGCGGCACCGCGCGGCCACACGTGCCCAGTCATGCTGCGCCCGAAAGGCGATGGCGGCGGGCACGGTCAGCCAAGCGGCGGGATCACGGGTGCCTTGCATTTCCAGCCGGTCGATAAAGGCCGTGTTGCCGAAAGGGCCGGGTTCCGCCGCATCGCGCGTCCAGCCATGGCTGATCACCAAAGGGTTGATGATAGATTGCATTTCGGGGCGAACATGCAAAAAAGCAGATCCCTTTGGTGCCATCAGCCATTTGTGGCAATTGCCCGCATAGAAATCTGCGCCCAATGCATCAAGGTTTAGCGGGATATGCCCCGGCGTATGTGCGCCGTCGATCACGGTATAGATGCCGCGCGTGCGCGCCTCGGCGACGATATTTTCGATAGGGAAAACCAGTGCTGTGGCCGAGGTGATATGGCTTAGAAACAACACGCGGGTCTGAGGGGTAATCCCCGCCAGCAGACAATCGGTGAACTGTGCTTCATTTGTCAGGGGCAGCGGTACTGTGACAGAAACAATCTTTGCCCCGGTGCGCCGCGCGACATAGGCCCAGGTTTTATCCAGTGCGGCATATTCATGGTCGGTGGTCAGGATTTCGTCGCCCGGTTTCAGGTCCAGCGATTGGGCGACGATGTTCAAGGCCGCCGTGGCGTTGGTGAGGCCCACGATATTATCAGCATCGGTGCCAAGTTCGCCCGCCATCGCAGCCCGCGCATCGCGCATCCAGCCTGCCAGACCCCGCGCGGGATCAAGGAAGGCGACCGGTTGCGCCTCTAGCTGCAACTGCCAGCGTTGGTAGTCCTCAAATACCGGGCGGGGACAGGCACCGTAAGAGCCGTGGTTCAGGAACGTGACATCAGGGCGCAGCAGGAACAGCGAAGATAGGTTCTCAGACATCTCAGCGCCCCTTCAGGGTGGGATCAAGCGCATCACGCAAACCGTCGCCAAAGAGGGTGGTCGCAAGCACGGTGATGGCAAGAGCAGCGGTGGGAAACACTGCCATATGCCAGTAAAAATACATGAAATTCATGCCGGTATTGATCATCTGGCCCCAGCTTGGTGTGGGCGGCGGCACCCCAATGCCAAGGAAACTAAGCGACGCTTCCAGCATCATCGCCAGCGGGATCGCCAGCACAAACCCCACGATGATCGGCGATATGGAATTGGGAATCAGATGGCGGCGGATGATGTACCACGGGCTGGCCCCCATCGCCTGCGCCGCGCGCACAAACTCCTTTTCACGAAAGGCTTTGACCTGTGCGCGCACCAAAAGGCAGACCTGCACCCAGCCGAACATCGCCGCGATCAGCACGATAGTGGCAAAACCACCACGGGTTAATGCGCCGAGCAACATGGCGGCAAGCAGGGGTGGGACGACCGAGAACAGTTCTATCAACCGCATCACCACCCAATCGGCACGGCCACCGTAATAGCCCGCCAGCGCGCCCAGCGGGATGCCGATGATGATAGAAAACAGCGCGGCGGTGAAGCCGATGGTCAGCGACACCCGCGCGCCATAGACAATGCGGGTGAAAAAATCGCGGCCCAGATCATCGACGCCGAACCAAAACTCGGTGGAGGGGAAAGACAAGGCTTCGGTCAGGAAATCCTGCGCCGCAAAGCCGGTTTTGGTAATCAGTGGGGCGGTGATGGCCATCAGGATCAGCACCGCCAGAATGCAGCCCGCAACAGCCGCCGCCTTGTTGGCGGTAAACCTGCGCCAAGCGAAATACAGCGGGCTTTTCGGGGCGGTGGTCATTGCCTGCCCCCAAACCGGATGCGCGGGTTCAGCAGCGCATAGGCAATGTCAGAGATCAGGTAGGCCAAGCAGAACATCAGCGTAATCAGCAGGATCAGCGCCATTTCCAGCGGGTAATCACGCAGCTCGATTGACGAGACGAAATAGGCACCTAGACCCGGCACGCGGAACATCGCCTCCACAAAGATTGATCCCGTGGCAGTGCCGATGAACATCGGCAGGAAAACCGTCACCATCGGCAGGGCGGCATTGCGCAGGACATGTTGGAAGATGATCCGACGTTCCGACAGGCCCTTGGCGCGCAGCACGGTGACGAAGGGCTTGTTCAACACGTCCAACATCGCAGACCGCGTGTAGCGGGCATAGGTGGCCAGCGGAATGGTGGCATAAGCGATCACCGGCAGGATCCAGCTATTCGGTTTGCCCCAACCGCTTGCCGGCAACCAATTCAGCCAGACCGCGAAGATTAGGATCAGCAGCATTGATGTGACAAACACCGGGATGGTCAGGCCAAGGGTCGCGAAAACTGACGCCAGATAATCAATCCACGTATTGCGGTTCAGCGCGGCAGCCATGCCCAGCAGGATGCCCAAAGGTGCGCCGATGATCACGCCAAGGCCACCGAGGAGCAGGCTTGGCGGCCATGCGCGGCCAAGCAGTTGCCAGACGGTTTCGCCAGGGCTTTGGAACGGCACCCCGAAATCAAAATGCAGCACACCCCACATGTAGTTGAAATACTGCACATAAAGCGGGCGGTCGAGGCCAAGGCTGGCGTTCAGTTTCGCCTTCACCTCATCCGACACCGGCATATCAAAGCCGTCAAACGGGCCACCCGGGACCGCATGCATCATCAGGAACACGATGACCGAGACGATGAAAAATGTCAGCGCGATTGAGGCGAGGCGACCAAGGATATAGCGGATCATGGCGTTGCCCCCGTCATGTGACGATTGCCTCGACGCGGTGGTTTTCTGTGACCTGCACCAGTTGCGGATGGTCTGATGGTTTGGCTCCCGGTAGATCATGCCGCGAAATGCGCGGCGTTGCGGCCTCGATCTGATCCCGCGTTTGGAAGCTGCGGATGCGCCGATCGCGGGGGTTGGTGACTGGAATAGCGTCCAGCAAGGTGCGGGTATAGGGGTGGCGGGGGGTGGCGAAAATCGCCTCGGTCGGGGCTTCCTCGACAATCCTTCCATTGAACATCACGGCGACGCGGGTGGTCAGGGAACGCACGACAGACAAATCATGGCTGATGAACAGGATCGCCATGCCAAGCTCGGATTGCAGATCGAGCAGCAGGTTGATGATCTGCGCCTTGACTGACACGTCCAGCGCCGAGGTCGGTTCATCCGCCACCAACACTTGCGGGCGCAGGATCAAGGCGCGGGCGATGGCCACGCGTTGGCGTTGGCCGCCGGATAATTCATGTGGATATCGGTTGGCGTAACTGCGCCCCAAACCGACGCGGTCAAGCCAACCTAATGATTGTTCATATTGATCGGACGTCGTGCCCAACCCATGGATATGCAGCGGTTCGGCCACAATTTGGGCCAGCGTCATCATCGGGTCCAGCGCGGAATAGCTGTCTTGAAAGATCACCTGCATCTTGCGACGGTATGGTTTCAGCGCGGCGTGATCCATGGTGGTGATATCGGTGCCATCCACCAAAATCTGCCCGGTTGTGGGTTCCAGCAAGCGCAGCGCCAGCATTCCCGTGGTGGTTTTGCCAGACCCGGATTCGCCGACGAGGCCAAGAATGGAATTGGCGGCAAGCGTCAGGTTCACGCCCCGCACAGCGTGGTGCGCTGTGGGTTTGGGGAACATCCCCCCCCTGCCCTTCAGCAGGAAAGTTTTGCCGATGCCGCGCAGTTCCAAGGCCGGAGGAGGTTTCCTCCAAACCTCCTCCGGCCTTGATTCCTTGTTTGTCGCGTGATTTCCAAGCAAAACCGGTTCCCACTTTTCCTTATCACGCTTAGGTGCCGGGGTCATTGCAGCACCCAACACGCGGCACGGTGGTTCTGGCCCAATGCAACAAAGGCCGGGTCAGACTGCGCACAGATCGGTTCGGCGTGGTCACAGCGCGGGTGGAACGGGCAACCTTTGGGTGGGTTGGCAGGATTGGGCGATGCGCCCTTAATCTCGATCAAGCGGTGCTGGCCTGCAGTTTGCCCCGGCATCGAACCCAGCAAAGCGCGGGTATAGGGATGCGCGGGCGCGTCGAATATCGCCTGCACCGGGCCTTCTTCCATCACGCGGCCGCCATACATCACCACCACCCTATCCACCGTTTCGGCGATAACGCCCAGATCATGGGTGACCATGATCAGGCCCATGCCGAATTCCACCTGCAGCGCTTTGATCAGTTGCAGGATTTGCGCCTGCACGGTCACATCAAGCGCCGTGGTCGGTTCATCCGCGAACAGTATCTTGGGGCGGCAGGACAGGGCCATGGCGATCATCGCGCGCTGCAACATGCCGCCGGACAATTGGTGCGGATAGCTGGTCATCACTGCGTCAGGGTTCTTAATCTCCACCCGCGCAAGCAGACCTGCGGCCTCAACCCGCGCGACAGATTTCGGGATATTGCGATGCGCCTGAATGGTTTCCACAATCTGATGCCCGATGGTGAAAACCGGGTCAAACGCCGTCATCGGGTCTTGAAAAATCATCGCGGCCACGGACCCGCGCATTTGTGCAAGCTGGCGCCGCTCAGCGCGCAGCATATCAACACCGTCAAGGCCCAGCTTGGTCGCCGTAATCTTGGCAGGCGGTTCGCGCAACAGGCGCAGCGCTGCCATGCAGGTGACGGATTTTCCAGAACCGGATTCGCCCACGATGCCCACGCTTTCGCCAGTATCGACGCTAAGGGAAATGCCACGCACCGCCTGCACCAAACCGTCAGTTTGGGCAAAGCTGACGGTCAGGTCGGCGATTTCTACCAATGCCATGCGCGTTTTCCTAAGCAGTCATCCCCCGAGGCAGGCCCGGGGGATGCAGGTTCGCAGGCCTTACTGCTTGGTCACATGGGTGTAGAAGTAAAGACCCAACTGGCGCAGTGGCGTGAAGCCCAGATTGTTCGGCGTCGTGCCGTCGCCTTGCAGCGATTTGCTGACCACGGTTACCGTGATCGGATGCACCAAGGGGATGAAAGACGCGTTGTCGATCAACACTTGTTCCGCCTGTTGATACAGCTTCGCGCGTTCTTCCCACACCGGGTTGCCATCGGCGGCAGCAACCAGATCATCGTAGGCCTTGATCTTGTGATCATGCCGACCGCCATTAAAGAAGATGCCGTAAAAGTTGGACGGGTCGATATAGTCATATTCATAGGGGGCGAGGAAAAGGTTGTTCTTCTTTTCCAACATCCCCGCCATCCATTCCTTTTGCGGCAGAATCTTCAGGTTCATGGTGATGCCAAGGTTTTCTTTGAACTCGGCCTGCAGGTATTGCAGCATGGGTTCTGTGATAGCGCCGTTATAGCCGCCCTGATTCCGATACCAAATTTCCACCTCCGGAAAGCCAGCGCCATCGGGGAAGCCCGCTTTGGCAAGGTGTTCTTTTGCCTTAGCCAGATCAAACACCGCCTGTGATGTAATGGCGTCATTGTAGCCAGGATAGCCCGGCGGCAGCAGGGATTTACCGGGAATGGCAAGGTCTTTCAGCACAGTTGCCGTCATCTCGTCCCGGTCGATGGCGTATTGCAGGGCTTTGCGCACATCAATGTTGTCAAACGGCGGCGAGGCCAGATCGAACGAAATGTAGGATGTGGCAAAGACCGCATTCTTGGTCAGTTGATTCGGAAAGCGTTCGGCGACAAAGGGAATCTGCCCGGTGTTCAGGAACGCAAAATCCGCCTCGTCCGCCATGAAGGCGGGCAAACCGACCTCTGGCGCACCTAGGGATGGGTCAATTTCCAGCCGGTCCACCATAGATTGCCACGGCCCAGTGTAGGTTGGATTTTTCACCAAGACCATGGAGTTGTTGGATTTTTCCCACGATTCCACGATGAAGGGGCCAGAGGATACAAGCGTTTCCACGTTGGCCGCATATTCATCACCCAGCTTGTTCCAAACATGCACCGGCACCGGATACCACAGGCTGACCACACCCGGCAGATAGGGTTTGGGGGCCTCTGTCACGATGACAATGGTTTTGTCGTCAGGCGCAGAAATGCCAAGGGTGGCCACATCGGCCTTGCCTTCGGTCACCGGCGTCCAGTTTTTGATGCCGCCCGCATAGCCCCAATACCACGCAAAATCATAGCCGGTTGTGGCGGCGCGTTGCAGCGCAAAAATATAGTCATTGGCGACCAAAGGCGCGCCGTCGCTCCACACCAGACCATTGCGCAGATGGAAGGTCCAGGTCAGGCCATCGGTCGATTGTTCCCATGTTTCGGCCGCCATGGCATTCAGCTCAAAGTTTTTGTCAAAACTGGTCAAGGGCAGCTGGATGATTTCCGGGTTGCCCGCACGGGCATAGACGGTTTTCATGTAATCCATATAGGTGCCGCTGGTGGTATCACCGGCGGAATAAACGGTGGTTTGTGCGGCTGCGGGTGCTGATAGCAGAACCGCCGACACAAGCACGCCTGCCAACATTCGAAATGGTTTCACGGGCATTCCCTCCTTGCTCACGTTTCTAAAAGCTCGGACTGCCGGGGCGGGGGGCTTCCGGCCCGTTCGCAGCGGCACATGGCGGCGACTCACGGAATCCGTGAACGCAGTCATTACAATATGTCTGACAAATTTGAATATGTCTGACAATATGGTTTATGACGGTACTGCTCGTTTTATGTCGGGCCTACCTTGCGGCCCAAAGCGCCCCACGTTCAAAGATGGTGGCCATTTCCGGCACGCCAAATTCAGCGGACGTATGACCAAGCGCAGAATAGAAAACCCGGCCCTGCCCATAGCGGCGCGTCCATGCCACCGGCATCACCACGCCAGCCACATCGGCCAGATGCTCGCCAGTGAACTGCGTGGTGGCCAGCACCTCGTTTGAAGGGTCAACATGCATGTAATACTGTTCAGACCGATAATTGAAATCGGTGATCCCCGCCATGATCGGGTCATCGCTGCGGGTGATATTCACCCGGTAGTCGATGATATTGCCGGGGTGCGACACCCACTGCCCGCCGGTCATGAACTGGTATTCCGGTTCATTGCGAAAGGCATCGCACATCATGCCGTGACACCCCGCAAGTCCGGTGCCCGCCCGAACGGCGGCGGTCAGGCCGTCAAGTTCCGGTTTCTCAATGGTGGACATGGTGATCATTGGCACGATCAGATCATGTTCGGCCAAGCCGGGATCGGCGAAAGATTGGGTGGTGTTCGATACCGTTACCGCAAACTGGTGCCCACGCAACATCGCGGCCACGATATCGGCGCTGGCGCGTGGTGTGTGGCCTTCCCAGCCGCCCCAGACGATCAGGGCTGATTTCTGTGCCATTTCGTTTATCCTTCTGTGCCATAGCCGGGACGGGTTGCCAGCATGTCAGGCCGCCCGCAGCCATACGCCATGGTTTGACGGATGCCGGTATCTGCTGCAACGCCAATTGCTTCCATCACCTCCAGCACATGCAGCGCCAATTCAAGACCCGCCCGGTGCGGGCGGTTTTCCGCGATGGCATGGGCCATATCAGCAAGCCCGAGGATGCGGTGATTGCCGCTGCCGTAAGCGTGGGTCTGCGGCACATCAGACCAGTCGCCACCTTGCGATGACACTTGAATTGCGCCCTCGAATTGGTTGGGGTCAGAGATGATCATGGCACCGTCATCGCCATAAAGTTCGATGTGATTGTGCCCGTGTTTCCAGACATCGAAACTTGTGGTGATGGTGATCTGTGCGCCGTTTTCAAAGTCGAGCAGCCCAGAAATATGGGTGGGCACAGCAACAGCAAAACCTTGCCCCGCACGCGGGCCAGAGCCGATGGTGCGGCTGTCACGCGGCATGGATTGCATGCCAGACACCGCGCGCACCGGCCCCAACAGATTGATCAGACAGGTCAGGTAATACGGCCCCATATCCAGCATCGGCCCGCCGCCGGGCTGGTAATAGAAATCAGGGTTCGGATGCCAGCGCTCATGCCCCGGCACCATCATATGCGCAGACCCCGCCACAACGCGGCCTATCGCCCCGCTGTCCAATGCATGGCGCGCGGTTTGGTGCGACCCGCCAAGAAAGGTATCAGGCGCAGACCCGACACGCAGACCAAATTGGTGTGCAGCACCCCTAAGGCGCAAGCCATCCGCAAGTGAAACCGCCAGCGGTTTTTCCGCATAAACATGCTTGCCTGCCGCCAAGGCAGCAATCCCGATATCGACATGGTGCTGCGGCGTGGTCAGGTTCAGCACGATATCAATGCGCGGGTCTGCCAGCAACGCTTTGACGGAAAGTGCCTCGATACGCCATGCAGCGGCCTTTGCTGCGGCAACATCAGGATTGGCATCCGCACAGGCAAGAATGCGCAGCATTGGAAAACGGGGGGCCGCGCGCAGGTAGGCATCGCTGATGTTACCCGTGCCGATAATCCCCACAGTCAGCGGTGTCATTTGGGCGTTGTCCTATATCGGGGTGGTCAAGGTCTAATCATGCCAATGCAAAGGCGTCATTTGCAAGGGGCGGATGGCGCGATGCGTGGCCGTTATCGCTTGGGCTTGGTTGCTCGCAGATGCGTCGGGCAATGCTCGCCGCTTTGCAGGACCGGGATCATCATTGTCCAGATTTTGATGTTTTGATCAACGAAATTCTGGCCAACGGCCTGTGCCGCCGCCCGCCCAACATCGCCCTGCATGCGGGCGAGTTCGGCAATGGCAACGCTGTGGTACCACGAGTTGCGACTGGTGGTTGAAATGTCCTTAAAGCCAGCATCCTGCATTGCGCGGGTAAATCCTGCGGGGCTGGTCATGCCAAAATCAAGGTCCTCCGCCGCGATATACGTGGCCATGTCCGGGCTTGGTGGGCCGTCATGGCCAATCAACCAATCAGACGCAATGAACCGCCCACCGGGTTTCAGCACGCGGTATACCTCAACCATCAGCGGGTGTTTGTCGGGGATATGGACAAGGCTGTCTTTGGAAAACACCACATCAAAGCTGTTTGGCGCAAAAGGCAACGGGCCGGGGGCGGCTTTGACAAAACCGATACGGCCCGCAAGCCCCTCGGCAGCGATCAACGCGCGGGCATGGGTGATCACGGTATCCTCCACATCCATGCCGGTGACGTATCCCGCGCCATGCGCGCGGATCAGCGTTATCGCGGCCCCGCCAGCGCCTGATCCGATATCCAGAATCGAAGCCCCAGTCAGATCGGCACCGCCAATCAGGCGGCCGATTTCGTCAGCCCCGCCGGGCGACAGAAAGCCCCTGCCCCAGATGGCTTGCAACATCGCAAGCATCTTGTCGCCGTAATGCTCGCCGGTTGGCTGGTCCATCAGTTTACCCTTCAAATCT
>JANOFE010000004.1:0-6119 GCA_031413495.1 Pseudorhodobacter sp. | reverse complement strand
GGAATGCGGGTGGAAATCAGACCATGCCGCCCAAGCGGCAAAGCCAACCCACGCCAGCGCCATGGAAATATTCAGGTAATGCCAGCGCGGCGTGCGCACGGGGTGGATGAATTTCAGGTTGGTGAACATGGTGATGGTCAGTGCCACCACGATAAATAGCGTCACGAAATGCGGTGGTTGCAACGCGAACAGCACAAGCACCACCATGTTCCAGCACGCCGGGAAGCCCGCAAAGGATTTATCCTTTGTTTTCATGCGGGTATCGGCGAAATAGATGACCGATCCATAGACGATCACAATGATCGCAATCCAGCCCGGCCAACCGGGCAGCAGGCCGGATTTAAACAGCGCATAGGCGGGGATGAACACATAGGTCATGTAGTCGATGATCAGATCCATCAACACGCCGTCATAGGTCGGCCAGTTGACCCCCACATTATAGCGCCGCGCCAAGGGGCCATCTATGCCGTCCACAATCAGCGCCAGCACCAGCCACAGGAACATCAGGTTCCAGCGGCCCTCAACCGCCGCCAGCATTGCCAGCATCGACAGAACCGCCCCGGTGGCGGTCAGCAGATGGACGGACAGGGCTTTGAGACGCAGGTTCATAGGAGGGTGATGGCTGAAATTAGGGATTTTGGCAACTGTTCAGGCGGTAATGCGCGCGGGGATCAAGCGCGAGGGTGGGCGCGGTCGTAAACCTCCATCAACCTCGCGGCATCGACGGCGGTGTAGGCTTGGGTTGTTGACAGCGACGCGTGGCCCAGCAATTCCTGAATGGCGCGCAGATCACCGCCAGCCGCCAACAGGTGGGTGGCAAAGCTGTGGCGCAGGGCATGTGGCGTGGCTGTGGCGGGCAGGCCCATTTGAGCGCGGGTTTTTTCCATCACAAGGGCGATCAGGCGGGCGTTCAGCGGTCCGCCCCGCGCACCCCTGAACAGGGCTGCGTTTGGCGACAGATCGAAGGGGCAAAGGGCTGCGTATCTGGCCACCGCTTCACGGGCGGCGGGCAGCACGGGGACTAGCCGTTCTTTGCCGCCTTTGCCTTTGATGCGGATCACATCTGGTAAGGGATAAGCGGCACCGGTCAGCCCCAACGCCTCGGATATACGCAATCCGCAGCCGTAAAGCAGGGTGACGACGGCGGTATCGCGCGCGCCGATCCAGTCGATCCGGGCATTGTCACCAATGGTGTCCAGCAACTGGCGGGCGGCGGTTTCTTCAATCGGCCTTGGCAGTTTGCGGCGGAATTTCGGGCCGCGCGCCGACAGCAGCGTTGTGGCATCCGCGCCTTCTCGGTCGGCCAGCCAAGCGGTGAAGTTTTTCACCGCAGACAGCGCGCGGGCAAGGGACCGGGCAGACAGGCCGCGCGCGCGGGCATCAGCCATCCATGCCCGCAGGTCGGTTTGCGGGATCACGGCGTAGGCGGCCAGCCCTTCGGTGGTGCCCCGGTGGCGTGCTATGAAATCGAGAAAACCTATAACATCATGGGCATAGGCAGTGACGGTGTTGGCCGCCACGCCGTCCAGCGCCTTGATATGGGTCAGCCATGTGGACAGCGCATCGCGCAGGGCGGGCGACAGGGCAAGGCCACCTGCTGTCACGACCCCCTTCGTCACGACAGCCAGCGTCGCATTGTCCGCTCAAATATGCCCGCGAAAAACGCCAGTAGGTCGGTGCCTTGGGTGGGCTTGAACTGATGCGGGTCTTCGGCACCCATCACCAGCATTCCCGGCAGGCGACCCTTGCCAAAATCAAGGCGTAACAGGGCTTCGGACCTGATCCATCCCGCGCGTTCGCCATATAGCGCATCCGAAGACGGAATGGTTTGGCGCAAGGTCACCGGGCGCAGGGGCACGTTGCGGCCGCCGGCAACGTATTCGGCAATGAAGCCGGGTTCAGCGACGAACAGCACATCGCCCAGTCTGCGTAACGCGGGATCTTCGGCGCTTTGCACGGATTCAAGCACAAGGCGCAGGCAATCCACCCGCAGGGTTTGCGCCACTTCGGCACCAAGGCTTTTCAGGAAATCCTCAAAGCTGAGCGGATCGAGCATTTGCAGAATGGCGCGGTGAACCTGGTTGGTGCCAGCAAGGTTTTCATAGGCGGCGGCGATCACTGAGCGATGCGTGTCTTCCAGCCGGTCCAGCCGATTTTCCAGCCGGTCCATCGCGATGCCGCGCAGATCGACGATGTTTGCCCCCATCGCGCGCCCATTGGCCGCGATCAGCGCATTCATCACGTCGATATCTTCCAACAGGGTTTCAGGCTCTGCCAGAATACGGTCGCGCAGGTCTTGTTCGATCATAGGTCGGTGCCTTTGGTCGCGTCACGGGCATGGGGCCTGATATGGCCCATGTTCGATTTTGTAGGGGTATATACCAGATCAGAGGATTTTCTGGCCTGTTTTTGCCCAATCTTTCATAAACTGCTCCAGTCCCTTGTCGGTCAGCACATGCGACGCAAGGCCCTTGATCACGGCGGGGGGGGCGGTGATCACATCAGCCCCGATCAGCGCGCAGTCTTTGACATGGTTGGCGGTGCGGATAGAGGCGGCAAGGATTTGGGTCTTGAAATCGTAATTGTCATAGATCGTGCGGATATCGCCGATCAGATCAAGGCCATCGACGTTGATATCATCAAGGCGGCCAATGAAGGGGCTGATGAAGGTGGCACCCGCCTTGGCTGCGATCAGGGCTTGGTTGACCGAAAAGCACAGTGTGACGTTGACCATGAAACCTTCGCCGGACAGGACTTTGCAGGTTTTCAGCCCGTCCCATGTCAGCGGCACTTTGACGGCGATGTTTGGGGCGATGGCGGCAAGCTTGCGTCCTTCGGCGAGCATGTCATCAAACTTTAGTGCGACGACTTCGGCAGAGACGGGGCCGGAGACAATGCCACAGATTTCGCGGGTAACCTCGATGATGTTGCGGCCGGATTTCAGGATAAGTGACGGGTTGGTGGTGACACCGTCCACCATGCCAAGATCGTTCAGCTCGGCAATCGCCTCGACATCGGCGGTATCGACAAAGAATTTCATGGGGCGCGTCCTTCTGTGGGGGCGGATCGGGGTTGCAGGTGTTCGGGCACGGGTTTACCCCAAGTCTTGACCAGACGAAAGGTCGCAGGTGGGATGAGGCATGTCCGAGCGGGTTTATTCCCAAGGCGAGTTGATTGGCGTGCTGACGACCGAGCCTTTGGGGCGCGTGCTGGATTACCGCGCGCCCGAAAGCGGCTGCGGAACGGGCGATTTTGTGGAGGTGCCGCTTGGGCCGCGCAAGGTGCTGGGCGTGGTTTGGGGCGATGCGGTTGGCGGGTATGACCCGGCCAAGGTGCGGGCTGCCTATCGACGGCTGGATGCGCTGCCGATGCAGGCGGAGTTGCGGTCTTTTCTGATCCGGGCCGCCGATTACACTTTGACGCCGCTGTCAGCGATGTTGCGCCTTGCCACCCGCGCGCCGGGGTTGGGCGACCCACCATCGATGCGGCGCGTGCTGCGGTTGGGCGACGTGGTGCCGAACCGGTTGACGGATGCAAGACACCGCGTGGTCGCGGCATTGAGCGATTTTGGCGGGGCTGCGGTGACGCTTGCCGAACTGGCCGAGGCGGCTGGCTGCGGGCCTGCGGTGATCAAGGGGCTGGTCAAGGCAGGCGTTGTGTTGGAGGCGGACGCACCGCGCGATTTGCCTTATGCTCGGCTGGACCCATCAGGATCGGTGCGGTTGATGGGCGATCAGGTTGCGGCGGGGGATGCGCTGGTGGCCGCCGTGGCGATGGGCGGCTATTCGGCGACCTTGCTGAAGGGCGTCACCGGGTCTGGCAAGACGGAAGTGTATCTGGAGGCGGTGGCGGAATGCCTGCGCATGGGGCGGCAGGCCTTGGTGTTGTTGCCGGAAATTGCATTGACGGCGGAGTTTTTGGCACGGGTAGAGACGCGGTTTGACGCGCGGCCTGCGGAATGGCATTCCGGCGTGACGATGACCGAACGGCGGCGGTTGTGGCGGATGGTAGGCACGGGCGACGCGCAATTCGTGGTGGGCGCGCGGTCAGCGTTGTTCCTGCCCTTTCAACAGCTTGGCTTGATCGTGGTCGATGAGGAACATGATACGTCGTATAAGCAGGAAGAAGGCGTGTTGTACAACGCGCGCGATATGGCGGTGCTAAGGGCAGCGATTGTGGGTGTGCCGATTGTGTTGGCCTCGGCCACGCCATCGTTGGAATCTTGGGTGAATGTTGAGGCGGGTAAATATGCGCGGCTGAACCTCGGATCGCGGTTTGGCGCGGCGGAATTGCCGACAATGCGGTCGATCGACATGCGCGAGGAACGGCTGCCGGGGGATCGCTGGATTTCCGAGACCTTGGCGCGCGAGGTGATGGCGCGCGTTGAAAAGGGCGAGCAGGCGTTGCTGTTTCTGAACCGTCGCGGCTTTGCCCCGGTCACCATCTGCCGGGCCTGCGGGCATCAGGTGGGGTGCGACCACTGCGATGCGCGGATGGTGGAGCATCGGTTTCTGAAACGGCTGGTCTGCCATCAATGCGGGGCGACAAAGCCTGTGCCTGTGGCCTGCCCGTCCTGCAAGGTCGAAGGCCGCATGGCCCCGGTGGGGCCGGGGGTGGAGCGGTTGGCCGAGGAAGTGACGGCGCGGTTTCCGACGGCGCGGGTATCAGTGCTGAGTTCCGATTTGTTCGGCTCAGCGCGGGCGTTGAAAGAGCAGATCGTGGCGATTGCAGCGGGGGCGGCGGATATCATCATAGGCACTCAGATTGTGGCCAAGGGGCACAACTTTCCGTTGCTGACGCTGGTGGGGGTGATTGATGCGGATTTGGGTTTGCAGGGGTCGGATCTGCGGGCGGCGGAACGGACGTTTCAACTGATGCGCCAAGTGGCGGGGCGGGCTGGGCGCACGGAAAAGCGCGGCGAGGCAGTGTTGCAGACCTATCAGCCAGAGCATCCGGTTATTCGGGCAATCCTTGGCGGTGATGAGGAAGCGTTCTGGAAGGCCGAGGCTGCCGAGCGGCGGATGGCCGGGGTGCCGCCTTATGGCCGGATGGCGGGGATTATTCTGTCATCCACCGATGTGGCGCGGGTGTTTGATTTTGGCGGCGAAATGGCACGACGCGATGGGCCGTTGCGCAAGATCGGCGCGCAGGTGTTTGGGCCAGCGCCTGCGCCTATTGCCCGGGTGCGTGGGCGGCACCGGGTGCGGTTGCTGGTGAAAGCGGAAAAGGGCGCGGGGCTGCAGGCGGCTTTGGTGGAATGGGTGGCGCAGTTCAAGCTGCCAAGCGATGTCAGGCTGGCGATTGATATTGATCCGCAGAGTTTTTTGTGAGGGTGCAGGCAAAAGTCTGCGCAGATTTTTTGGCAAAATTTTTGAGGAAAAATCTTGAGAGTGACGGGTCTGTTAGGTGCGAATGGCCCAGAGATTTTGAGTATTTTTGCAAAGGAAAAACCCTAACCGCAGCGAAATGTACTGGATACAATTTAGGGCTGGTCCGGGGTGTTGCGTGGCGCTAGGTCTGCGACATGTTCAGACGTAAAATGACCTTGGCCGAGGCCGACACTCTGCCCCGCTGGCGCAGACCGGAAAGCCTGCTGATCGTAATGGCAGCGGCGATGCCGATTGCTTTTGCGACATGGTCGGCATTGTTGAACAATTATGTCATCGAAATTGCGGGTTTTACCGGGGTCGAGATCGGCTGGCTGCATACGGTGCGCGAAATTCCGGGGTTCTTGGCGATCGGGGTTATTTTGCTGCTGCTGTTCATTCGGGAACAGGTTCTGGGGGTGGTATCCCTGATCCTGCTGGGCTGCGCGACGGCGGTAACGGCGTATTTTCCCAGTTTTGGCGGGATTTTATATGTCACGCTGTTTTCCTCCATCGGGTTTCATTATTTTGAAACCGTCAATCAAAGCCTGCAATTGCAATGGATCGACAAAAAACGCGCGCCGCAGGTGTTGGGTTGGCTGGTGGCGGTGGGGTCGGGTGCGTCGCTGGTGGCTTACGGGCTGATCGTGGCGACCTGGGATGTGCTGGGGCTGGATTACAACAAGGTTTATCTGGCCTCAGGCGGCGTCACGGTGTTGATCGCGCTGTTTTGCCTGTTTGCCTATCCACAGT
>JANOFE010000003.1:0-3358 GCA_031413495.1 Pseudorhodobacter sp. | reverse complement strand
CAGATTACGAGGCGTCCAAGCTGTCACAAGCCTATTTCAAGGTCGACCGGGCCGCGATGCGGGACCTCGCCGAACTATGGGTGCCCGGCCAACCGGTGACGCAAAACGAGGCCTACATCGCCCGCGCCCGCCAGCTTGACCGCGATCTTGAAACCTCGCTCATTAACGAACTTGACGCCGCCCGTCCTCGCAACGAAGCGGCAGAATAGGCCGCTCCCCT
Source organism: Pseudorhodobacter sp. (assembly GCA_031413495.1). Classification (GTDB taxonomy): domain Bacteria; phylum Pseudomonadota; class Alphaproteobacteria; order Rhodobacterales; family Rhodobacteraceae; genus JACMNW01. The sequence goes on along the minus strand of JANOFE010000003.1, from coordinate 3,138 downwards.
AAGCGGCTTCCTTTTCGCAAAAATACTCATCAGCGCGGGCAAAGGGCGCTGGCATCAGCCGCCTGCAACCCCGGCCTCGGCAAAGGTCGACATGCCTGAATGACAGGCCAACGCGCCTTTCAGAACACCAATCGCAAGCGCCGCCCCCGACCCTTCGCCCAAACGTAGGCCCAAATCGAGCAGCGGCGCTTTGCCCAAATGGTCCAGCAAGGCGCGGTGCGCCCCTTCGGCACTGACATGGCCCGCCACGCAATGATCAAGCGCGCCGGATGCACAACGTTCCAACACCGCCGCCGCCGCTGTGCAAATAAAGCCGTCTAATATCACCGGAATACGTTCCTCGCGCGCCCGCGCTATCGCCCCGGTCATCGCCGCCAATTCGCGCCCGCCAAGACAGCGCAAAGCCTGCAGCGGGTCTGCCGCAGCCTCTGCATGCAAGGCCAGCCCCTCGGCCACAACTTGGGTTTTCAGCGCCAACCCTGCATCATCCACCCCGGTGCCGCGCCCGGTCCAATCGCGTGCAGGCCCACCAAAGAGCGCCGCCGAAAGGGCCGCCGCTGACGTGGTATTGCCGATCCCCATTTCCCCAACCACCAGCAAATCTGCCGTCGAATTGACCGCTTCCCAGCCCACGCCAAGCGCCGCCACCACCTCATCCTCGGTCATCGCCGCCGCAACCGTGAAATCCGCCGTCGGCCTGTCCAGATCAAGCGCATGCACATCCATTTGCGCCCCGAACGCCTTTGCCAGTTGATTGATCGCAGCCCCGCCTGCGCGAAAATTCCCAACCATCTGCACGGTCACCTCCGCCGGAAAGGCCGATACCCCGCGCGCTGTCACTCCGTGATTGCCCGCAAACACAATCACCTGTGGCCGCTCCATCACGGGCCGCCCCGACCCACGCCACGACCCATACCAGATCGCCAGATCTTCCAGCCGCCCCAAAGCACCGGGGGGTTTGGTCAACTGACCATTGCGGTCCCGCGCTGCGGCTGCCGCATCGGCATCGGCCATCGGCATCGCCTGCAACAACTTGGCAAACTGATCAAGGGTGCGAAACGGGGCCATTTGGGTCATCCTGCATTGCTACGCGCTGCCCCCTTCGGTATCGGTTTCGCAAGCATTCGGAAAGTGCAGAAAAGGGCTGTTCAATGATGACAAGCGACATGGCGCAGATGGCCCTTGCCGATTTGCGCAGCGCACTTACGCTTTTGACGCGCCTTCCGCTGCCGCAATCCAATTCCACCCCCCGTGGTGCGCAGGCGGCTTGGGCTTGGCCCGTTGCGGGCGCAATCATCGGCGTGATTGCAGCGGCGGTCGCGGCATTGTCTGTGGCCTTTGGGCTTACGCCTGCTGTTGCCGCAACCCTTACCCTTGCCACGACGGCCATGCTGACCGGGGCCATGCATGAAGACGGCCTTGCCGACACCGCCGATGGCCTGTGGGGCGGCTGGGACAAAGCCCGCAGGTTAGAGATTATGAAAGACAGCCATATCGGCAGCTACGGTATGCTCGCGTTGATTCTGGTCACGCTGGCGCGTTGGTCCGCGCTGTCAGCGTTGCTGGCAACCGGCGGCGCTTTTGGCGCGATCATCGCGGTCGGATGTCTGTCCCGCGCGCCGATGGCGGTTCTGATGGCGTGGCTTCCCAATGCCCGTCCAAACGGCCTGTCGCAATCGGTCGGTCAACCGGGTGCAAACACGGCGGGGATTGCCGTTCTGATCGGGGTGCTGTTTTGCCTTGTTTTGACAGGCTGGCAGACCTTGGCTGTCGCCTGTGCTGTGGCAGGCGTCAGCCTTGGCTTGGGTCTTGTTGCCCGCGCCAAGATCGGCGGTCAAACCGGCGATGTTCTGGGCGCTTCGCAACAATTGGCCGAAGCAGCCGCCCTATGCGCTTTGGCGGCAAGTCTTTCGTGATCCACAAGGGCTGCAGCCTCGGACCAAGTCCGGGGCTGCGATCTCGACCTCACGCCGCGCGTGACATCAGCACTTCGCCAACTGTTTTCTGCGCGCCAGCCTCGTCCACACCAGACACCGCCGCCACTTCGCGGGTCAACCGTTCCAGTGCCGCTTCATACAACTGACGCTCCGAATAACTTTGCTCGCGCTGATCATCGGTGCGGTACAAATCGCGCACCACTTCGGCAATCGCCAGCAGATCACCCGAGTTGATCTTTTGCTCATATTCCTGTGCGCGGCGCGACCACATCGCGCGCTTAACGCGCGCTTTGCCCTTCAGCGTATCCAGCGCCTTCACAATCAGTTCCGGCGAAGACAGCGACCGCATGCCAATATCGGTGGCTTTGTGGGTTGGCACCCGCAGCGTCATCTTGTCTTTTTCGAACGAGATCACGAACAGTTCCAGATGCAGCCCCGCGATTTCCTGCTCTTCAATTGAGATAATCTTACCCACGCCATGCGCCGGATAGACGACGAACTCGTTAGGGCGAAAATCGGGCTTCTTGCTTTTGGTCATTCGGTCACATCCTTAAAGGGTGCATGCATCCCCAGATTTGCGACCACAAATCACCGTCCGCGGCGCATCTGCCCCGGCGATGAAAATAAGGTGTCACAATAATTACCTGTCTCTTACGCAAACCACGCAGAGGTTGGTTTCTGGGCCTTCATGCTCGTTTGTAACATAAGTATATCACAAAAATGACCTGATTCCAACTGGTGCGACTCAGCAATGTCGCAGCGCAACCCATTGGAATTGGTTATTTTTCGACAACGCTCTCGAAAGAGTTAACGATAACGTTCGAATCAGTGCTCAAGCCCGGTCAACCACCAGCACCGGCATTCTCGTTGAAATACGTCTCCAGCTTACCAGTTTCGCCATCGCGGGCGTCAGCATCTGGCAGCGCATCTTTCTTGGTGATGATCACCGGCCACATGATCGAATATTTGCGATTAAACTCGACCCACTTATCCATATCCGGCTCGGTATCCGGGCTGATGGCGTCGGGTGGGCATTCGGGTTCACACACACCACAGTCGATGCATTCATCGGGATGAATGACCAACATCGTCTCGCCCTCGTAGAAGCAATCCACCGGGCACACTTCGACGCAGTCGGTATATTTGCAAGCGATGCAGTTATCAGTCACCACATAGGTCATGGCAGGCCTTGTAAAAATTT
>JANOFE010000002.1:0-1227 GCA_031413495.1 Pseudorhodobacter sp. | reverse complement strand
CCGTGGGTGCGGATCGCGTCGCGCACATCATCATCCATCTGCAGCATGGTGCCGGAGTCGAGGTACTTATCGGCGTCAAACAGTGGGAAAGCGCCCTTTTCTTTTGCCAGATCGACTGAGGCCAGATAGGCAGAACGCGCGATGGCTTTCATCCAAGCTTCGGTCTGCATGGCGGCGATTTCGGACCCGTAACGCAGGCCCAGCATCAGCAAAGCGTCGGCAAGGCCGGTCACGCCAAGGCCGATGCGGCGTTTTGCTTTTGCCTCGGCGGCCTGCTGCGGCAATGGGAAGCGGCTGGCATCAACCACGTTGTCCATCATGCGGACAGCAAGGCGCACTAGATCATCAAGAGCTGTCAGGCTGAGTTCGGCTTGGGGTTCAAAAGCATGGGTGACAAGCGTGGCCATGTTGATCGACCCCAGCAAACACGCACCGTAAGGGGGAAGCGGCTGTTCACCGCAGGGGTTGGTAGCAGCAATCGTTTCGCAGTAGTTCAGGTTGTTCATCGCGTTGATACGGTCGATGAAAATCACGCCGGGTTCGGCAAATTCAAAGGTGGATTTCATGATCTTGTTCCACAGATCACGGGCTTTCAGCGGGCGGTAAACCTTGCCCTCGAACGCCAATTCCCACGGTCCATCGGCCTTGACGGCAGCCATAAACGGGTCTGTCACCAGCACCGACAGGTTGAACATGCGCAGGCGGGCGGGATCGCGCTTCGCCTCGATAAAGCCTTCGATATCGGGGTGATCGCAGCGCATGGTGGCCATCATGGCGCCCCGGCGGCTGCCTGCCGACATGATGGTGCGGCACATCGCATCCCACACATCCATGAACGACAGCGGGCCAGAGGCGTCGGCCGCCACACCTTTTACTTCGGCACCCTTGGGCCGGATGGTGGAAAAATCATAGCCGATGCCGCCGCCCTGCTGCATGGTCAGGGCCGCTTCTTTCAGGCCTTCAAAGACGCCTGCCATATTGTCGGGCACGGTGCCCATGACAAAGCAGTTGAACAGCGTGACGGACCGCCCAGTGCCAGCGCCTGCCGTGATCCGCCCGGCAGGCAGGTATTTGAATCCTTCGAGGGCTTTGTAGAAACGACTTTCCCAAAGCGCGGGATCAGATTCGGGTGCTGCAAGCGCCTTTGCAATGCGGTGCCAACTATCTTCGACGGTCGCATCAATTGGCGTGCCGTCTGCAGATTTCAAACGATATTTCATATCCCAG
>JANOFE010000001.1:0-4917 GCA_031413495.1 Pseudorhodobacter sp. | reverse complement strand
GTTTGCCGATGCGGCAGCAGCACAAAAATGGATCGAATCCGAATTTCAGCCGTCGACGCTTTCTAAGGAAGAGCAGACCGCCGAAATGGATTGGTTCATCAAAGCGGCAGAGCCGTTTGCAGGCATGGAAATCAACGTCTTTTCGGAAGGCATTCCGACCCAATCCTACGAATCCGAAGTGCTGACCAAAGCGTTTGAGGAAATCACCGGCATCAAGGTGAACCACCAGATTTTGGGCGAAGGCGAAGTTGTGCAGGCGGTGCAAACCCAAATGCAAACCAACCGGAACCTCTATGACGGCTATGTCAACGACAGCGATCTGATCGGCACCCATTCGCGCCTGCAGCAGGCCTATAACCTGACTGACCAGATGGCGGGTTCTTGGGCTGCCACCACGAACCCCGGCCTTGATCTGCCTGATTTCATGGGTATCAAGTTCACCACCGGGCCGGATGGCAAGCTGTATCAGTTGCCCGACCAGCAGTTTGCCAACCTTTATTGGTTCCGCAAAGACTGGTTCGACCGTGAAGATCTGAAAACCGCGTTCAAGGCCAAGTATGGCTATGATCTGGGCGTTCCGGTCAACTGGTCGGCCTATGAAGACATCGCCGAGTTCTTCACCAACGATGTAAAAGAAATCGACGGCGTGCAAATCTACGGCCACATGGATTACGGCAAACGCGCGCCCGATCTGGGCTGGCGGATGACCGATGCCTGGCTTTCCATGGCAGGGGCTGGTTCCAAGGGCGAACCAAACGGTATCCCGATCGACGAATGGGGCATCCGGATGGAAGCAGGCAGCTGCAACCCATCGGGCGCATCTGTCACCCGTGGCGGCGAAGCGAACGGTCCTGCATCGGTTTATGCCATTGCCAAATGGGATGAATGGCTGCGCAAATACGCGCCTCCCGGGGCTGCCAGCTATGATTTCTATCAATCATTGCCAGCGCTTAGCCAAGGCAACGTGGCCCAGCAAATCTTCTGGTACACAGCGTTCACTGCCGACATGGTAAAGCCAATTTCCGAAGGCAACAACACGGTCGACGATACCGGAACCCCACTATGGCGCATGGCACCATCGCCACACGGGCCCTATTGGGAAGAAGGCCAGAAGGTCGGCTATCAGGATGTAGGATCATGGACGTTCCTCAAATCCACCCCAGAAGACCGCGCACAGGCAGCTTGGCTTTATGCGCAGTTCGTCACCTCTAAAACTGTTGACGTGAAGAAAAGCCAAGTCGGCCTGACCTTCGCGCGTGACAGCACCGTGCGGCACGAAAGCTTTACCGAACGTGCGCCTAAGTTGGGTGGTTTGGTGGAATTCTACCGCTCACCCGACCGTGTTCGTTGGTCGCCAACCGGCATCAACGTGCCTGACTATCCGAAACTGGCACAAATCTGGTGGCAGCAAATCGGTGACGTAAACTCGGGTGCGTTCACCCCACAAGAAGCGATGGACCGTCTGGCCGAAGAAATGGATATCACCATGGGCCGGATGCAACAGGCAGATGAGGCAGCCAATGTTTACGGCGGCTGTGGTCCCCGCCTGAACGAGCCGAAGGATGCCGAATTCTGGTATGCCAATGGCGGTGCCAAGCGCAAGCTGGAGAACGAAAAGCCAATGGGTGAGACCATCAACTATGATGAGTTGATCAAGCAATGGCAGGCAAACTAAGCCAAACCTGACGACACTGCCCGGCGCATCAGCCGGGCAGATTTTCACCGGGGCATGCTTTACCGCGTCGTCCCGGTTTTTGACGCAAAGGCCCGCTGCCGCATTCGCAGCAATAAGGTGCCACGCATCATCCGGGGAAAAAATATGGCTCTCGAGCTACGCGATATAACCAGCCGCACCGGGGCGATTACCCGTGTGAAACCCACCAATCTTGTGCTGCAACCGGGTGCGTTCAACGTGCTGCTGGGGGCCACGGGGGCGGGAAAAACGTCACTTATCAAGGTGATGGCAGGGCTGGCGCGCGCCACATCGGGGCAGATTTTGATGAACGGCGTCGATGTCACCAAAGACAGCCCGCAAAAGCGCAACATCAGCCTCGTGCATCAGTTTTTCGTCAATTACCCGCATATGACGGTCTTTGATAACATAGCCTCGCCGCTGCGCGTGGCGGGCATGGCGAAATCGGAAATTCAAGGCAGGGTGGAGGCTGCAGCAGACGTTCTGCGCCTGCGCCCCATGCTAAAACGCCGCCCGCATGAATTGTCTGGCGGCCAGCAACAGCGCACAGCACTTGCCCGCGCGATTGCCAAGGAAAGCACCGCCGTATTCTTGGATGAACCCTTGGCGAACCTTGACTACAAACTGCGCGAAGAACTGCGCGATCAGCTGCCCGAATTGTTCGCAGGGCGCGGTGCCGTGGTGGTCTATGCCACGTCGGAACCCGAAGAGGCATTGATGTTGGGCGGCTATACCGCGCTGATGGATGATGGTGCAGTCACCCAGTTTGGCCCGACAGCCGAAATTTACCGCCACCCGCAAAACCTGACCTCGGCGCGTGTGTTCTCACAGCCCCCAATCAATGCCGCGTCGGTCACCAAACAAGGCAGCCGCGCGCGCCTCGCCAACGGCGTGCAATGGGAACTCTCCGGCAAGGCCGCTGACCTGACCGACGGCGCCTACACCGTGGCGATCCGCCCGCACCATGTAAGCCCGGTTCGGGAAAGTGGCGATCAGGTGGAACTACATGGCAAGGTGTCGGTGACCGAACTCAGCGGATCCGAAAGTTCGGCACATTTCTCGCTGGGTGACCAGTCTTGGGTATCCCTCGCCCCCGGTGTGCATCCCTACAAGGTGGGCACGGATCACGCGTTCTATATGGACCCCGCCAAATGTTTCTATTTCGCGCCCGACGGCGCGCTTGTGGCTTGAAGGGCTGACATCATGGCAAAAATCACCCTGCAAAACTTGCGTCACAGCTATTCGGCAAACCCAAGCGCGCCGTCCGATTACGCGCTAAAACAGATCGACGTCGACTGGCAAGACGGCGGTGCCTATGCACTTCTTGGCCCCTCTGGTTGCGGTAAGTCCACGCTTTTGAACATTATTTCCGGCCTGCTGATCCCATCGCACGGCAAGATCCTTTTCAACGACCGTGATGTTACCACTGTGCCGCCAGACAAGCGCAACATAGCACAAGTGTTCCAGTTTCCGGTGATCTACGACACGATGACGGTTTACGACAACCTCGCCTTTCCCTTGCGCAATCGCGGGGTCGATGAGGCGCGGGTGGCCAAACGCGTGACCGAGATCGCTGAAATGCTCGAAGTCACCGGGATGCTGAAAAACCGCGCCTCAGGCCTGTCGCCGGATGTGAAACAGAAAATCTCCATGGGCCGGGGCCTCGTGCGCGATGATGTGAATGTGGTGATGTTTGACGAACCACTGACCATGATCGACCCGCATCTGAAGTGGAAACTCCGCTCCAAACTGAAAGAACTGCACCAACGCGTGCGCGCCACGATGATCTATGTGACGCATGACCAGACCGAGGCGCTGACCTTTGCTGACCAAGTGGTGGTGATGCAAGACGGCGAGGTTGTGCAAATCGGCACCCCGGTGGATTTGTTTGAACGCCCCCAGCATACTTTCGTCGGCCATTTCATCGGCTCGCCCGGCATGAACGTGCTGAAATGCGAACTCCGCGATGGCGTGCCGCTGCTAGGCGGCCATCCCGTTACCTTGGAAGGGCCTATCAATTCCGGCTTCGGCAAGTTCGAAATCGGCATCCGCCCGGAATATGTAACGCTTGCTACAGAAGGCCTGCCCGCCGTGATCCGCAAGGTTTCCGACATCGGGCGGCATAATGTGGTGGAGGCGATGGTTGGCGATCAACGCGTCGCTGCCGTGATCGACGGCCCGGTGCCGGGGCAGGGCGATGCGGTGCATCTGGCCTTCAACCCGGCGCAAACCAGACTTTACCGCGATGGTTGGATTGCCACCTCACCTGCAAAGGCTGCATGATGAAAACCGAAAATCAAAAAGCTTGGTTCTTTGTGTTCCCGATGCTCATTCTGGTCGCGTTCAACGCGCTGATCCCCATGATGACAGTGGTCAATTATTCGGTGCAGGAAACCTTTGGCGACAACGTGTTTTTCTGGCAAGGGCTTGATTGGTTTCAACAACTTCTTCGATCAGAACGCTTTCACGCCTCCTTAGGCCGCCAGTTTCTGTTCACCGGCATTATCCTGCTGATCCAAATCCCACTAGGCGTCGTCATAGCCCTTGCCATGCCCCGCCAAGGCTTTTGGGTGCCGGTGTGCCTCGTGCTGATGGCCCTGCCGATGCTGATCCCGTGGAATGTGGTCGGCGCTATGTGGAACATCTTCACACTGCCCGACATTGGACTTGTCGGCTATTTCCTAAATACAGTTCTCGGCATCGACTATGATATGACGCAAAGCCCGCTGGCGGCGTGGATCACGATCATCGTGATGGATGTCTGGCACTGGACGTCGCTTGTGGTGCTGCTGGCCTATGCGGGCCTGGTGTCGATCCCCGACGCGTATTATCAGGCCGCCCGCATTGATGGCGCATCCAGCTGGTCGGTGTTCCGGTTCATCCAGCTGCCAAAGATGAAGCAGGTGCTGACCATCGCGATTCTGCTGCGCTTCATGGACAGCTTCAACATCTACACCGAACCCTTTGTTCTAACAGGCGGGGGCCCCGGAAATTCGACCACGCTTCTGTCGATCGACCTTGTGAAAATCGCCCTTGGCCAGTTCGATCTTGGCCCCGCTGCCGCGATGTCGCTGATCTACTTTGCAATCACGCTTTTGGTGTCATGGCTGTTCTACACGCTGATGACCCGCAATGACGCCAAATAGGAACACATGATGCGCAAAAGATCCCTGATTCCAATCATCTACATCCTGTTCCTGATGTTGCCGATCTACTGGCTCGTC